>CAJKWP010000012.1 GCA_905203645.1 uncultured Christensenella sp.
ATTATTTGATTTGTTTTGTTTGTTTGTGATAAAATAAAAACAACATAAAATAGAGGTGTTTATGAAAAAATATTTTAATGTACTATGCTCAGTATTTTTTGCCACAATTTTATTTTTTGGCCTTGGATTTATTTTTTCTGGAAAAACAAATTCATACAAAAATACAAGCGCAGATGAAGACATACTGCCTTCCTATTTTTCTGCAAGCGTTTATCAAAAAAACGGCGATGATGAACCCGTGCAAACTGGAAGTCAAATAACACAAAACGAAACAGTTTTGCTTGATCAAAATCAAATTTTAAAAATCACACTTGGCGATCCGTCATTCAACAATCAATACGCAATATCAGCATTCCCTACAATTGTCACGGTTGATGATATAACAAAACCAAACAAAGATTACATAAAGCCAAATACTCAAATCGAAGCAGTGAAAGATGCAAACTACGTCGATATCACTCTCAACCCTTACTCTTCCGTTGATGCCGACAGCGAAGGTAAATATACGGTATATTTTTCATATATGGAATATTCTGGAAATGAGTATTCCGTAAGTACACGTAAATCATTTTCATTTACATTCTTTCTATTCAAAACATCTTCTTATATGGTTGCAAACTTACCTGCAGTTTCAGTTTCAAACGTAGAAACAACAGTTGCTGGAAGTTCAGCGCAATATGCAAGAACACATCAATTTCATTACACAAATACAACCATCTCTTCAAGGCTTAATCTTCCAACTATCGTTTTCGATTATACAAAATTCGAATTGCAAATCAGCAAAAGCGTGTACAACTTAAACAGTGAAACATACATAAGTTTAGATGCAAACAAGAACCTTGTACAAACTGGCGATATTGTAAAAATTTTCCAAGACAAATCACTCCACCAAGCAATTGTTACTTTCAATGACATTGGAAATTATCGCATCGAATACAAGTACATACATTATGTTGATTCACAAAAATACAATTTGAGCGAACTTACAAACAAAACCAAATTTGACCGCTTGAATATTTTTGGTGTTCAACTTTATCATTCAGACATAAATAACACTGCTTCTGATAAAAAAGAATTTAAAATCTTTGACGATTCAAATTTGCTTGTACCTGGAAAACAAACCGATATAACATTCAGCAACTTTGGTGAAGAATATATTACGCTTTTGCCTAACGGAAATTACACGGTTTCAGATATCCCAAGCAATTTTGACATTTCTTTCCAAAAAGACAAATTTAACCTTATTCCTTCCACCAACCAAGCACCTGTTGAATTAGCTTACAATGCAACCATCAAAAAGGATAAAAGCTATTTCTTTGTTTTTGAGAATCAATCTGATTCATGGGTAAAAACTGAAAATTACAACGGAACCGCGTTTACAGAAGTTGGTACCTACCTTTTAAAAACTGTTTACACCAGCACAAATGCTATAGATTCAACAAAAGAATATGAACAATGGTTTTTGTTTAAAATTGAAAACAGTACTCCAAGCTTTACAATAAAAGATCAAAATGACGTCATTCTTGCATCAAACAGTTGGACAAAAAATAACGTGTATGTCAATCTCAACAACGGAAACAATCCTTTTAATTCAAAAATCGAGCTTGCTGTTTACAGCAAAAATTTTGGCGAAACATTGTATTCAAGCCCAGTTGTGGTAGGATGCGAACCTGTTTTGTTTGATCAAAACAAAAATTATAAAATAGTTGCAAGTTTTGGTAAAAACTTGAAAAAACAAATTATAAGTTATTTTTCTATTGACAATACTCCCATCACAGGTGTGACCGCAAGAGTTGCAAGCAACTTTGGAGGTGGTTTTGTAAAAACCAAGGCAGCAGATTTTTTCAGCAACCAAAATATTGTAATTGAATGGAATGAAAAAGCGGACAAAACAAATATAACAAAAGCTTTTTATAAATATATTCCTTTGTCAAATACTCAGACTTCTTGGACTACTCCCCTTTTAGAATCTTACTATGTACAAGGCAAATATATTCCAGTAGATTATTTGCTTGAAACACAAAATAATAATTTCGTGGAAATTGGGTACCAAAATAACGTATCAAACACTTTTGTATCAACCGAAAATATTTTGACCGAAAACGGTATGTATATTTTTTATATCCAAGATATGGCGGGCAACTACGTTTATCAATCATTTGTAATTGACAAAACTTCACCTGTTATTTTGCAAAAAATTTCCGAATCAAACACATATATCACCGATTTCACGGCTCTAAATATTACATCCGAAAATTCTACTATTTTGTGGGGTAAATATAAAGTTGTAAAATTTGACATTGACACAAAATATTTTAATACAACAAGTTGGGAACCAAAAAATCCATCAACAAAGCCACTTGATCCATGGCTTCAACAAATCCTTGTTCAAAATGCAAACATGCAAACAATGGCAAATGATGACGACTGTAATTTCAAAACAATTACAACAAACAGCCAAGAAAATTTGTACCTCGCATCAAAAATAGATACTCAAAACATAACTGTACAAATCAACAGCAAAAATTACAACATAGCAAACGCAAACATTAACGGCGGATACAAAATTGACGATTACAGTTATCAAATTGATATTGTAAAAGATGAAATTTTGTATGAAGATACATATTCATTTTATGTAAGTGACGAAAGCAATCTTTCAGATCAATATCAATCAGTTTACAGTTTGCAAGTTTCTACCGACATTTCAAAAACTGCTGTTACGTTCAAGCAAGACGATAAATACAACAATCTTGAAAAACACAATTATGAAATTTCAGATTCCGATTCGAGTGAAAAAACAATCCACTACTACCCTATCAATTTGAACTCAACAACTTACACTCAGCAATTTCTTCAACTTCAATACCTGATTTCACCAACTCTAAACACAATTGAACTCGAATCTGTTCAAATTCAATTTTATCCATATCTTACTGATTATCTTATTTACTCTCCTGACGATAGTTCATTGCAAAACGATCAAAGAAATGTAAAAATTAACAAACACGATTTTTACACTCTTGACGAAGAATTGCAATATATTGGTCAAAGCACTTCAGATTTTACACAATATGAAAAATACTCTTTGGCAGTTTTGATTGAAAAAGGTATTTTGAAGAAACAAAATTTTGTAAAGGGAAAAAGTTATACTCTTGCAAAAGCCCCTCAAACAACCGTTGTTTATGATTATGAAGCTGGGATAAACTTAGGCATTTTACAAACAAACGGTCTGTACATTCATGACATCAACAAAGTTTATGACTCTCAAAATGAAAAATATTTCAGTCAAGAAGGTAAGTACATCATAACCAGAAAATATCGCAATTTGGGAAGTCAAACTACCGAATTAGTAGGCTCCAAATACGACTTTATGACAAGAAATCTTGTATTCTTTGTTGACAGACAAAATATTATTTCATCGCCTGAATCAATTACAAATGGTCAACAAAGTCAACTGATAAGTCGTATCGGTGGCGAAATGTATTTGGAAGTTTTGAGTGGTTCAGAAAACGCAAAACAATTCAAATATTTGTATCGTGCAAACAGTTTCTCAGACGATTCTATCACCTACCTTTTGGAAACAAATATGTTGCCTGTAAAATTGTATATTCCACTTTACAAATTGGGACAAATTGTTGGCGAAACACTTGTTACAGACAACAGAGTTTTGTTCTTCGACGACAATTATCAAAGCTATATTGATTCAAATCAACTCAATACCACAATAACAAACACCACAACTGGCGAAACAATAAAATCTGACGTTTCATTTACAATTCAAGATACAAAACCTTCCAACAGTGAAGTTTACACAATGTACGGAAACAAATACTTTGTATGGAAAGGCATAGACAAGTCCGACAAAATGATGCTTGCTTTGAGCGAATTTAGCAATGTTGGTGAATGGAAAATTCAAATTTCACAAAATAATCAATATTTGAAAGGTTTCAAACCAGTTTTGACTTTTTATGTTAAAATCGAATCTGAAGTCCCACAATTTGACATTTTAAACAGCACTGGTAACGAACTCGTGTACTTTGAAAACTTTTATTGGACAAATGACAACAAATTAAGAGTACAATGGACCGATTCAAGCAACGAGTTTATGGCAAAGATTGATAAAACAGATATCAACTGTTATGCAAACAACAATTTTTTCTACAAACCTACGCTTGAAAAAATTACGACAGCATCAAACGGAAAAACACACTATTTTGATCTTGATATATCTTCCCTTTCCCATGATTCGACTGTTATGATTTCAATGCACTATGAGGGTGAAGAACACTATTATCCAGCAAACTCTTGGCGCGTTACAAAACAAATTAAAATCGACAAGATCGCTCCTGTTGAAAGCGTTGATAAAATGATTTTATTCGCAAACGAACCATCACTTATCAACACAGTTTCGGTACGTGACGGCCATGGACAATCAAACAAATACAACAAAACCTCAAATGAAGGACTGTTCAAAAATTTTGCTTTTGTTGTTGACAAAAGTCAATTTGAAGAATTGATTTGGTCAAGCAGTGACAAAAATACAATATATTTCAGACAAGTTCCAAACAAGTACCTTGACTCAACAATTTCAGAGCTTGACCCACAAGGTTCAGACGCATTGGCACAACTTGTATACAACGGTCAATACACACCTCTCAGCAAACTTGAAGACGTATTTGGAAGAGCAAATCAAACTGGCTGGCAAACGAACACATACTATGAAATTGTTGAGCTTGATTTTGCACAAAACATAACCGTTTATACAATTTACTATACTGATATTGCAGCGGCAAATATCGAAGATGCACAAAATCACAATTTTGAAATAATCAGTTACGAAGATGGAATCTCAAATTATTCCTTTTATGCAAGTGACGTCGCAAAAACAAATTATTCGTTCCTTGTAACCGCAAAAGACTGGTTTGTGCTTAAAAATTTGAACTTTTACAATTACAAATGGTCAATACTTACATTTGGTGCTCAAAAATACGTATTTTCACCTTTTGGATTGGGAAACGCTCAAGTGTACAAATACAGTTTAAATCAAACAACCAAAGTTGATTTGCAAAACGAATTTAACCTTTTACCAATGACTGCAAACTATATTTTGACAGCAAGCAACGTTCCTTGTAAAAATGTAAATATTGCTGTTTCAGTTACAAACAAAGATTTGCTTTTGACACACCCTACAAGAGAAAATGCATATTTTGAAATTACGTCACAACAAATTACTAACACCACAAATCTTGATTGGCAATATATCGAAGTTTGGGAATACATCAACAACAAACCAAACAAATATGCCAAATATGAGTACGGCAACAATGAGCCAATTGATTATTTAAATCCAGAAAGTTTTGATATCGCAAAAATTTCAACAAGCAACAACAAAACATTGTTCGAAATAAAATCGCCTTATGCTGGTGCACAATACAGATACAAGGTTACGGACAATTTCGGAGCAATTTACGTTTTCCAACATTTGTATGGACAAGAATACATTGAAGAAATTAATAATTATGACGGACTATCCTCACCTCTAACCTTCAATTTTGAAGACACTGAAACTTACCTTTCAAACAAAAAAATGACGTACAATTATTACTATGGGGTAACAACAGTTGCTGTTCAAGCAATAGAGTACGAAACAAATGGTTCGATAAAATATAACAAAACTTTCGATATTGATCCAACCATACCGAATACATACGACGGAATGTTGTCGGTTATAACAAATGGCTCATATGCATCTATTACACTTAATCCTGTTGACAATTCCGATGCAATAAACGGTTACTTTGGCGGTATAAGACATTTTATCATTTCGTCACGAACAACCATCGAAGTTGTTGATGACAACGACCCTTCAAAAAATATTTATGAAACATCAACAAACAACTTTATAATTTACAATTTGACACCTCAAATCAACCTTAAAGGTAAAAACAGACAAAACCTTAACGGACTTTTTGACAGTGGTGACAACATTACAAGTGATCCAGTTACTATTGAGTTTGCTGACACATCACAAATGCTCTTTCCTTGCAAAGTTGAACTTGTTTCACCTGATGGAAGTACAAAAGAAATTCAAAGTGGCGAAACAGTTACAACTGTTGGCACATATCAATTAAGGTTGTCTTGGACAGATATTTTCAGTATCTACAGAAGTGAAGATTATCAATTCAGAATATCATCTGACGCTTGGCAATATTATGTAATTGAAGTTTTAGGTAATGATGGGTTGTATCACGAAATTCAGCCGACAGCCTCCCCTTACTCATCAAATAACAATATCTCATACAACACGCACTATATTGTCAACACAACAAACTACAAAATAAGAACAAATCAAACACAACTTATCGGGTACAGCACGCCGACCATTGACACAAAAGCTGGTATAACCACCTATATCTACGAAATTTCAAATTATGATAAATCACAGGAATTTTTGAATTATTTCAAAACTACGATAGCAATAACAGTAGTCCCTAAGTCAAGCAAATTGGTAAATGATTTTTACTATCTTGATACCGAAGGTAACCGAATCAATTTTGAATTTTCACAAGCAAATTACGTGATATCAAAAGATTTTGAAAATTCAGATTATGTTATAGTTGCTTGGAATCCATATTACAAAATCGAAGAAAACTTGATAAGTGCACAAATTTTATATGGTGAAAGCAATCAACCTATCAAGTACGAAAACATTTCACTCGACAAAAACATATTCCAAATAAAATTGACACGAAGTGGTGCTTATGTATTCAGATTCAGTGACCTTGCAGGCAATGTACAACTGTTTGATTACAATGCTCAAATCACAAACAGCACGTCGGCATTTGAATTTATATTCCTAGACAACGTTGTATTTACAGTCAATGACGAATCCCCTATTCAGTATGCAATCTACAATACTGATGTAGAAATCAAAATACCACAATATACAATTGGATATTATGACAACAGTGCAAAACCAGCAATTTTGGTTTTGCGTAACGGAAAAGAGTATACTGATTACAAAGTATCTTCAAGCGAAAGAAAATGGACATTCAGTGAACCAGGATTGTACGAAGTAACTTGGAGTGCAAAAAAGGATACCAAGGAAATAAGACAAGAAAAATTTGTTTTCCAAATAATCCGTGCAAACGAACTTGTTTGGGCATTCAATATTGAAAGTTATGAAGGTTACTATATCAAACAAATACTCAAAAATGGAACAGATGTAACTGAAAGAATGGTGCAACAAAAACTTGGCGATTTGAAACTTGTACAAGTTGAAAACCAAAACGAACAACCAACTCAAAAATACTTTTTAACAAATTTGTTTATATCTTTGTATGACGAACTCACCGGAAGCGGAAATTATACTGTAACTATTGCAACTGGTAATGAACTTGGACAAGAATTCACCTACTCTTTCCGAGTTAACAACGCAAATCCACCAATCAATATTTCGCTTGAAGAAGGAAAAAGCACAACAAAAGAAATTGTTGTAACATTCAATGCTTACAACCTTTATCAAGAAGTCGGCGAATGCATTGTAAAAATAAGTGGAAAAGAAGATTTGGTATTCGATGATGCATACTTTAAAAATGGTGCATATCAAGAAATATATGAAATTGAACTAACAGCTGCTCGTGATTATTTCATACAAATTCTTACACCAAGTGAAAGACTGCTGTTTACATACAAGGTAACCAGAAATCAGCCTTTAAATACCGTTGCAATAATTTTGATTGTCGTATCATCAATTGTCGTTGTAGCAGGAGTTGTTATCTTTGTCCTTCTTCGTAAACGTATGAAAATAAGATAATAACAAAAAAATCAAGCAAAAACTTGCTTGATTTTTTTGTTGTAAATCTAAGATGCGATTTTAAAAAAATTATAAATATAATATTTTGTCCACCGCTTTTTTCAAACTGTAATTGAAGAATTTTGTATTTTGATCTTCTTTCATACAAACTGCCACAACAGTCACACTTGCACCATTTTCCAATACCCTTGAAAGATTGACAAGTTTCATACAAAATTTTGTTGCTTCAATGTCCTCTTTCACAGTCATGTTATTTGACAAAATTGCCAAATATTCTTGCAATCCATTTTTTGCTGCCATAAGATCAAAAACAAACAAAACAACTTTTTTCTTTTGACGTGTCAAAATATCAATATGATTCTTTACATTGTCAACAGATTCAAACACAATCACGGGATGGTCTTCGGTCAAGGCATAAATAAAGTCACCTTTAAAATTTTTTTGCATCATCAAACTTTGATAAGTCGATATTCCGGGAGCATAGACAACAACATGGTAATCGCTTTGAAGTGAAGTATAAATTGGTGCCAATTTTTCAGCGCTTTCACGCATAGAATCGGCAACAAAAAGCAACTTTCCCCCTTCTTCTATATCAAGCTTTTCTATCTTTGTATCAGACAATGCGACATCTGTACATATTTCGTCGAGTTTTCTTTCAGGTACAATTGGTTCGTTATTCAAAAGTGTTACTGTTTGCAATTGAAAGAACTCATCACCTTCATATCCAGCAACATATGCTCTGACTTTATCGCCAAGAAAAAGATTAAATTCATTCATTTTCTTTTTGGAAATGGTTGCTACAATAGAAGAATCTGACATCGCTCTTACATAATATTTGCCACTTTTGGTCATGCGTACATATCCGATGATTTCATGTGCAACTGATTCTTTAAAAGCAGAATCTTGTCTGAATTGCATCAAGTCAGTATCTTCTTTTTCTTTGTGTTGGAGCAAAATAATTTCGGAATTTGTTTTTGGCAAAAAAATATCAAGGGCATCTTCTACACTCTGTGTTTTGACAGATTTTGGTCGACGTCCTTTCCTTTTTTGAAGCATTATGCTTTCTTTTTGAGAATATTCAATTATTTCTTCTTCCAATACTTTACGAACTTTGGTTGTAGGAGATGGCACACCAAGTTTACGGGCAAGTTCACGCAATTCGTAAACACCAAGATTCTTTAAAGATTCAGATTTTATATCGACTGTCATAATATAATTATTCCTCTTGGATATTTTATCATAAAAAAGTACAAAGTCAAATATATTTTGTAAAATTATGTTTTTTTGTAAAATTATGCAAAATTTCAATGTTAACAAAAATTGAAGCCGTTTCGCTTCAATTTTAACTATAGTTTTATTCAGATAAAAAATTTAAGTTTTGCAGTTTTGGCAAAACAAACATTCCATCCTTGCGGACCAAAACATCGTCAAACCAAATTTCACCGCCACCATATTCTTCGGTTTGGCAACAAACCATATCCCAATGAATTGCAGATTTGTTCCCGTTTGACGCGTCTTCATAACAACATCCTGGTGTCAAATGAAAAGAGCCGAACATCTTTTCATCAAACAAAATATCAAGCATAGGTTTGCGTATCTTGGGATTGACACCAAGTGCAAACTCACCAAAATATCTTGCACCGTCGTCAGTATCAAGAATATAATTGAGTGCGGCAGTGTTTGACGATTTTGCATCGACAATCTTGCCGTTTTTGATTGTAAGAACAACATCATCAAAACGTTTTCCTTGATAAACGGTTGGAATTGTGTATCTTACGTGACCGTTAATCGAATCTTTGACCGGCGCAGTATAAACTTCGCCATCCGGAATATTGCATTTTCCGGCGCACCTGATTGCCTTGATTCCCTTAATTGAAAAGTTCAAATCGGTTCCATTTCCGCAAATATGAACTTTGTCCGTTTTGTCCATAAGATCTTCCAACGGTTTCAAATATTCGTCCATGCTCTGATAATCAAAGTTGCAAACTTGATAAAAATAATCTTTGAAAACAGGCGTGCTAAGACCAGCATTTTGCGCCAAAGATGGCGTTGGATAATTCAATATAACCCATTTCGTATTGTTTACACGTTCATTGGTTATTGGCTCCTTGTAGAACAAATCATCGATTTTAAGATGAGTTGCGTTTACGTCAGAAAGTTCATACAAATTGTTTATCCCGCGAACACCAATATACGCATCCATATCTTTCATTATGGGCATATAATATCTGTATTTCAACTTTGCGTATTCTTCATTTGTATTTTTCAACAGCGCTGCACTGACAATACTTGAATTGCGGAATAAAACCGGATATCCGCCAACCTTTGCAATTTCTTCAAGCAAATCCAATACAAACTCATCGGGTACGTCAGTAACTTCAACAAAAACCTTTTCGCCTTTTTTAAGCGAAACAGAATAATTAACCAACAAATGTGCTAAAACTTTATCATTTTCCATAATAACTCCACTTATATTGTTTGTTAAATTCGCAATTTCATACAAATAAAAGCACGTGTTACTTCAAACTTTTTTATATAAATGTTTGAGTAATTTTTGATAGTCAAAATTTTTTTCAAATTTATTCTTTCAAATTCCCAACTTTTCGGTTCAAACGAAATTTTATCACAGAGTATGTTGACCACAGAACATTGACCAAAATTGCAGTTGCAAAACATAAAATCGACAGAAAACCAATCACGTCAAAAACACAAAGCAATACCAAGACCCCCACAAGAGAAACAAGTGTTACAAACGAACAAATCAAGCTTATAAGCGATTTTTTTGTTTCATCTTTTTCCATTACAGCCTTATCAAGTGAATCTGTTGTAGCATAAGAAATTTCAAACCCTTTCCACCTGTTCACTTTTGTCAAAAGCGAACAATTTGGCAAGTTTTTCAAAACAGAAAGAGCAATGTTTCCAAAATAGACAAGACCAACATCCCCATCATAAAAATCAAATCCAAACAATGCCCTTGTTATTTTATGCGATAACTTTGCAAAAAAATTGGTAATCTTGTTTGATTTTTTTTGTTTTTGAAACATTGCAATTTGAGCACCTTGTTTTCCCATTTCAATCAAAAAGTCCGAAAGGATTGTTGCGTAAACAAAATAATCGCGACACAAAACCAAACAATCGCCTTTTATGTGCTTGATTGTTTTGTTTATCATAAAATTTTCACTTGCATTTTGTTCGTATTCGAAAATCCGAACATTGTCTTTGCCGTCTGCCAAGGCACGCAAATCTTCCAATTCGGGATTTTGTTCTTTTATTGCGAAGACCATTTCAAAATCATCATACTTTTGCGAAAGCGTTTGATAAACCTTGTCCCAAAATATTTTTTTGTCAACTATTGAAAACAAAAAACTTATCATTTTTTATCCTTTTAAAATTTTTTCAATCTTTCAGCGTGTCTGCCACCTTCAAAATCAGTTGTCAAAAATTCTTTTATTATCCTTATAGCCTTCAACTTTGACATATAATTCCCTGGCAAAATCAAAACGTTTGCATTGTTGTCACGCCTTGCCATTTTTGCATAAGTAACATTTGTGCAAAGAGCAGCCCTTATCTTTGGATTTCGATTGGCACACATACTCATTCCAAGCCCTGTTCCACAAATAAAAATACCTACGTTTTGGTTGTTTTCCAAAACTTTTTTTATACCTGCCTTTGCAAAATCAGGATAATCAACCCTTTCAGTCGAATACGTGCCAACATCTATTGTAGTTATACTTTCATCATTAAAAAATTTTTTAATTTCTTCTTTGAGTTCATATCCCCTGTGATCGCAAGCCAAAATAATCATTTTACACCCCTATCATCGTTTATTTTAAAATTTGTTCATACAAATTGTCAACCAAAACACAGACAATCATACATTTTGATTATATAAGATTTTCGACAAATATCAAAATTCTCATTTCCTTTTTTGTTTGAAAAAACTTGAAAGCAATTCGGAACATTCTTGCTGCATAATTTCGCCTTCAAATTGGCACGTATGATTAAGGCAACTTTGAGTCAAAATCTTTTCAAAAAGTTCTTTGTTTGGATTTGTTGCACCATAAAAGACCTTTCTTATCCTTGAATTTACTATTGCACCGGCACACATTGGACAAGGTATTGTCGTAACATAGATATCGCAATCACAAAGTCGCCAATCGCCCAACTTTTTGCACGCTTTTTGCAAAGCCAAAATTTCGGCATGATTGGTCGAAATTCTGCTGTTTTGACGGTTGTTGTATGCACGTGCCACAACCTTGCCGTCCTTTACAACAACGGCACCAATCGGTATTTCACCCATGTCGAACGCTTTTTTTGCTTGTACAAGCGCAAGTTCCATAAATTTGTTTTCCACAAAATTATTTTAACACAAAAAAAACGCAAAGAGAATTGATTTGACAAAAAATTACACACAAACTTGATTTTTGCGCACATTTGTGATATTCTTTTTGCCATGGAGATAAAAAACAGCAAATTTTTGAAAAGTATAACAAAACTTGAAGATAAGCCCGTCGGTGACGTACCAGAAATTGCATTTGTTGGAAAAAGCAACGTTGGAAAAAGCAGTTTGATAAACAACTTGCTTGCCCACAAAATCGCAAAAACGTCGTCTGCACCTGGACGAACAAGGCTTATCAATTATTTTGCTGTCAACAACGATACATTGCGTTTTGTCGACTTGCCTGGATATGGTTACAACCTTGCGTCAAAACAAATAAGCAACGAATGGGACAATATGATTGGCAAATTTTTACTTGACAATCCAAATCTTAAACTTGTCATATTTTTGGTTGATTGCAGACACAACCCAACAAATTTGGACAAACAAACACAAAAGTTTTTGTACAACAACGGCATCCCATTTTTGACTGTTGCGACAAAAACTGACAAAATCGCAAAAAGCAAAGTAAACAACCAACTTTTTCTTGTTGCAAAAGAATTGATGATTTCAAAATCAAATATAATCGCCTATTCTGTTGAAAACAACACAGGAAAAGCAAATTTGCTTGAAAAAATTGATACAATACTTGAAAATATTTAATTTCAACAAAGGATAAGATATGAGAATTTGCAATTTTTCGTCCGGAAGTGACGGAAACTGTACATACGTCGAAACAGACAACACAAAAATTTTGATTGATGCTGGAATTTCAGCCGCTCTGATAACAAAAAACCTTAACGAAATTGGCGTAAATCCATTTGATATCGATGGAATTTTTGTAAGTCATGAACACTTTGATCACATAAAAGGCATTGATGTGTTTTCAGCAAAATACAACACAAAAGTATTTGCCCATGCAAATTGCTGGCAAGCATTGGAAGATAAGTTGAAAAAAGTCACTTCACAAAACAGACATTACTTTTTTGACAGCAGCGTCGAACTCAAAAATTTCAACGTTTTCAGTTGCCCAGTTTCACATGACGCCAAATATACAGTCGGATACAAAGTTTCGGATGGAAAAAATCAATTTGCAATAATAACTGACCTTGGGATTGTCACACCTGATATCATCGAGTTTTCAAAATCTTGCCCACTTGTGTATATTGAAGCGAATCACGATGTGCCTACCCTTCAAAAAAATCCAAATTACAGTTTTTATTTGAAATCACGTATTTTGTCAAATCATGGTCACCTTTCAAACAATCAATCTGCACAAGCGATTGAACAAATGGCAATCAATGGAACAAGACAATTTGTACTTTCGCATCTCAGCAAAGAAAACAACACACCCGAAATGGCATACAACACAATATGCAAGTATTTGCAAACCAAAGATATTATTGAAGGAACCCATATCCGCATTGCTGTCGCAGATATCACGCGTGGCCCAATATTCAGACTTGAATAAATTTCGAAAAAAACTTGACTTCCTTTTTCAAACAAAAACAAGGCCTATTTTACTTTCAAGCCTTGTTTTTTTGCAAAAAAAAAAAGCAGTTGAAACACTCAACTGCTTGCCATACATTTTAAAATCGATTTAAAAAATTGTTATGTTATTAGCCTGTAACCCTTGCGAAGTCAATAACCATTCCCAAGTTTGCAGAAATGTTTGCAGAAGCAACAGCTGGGTCAATTACAAGTGTAACTGTGATTGTTGCTGATGTGTTTGGAGCGATTGTAAATGTGCCCGCAGCAGCAACGGCACCATTGCCCTCAGAACCACCTGCAACAGTTGCAGCAAGCGTAGCACCTGTTGTGCCAGCAGTCAAAGCAGGAACTTGTGTTCCAAATGTTCCTTTGATAGAAACGTTTTCTTTGAAATCGTTCTTGATTGTTACAACATATTTGTACGCAACGTTTTGGTCATCAAGCGTTTCGTCAACGTTTGCAGTTGCTTGTGCATTCTCATTTGATGTACCAGCACCCCATACGCCCTTTGTTACATCAACATTAGTAAGTGTAATACCGTCAAGGGCTGTACCTTTACCTTTTTGAATTGTTACAGTTGCATAAACGTTTTCTGCGTTAAATGAAACTGTACCGGAAACAGTCAACTTTGGAGCTGAAGCTGCATAAACACCGAATGCCATAAGAGCAATGGCAAGACAGAGTGAAGCAACTGATGTAATCAGTTTAAATTTTCTTTTCATAGTTTTCCCCCTTAAAAATTTGTGTAAAAAATTACACCTTGCACAATTTTGAATTTTGGCGGTATGGCGACGCCTTTTCAAAATGTTGCAATTTGTCTGTAATTTGACCTATGTAATTCAAATTACGCATTGATTGTACCTTAAATCTACAAAATTTGTCAAACAATTTGAAGTGTTTTTTTTATAGCACGCCACTTTAAGATACTTACACTTGTATTTTGTCAAAAAATCAAACTATTATTCTTTTCCCCTTGTTTTTTTTGCAATTATTTTTTTATAAATAGTTTAAACTCTTTTAAAATCTTCTTCTTGGTTTTTATTCCTTTACGTCCAATATTTCATCAACTGGATTCAAAGTTTCTTCGACCAAATCTTGTTGTTCTTGCAAATTGGTTTGTCTTGTTTTGCATGGCACTTTCAGTTCAAAAATTTGCTCCCCACGTTGAATTGTCATAACTGCATCCATGCCAATCTTGCAATCATACATTGCCATTTTCAAATCCAAAAGCCTTTCAATGTCTTTTCCATTTATCTTCAAAATCACGTCGCCCTCTTGAAGTCCAGACAAACTTGCCGAGCCGTATTTGTCAAGGCTGATAACGTAAACACCCTTTTTCAAGTCAGTTTCGCCATAATAACTTGCTATGTCGGCATCAAATCCAAACACACCGATATACGGTGCAACGTAATTGTTGTTTTGAACAACTTTTTCAGTGATTTTTTGTCCAACTTCAATTGGAATAGCAAAACCAATTCCTTCACCTTCACTCGCCTTCAAAGTGTTTATTCCAACAACTTTGCCGTCCAAAGTGATAAGTGGTCCTCCGCTGTTTCCAGGGTTAATGCTTGCATCATGCTGGATAAGGTTCTGCAAATAACTTGCTCCACCCATACTGTCGACTTCCAAAGTACGATTGAGTGCACTTATAATCCCCTTTGTCACGGTATACTTGAATTGCAACGTAAGCGGTGTGCCGATTGCAAGTACTTCTTCACCGACTTTCAGATTTTTGCTGTTTCCACAATCAAGATAAGGCATGTTTTTTGAACTTTTGATAACCGCCATATCCAAACTGCTGTCCGACCAAACCAATTTTGCACTCGCTTGTGACATATCTGCAAAGTAAACTGTGATTTGATTGCTGCTGTCTACCACGTGATGATTTGTAAGTATGTATCCATTTTCTGCAATAGCAACACCGCTTCCAACACTGTAACCATTGGAAAGCGATGCCGAAATACCTACTACCGCACTTTTGACATTTTCTACCACTTCGGGAGCCGAAGCATATTGGGAAAGCGAAATTTTGCGCGGTGTCATATCAACACTTGTATCCAAGTTTGTTTGTGGAGTGAACCCAAGTGAAGAACATCCCCCACACAAAATTAACATCGACATCAAACAAAACAAAATAATTTTTCTTATACTTTTCATATTGTACCTCTGATTTATTTTGTTCAGTTTGTGATATGTTATTCAAAATAGGTATAAGAATACAAAAAATGCTCACTATGGAGCATTCACTTTGAATATTTTTTTGATTGTAGTCCTTGTATTTGAAATCAATTTGACAACTTTTTCAATCTTTCAATCAAAAGTTGTACATTTTGCAAAATTTGTTTTGCACAATTATCATAAACGTCTTGACCGCCGCCATAGGGGTCTTCTATATCGTTTCCGCCAAAGTCTTCAAAGCAAAGTACCGAAGGTTTGTTAAGTGCGTGTTTGAGTTGTTTTGTCATGGTTATATACAAAGTATTTGGCTCAAGTGTTTCAAGACGGGTTGTCTTTTTTGCACCACACGCAAAACCAATGGATTTCAACGCACGTTTTGCTTTGAGTTCCATATTGTTTCCATTTGCACAATCAAGCCCAGCAGATACTGCCTTCAACCCTTTCATTCCACTCTTTTTGTACAAATCGTTAAATATTTTTTCTGCCATTGGTGAACGACAAGTATTTCCCATACAAACGAAACAAATTTTTTTCATATATATACTTTAACAAATTCTTTGCAAAAAGTAAAACACTTGTCAAAATTTGCAAAAAAAATTTATTTACTTTGCGAATGAATGCACTTTCTTTTTGTATATATCATTATTATGTTTGATTTTTAGTTTTTTTTTGATATAATTGCCCTATGGAAATTATCAAGCAACAAAAAGAATTCAAGTCTGTTTTGCAAAAACGTAACATATATACAAAGCAAGATGCCGGCGTCGTATTTTTGCTTGCCGTTGTTATCCCACAAATAATTGGTACTGTGTTTGTAATACTGATGATGGTATATTGCAATTTTGCGAAGAAAGACTATGCTCAAATTACAAATCAAACGTTGCCATTGGTTTTGCTTACTGCAATAAGTCAGTTGTGCTTTGTTGGTATCTTTTTTGGGTATAACGGTTTTATGCACATAAATGCAAAAAATGCGTGTCGCATTGATTTCAAGGTTGGTGCCACAAATATGATTTTTGCAATTTGTATTGGAATAATCGCATTGTTTGGCTTTAACAACCTTATTACTTCGTTTGATGCCCTTTTCAAACTTTTGGGACACACATCTGCAAGTATGCCTTTGCCACTTGACAATGGTTGGTGGCTCTGCTTGAATATTTTTCTTTTGGCTGTGCTCCCTGCCATTTTTGAAGAATTGTTGTTCCGCGGCATTATCCTTAACGGACTTCGCCAATACGGAAAATGGACTGCTATAATCGTGTCCGCACTTCTGTTTGCACTTATCCATGGAAACATTGACCAACTTGTATATCCATTCTTGCTCGGTTTGATTTTTGCGGTTATTGCAGACCGTACGTCTTCGACAGTGCCAACCATATTTGCTCACTTTGTTAATAATTGCACTGTTATCGTAATAAACTATTTAAGTACAATAAATCATGCATCACAAAATGTAACCGTTGATTTGAAGTTTGTGCTTTTGAGTATTTTGTTCGCAGTTTTGGCAGGTGCAACAATCGTTGGATTGCTGTTTTGCATAAAGCGTGAAGCAAAAGTATCAAAGGACAACAAACAGACAGCAATTCAGGACGATTCGACCGTCAATACCATAAATCAAAACGATTTGGCATATTTTGAAAAAGCCCAAACCAAACCAAACACATGTTTGTGGATTGGAATTGCGATTGGATGCATTATTTGGATGCTCAACTTGATTGTGTAATTTTGAAACTTTTTATTTAACAAATTTTAAGGACAATTATGAAAAACAAATCTAACTTTTTTTATGCAAATCTTATATATTCGATTATAATCTTTGGCTTTTGTGCCATAAGGGTTTTGTCTTCGCTCAACTTGCTCTCTTTTTTGGGAGATTATGAAAGCATTGTGTTGAGTGTTATATTACAAATCGGACTTATGCTTATTCTTCCCATATTTTTGTATGGCGGTCTTACCAAAAAGAAGCCAAAAGAAGTATTGAATTATTATGGTGTCAAAAAGTTATCAATTGGTGCGATTGGCATAAGTATTTTGATTGGTGCAACTGTATACGTTTTGAACATAGGCGTATCATCATTCTTTTACACCATTTTGCAATCTTTGGGATACGAGAAACTTTCGTCTTCAACACAAACTGAAAGTTATCCAGTCTATATGCTTTTTGTCAATTTGGCAATGACTGCAGTTTTGCCAGCTGTTTGTGAAGAAATAACGCATCGTGGTTTGCTTTTGAAAAACTATTCGTCATTGGGATACAAAAAGGCAATCATACTTTCAGGTATTTTGTTTGGACTTACCCACCTTAACATTGAACAATTCTTCTATGCATCAATTATCGGTTTTGTTTTGGGTATAATAACCGTTTTGTGTGGCAATATCATACCTGCAATGATTATACACTTTATGAACAATGCCATAAATGTTTTGGTTGCTTATTTTGTTTCAACAAGCACAACGTTCAATGCTTGGTACGAATCAATTTTTGCAAAACTTCAAAATGGAAATGTATTTGCATCAATAGCAACTTTGTTTGTAATTTTGCTTTTTCTTTTGGGACTTATGGTCTTTTTGATTTTCAAACTGTTTGAACAAACTGCGGTCAAAAACTTGAAACAAATCACCGAAGATTTGTCACGCAAACGCCTTCGTGACGAACTTATGGGCGAACTTGTACCCGAAGAGCCATCACCTGACAAAGTTCCAATGCTTGTGCAACATCAAAACAGATTCTTCAATATCTATATTCCAACGGATTGCATAGGCTATCCGCTCAAACAAATGTATCGCCCTTCCTTGAAAGAAAAATCAATCTTTTATGGAATGCTTACAACAAACGTGTTGATTACAATTTTCACATTTGTTTGGGGTGTGCTGTAAAATATAAACAACAAAAATTACAACAAAAAACTGAGATATTCACTTGTCTCAGTTTTTTTGTTATTGTAATATAAAATACACCTTTAAGAAGCCGAAATGATCAGCACTTTTCCACCTAGCCACGAATCGAAAAACGCTTCAACATCTTTTTTTGAATTCTTTTGAAAGCACGCTATCATATCTTGTGGCGATGCTATTTTGAAACAATAAGTTTGGAAATAATCTCTTGCACCTTCAAAAAAGTCCTTATCACCCATAAAGGCTCTTAGACTGTCAAACATCAGCATGGATTTTACATAAGCAATATAAACGTATTCGGGGTCCGTTGGGTATTCGTCCAGTGCCCTTGTCATGCTTGTGTCAAGTTTTCCGTACACCGACGAATACACGTCAGTAAAAAAGGCATAGTTTCTGATTCCGTTCAAAATAATATTGTCCTTTGATCGCTTGTATTGCGGATTGTGTTCATAAAATATCGCCGTTGAATAGTCTGTCAAACCTTCGTCTTGCCAACCGTTGTCAAAGGCGTTTGAGCCGACCATATTGTACCACCATTGATGTGCAATTTCATGGACAATAACGTTTTGATAATCAGTATAATTATCCAAACTGTCGGCTATATAGACCAAATTTGGATATTCCATTCCACCGTGTACAAAGTTTGTTTTTGCAACTGCAAGTGTGTCATAGGCGTATTTTCCAAACAGTTTGTTGAATGTTTTGACAGAATCTACTGCTGTTTGTAATGATTTTTCAAAATTTTCATCGTTGTAAAAAAAATACGTTATTTGAGTGCCGTCAACTGATGCTTGTGCAGTTTTGAATTTTGAACTTAAAACAAAAGCAAAATCTCGCACTCTTTGTGCCGTTATAACCGACTTTGTGTAATCTTGTTCGGAGTATGAATGACCGTTTTGTATTTTGTTTTTGTATTCTTGTTTTTCTACAAGTTTTCCCGTATGCGCAATTGTGAGATTTGACGGATAATTTATTGTAACGTCATAATTTGCTGATTGTGAATAAAAAGGATCGCCGTTGCAATTATATCCTTTTGTCATAAATTCGCCATCTTCAAAAACGCAAGCAATTGGATAAAAATTTGCGATATTGATTGTATTTTCCCCGTATCCAAATCTGTGATTGGCGTTGGGCAAAGTAACAGAAAATTCAATATGAAGAATAATACTTTCTTGTGGCGAAAGTTTTTTGGGCAACTCCACCATAAGTATGTTTTCATCTTCCCCACATATCGAAAATTTTGCGTCATTTACATCAACAGTGACTTTGTCAACTGTTATTCCGCCATAACTTGTGCCATTGTAAAAGCAACTTGTATAATTCAAAAGCGAAACTACGCTTTGCTTTGAGCCCTGTCTGAAAGCAGACGGATAAAGATGAAAGCACAAGTTGTCAAGGACTGAATCGCTTTGATTTATGTATGTAACTGTTTCTTTTCCAGTCAGTGACTTGGCAGTATCGTCATAGAATATCTCCATTTGATAATGATTGTACATTTGTTGATCTTTTGCTTTGCAGGAACCAAACAAAAAACAAAAGCCCAAAGCACAAAGAGTTATGGACAAAATTTTGATTGATTTTTTCATGTAATACCTCATTTATACTTATGCTTGTTTAAATGCAGATATGAAAGTCGTTGTTTGGCAATTTGCAAAATAATTTTGGAAAAATAGAATAAAAGTTGAAAACATAAGCATAGATGTGTTAAAATATTTTTTGTACAAAAGGAAAATAAATAATTCTATGGCTCTTTGCAAAATGTCTTCACAGGCTGTTATAAACGAAAAAACTCAGGTTGATAATTTGTTTATCAACAATTTTTTGCCAAATGCTCCTGAAAATTGCGTAAAAGTGTATCTGTATGGACTTTACAAGTGTAATAATGCGCAAAGTTTGGATAACTCATTGGAAAGTTTCAGTCAAAACTTGAATATTCCCGAAAGCGAACTTGAAAGCATCTTTTTTTATTGGCAAGAGCAAGGTCTTGTTCAAGTTACAAACACAAATCCATTTGAAGTTTTGTATTTGCCACTGAAAAATTTGTTTTCAAATATAAAAAAATATAAACCTGAAAAATTTGCAGAATTCAACGTCAAAGTTCAGGAAATATTGAATGGCAGAATGATTTATCCAAATGAATATGCCGAATATTATTATCTTATCGAAAACACCAAGTTCGAACAAAATGCCCTGCTTTTGTTGATTGGCTATTGCGTTCAAATCAAGGGTGCAAATGTTGGTGTAAATTATATCACAACAGTTGCGAACAACTGGGCAAGTGAAAATATCAAAACCATAGAGAAAGTTGAAGAAAAAATCAACGAACTCAACCTTGTTGAAAGTAATTTTGGCATTCTTTTGAAGAGTTTGGGAATAAAGCGTAATCCAACGATAGAAGAGCGTGAAATGTGGAACGTTTGGACAAAACAACTTGGTTTTGACGAAGAAACCATTTTGTTTGTCGCAAAATATTTCAAATCATCAAAACGACTTAATTTTGAAAAATTGGACAACATTTTCAAAAAATATTTTGAAATGCGTCTTTTCACACAGCAAGAAATTTCTTCGTTTGAAAAACAACATGAAAATTATGTGAATATTGCAAAGCAAGTCAACAGCAACTTGGGTCTTTTTTATGAAAATCTTGAACCAGTTGTTGAAAACTATATCGTAAAATGGGTTGCAATGGGTTTTGAAGAAGATGGTCTGAAAGCACTTGCAGAATTTTGCTTCAAAAAATCTATTCGTACTCTTGAAGGTATGAATGCAATTGTAAACAAATTTTTTAAACTTGGAACTGTAAGTTTGCAAAGTATAAATCAATACTTTGAAGATATGATTGCCTATGATGAAAAAATCAAGACTATTTTGATAAAACTTAATCTCAACCGCAATGTCAACAACTGGGACAGAAGTTTTTACAAGACTTGGACGGAAGATTGGAAGATAAACGACCAACTTTTTGCTTATGCAATCGAACTTTCAAAGGACAAAATTCAACCAATGAATTATCTTAACAAAACATTGTCATCTTTTTACGAGATGAAAATTGAAACTGTAGAAGATGCGAAAAAACTTGGACTTTATATTGGTGGATGTGAGCAAAAGTCAACTTTGAAAGGTCGCAGTTATACAGCAAGCGAACTCAATTCCCTGTTCGATTCGCTTGACGAACTTGAGGTGTGATTATGATAACCAAAAAAGCGATTTCAAGCCTTAAAGAAAAAATAAAGATGCAAGATGGGAAAAGACGAAAAGTATTGCAAGATTTGCTTGAAAACAGTGATTTTGAAAAAAACTATGCTTTGTACAAAAATTTGATAATCCAAAAATCCAAAGCAGAATTTGAAAATCAAAAATTTGACGAAAGTCAACTTGAATCTTGCAAAAAAAATCTTGAAAAATTTATAAGTGAAAAGACTGAGTTTAAAACAAATCCCCTTTCCCTGCTTGAACCTGTAATTATTTGCAAAAAATGCATGGACAACTTTTTTGTTGATGGAAAACCTTGCAGTTGTTTGAAAAGTGAAATATCTATGCTTTTGAGGCAAGAATCCAATCTGAAAAATTTTCAAAAATTTTCAGACAGCAATTTTGACATCTTTGATGACAAGAAAAAGTATCAAAACCTGTACGCATTTGCCGAAAACTGGTGCAAAAATCCACTGAACAACAAAGTTGTAAATTTTGGTTTTTTTGGAAATACTGGAAATGGAAAAACGTTTTTGATGCAATGTATGGCGGATGAACTTGTCCAAAACGGATATTGTATTTATTTTACTACTGCTTTCAACATGCTTGACAAAATTTTCAAAGGCAATGCCGAGAACGAAAGCGAATTGATAAAAAAATTCATTGATTGCGATATTTTGTTTGTTGACGACCTTGGAACTGAAAAGTTTTTCAAAAATCAAAACGAAAACTATCTGTATACGATTGTAAATCAAAGAATGATAACTGGCAAACCAATCATTTTCAGTACCAATCTTGAACTTCAAGATTTTTATGAAAGATATGGCGAGCGAATTTTTTCAAGATTGGTTAACAAACAAAAATCAAAGATATTTTGGTTTGACCAAAAAGATTTGAGGATAAAATAATATGCTTTCAAAAATCAAAGAAGCGACCATACCGGTGTTTATCCTGTTTGCAGTGGTGGGATTGATTTTTGCTGTCGGTTTGGTGCCCTTTGACGGCAACTTGTTTTTGCATTTTTCTCTGTGTTGTTTGGGTCTTATCGTCGGGCAAGTTGTCTTTTTGTTTGGTGCTGACAATTCGGTTTTAAAGTTTGGTAAACACGCAGGCGTCAGTCTTATGCAAAGCAAAAAAATGTACCTTATAATTTTGTTTGGAGGAATATTTGGTTTTTTTGCAACACTTGCAGAACCCGATTTGCAACTTTTGACAAAATTTTTGAATGCAGTTTCAAGCGATATAAACAAATTTTTGTTTATGGCCGCTGTTGGATTGGGTGTCGGCTTTTTTGTTTGTCTTGCTTTCTTTCGAATTTTGAAAGGTATAAAATTAAGATATTTTTTGATTGGAACTTACGCTTTGATTTTTGTGCTTGCAATCTTTTCTCCAAATGAATACTTGGCACTTTCGTTTGATGCTTCTGGTATTACAACTGGACCAATTACCGTTCCATTTTTGATGGCCCTTACCATTGGAATATGCTCTGCAAGGACAACAAACAAAAAAGAGGATAATTTTGGAGTTATAGCACTTGGATCTGCCGGTCCAATTTTGGCTGTTTTGATATTGTCATATTTTTATCCTGCAAGCGCAAGCACATTCGCATTGGAAAATGATTCATTCGTGGAAGTTTTAATTGACAATATCGCTTCCGTATGTATAGCATTTTTGCCTATAATTGTTATTTTTGTTATCATGCAACTTATTGCATTCAAATTTCCGCAAAAACAACTTTTCAAGTTACTGCTTAACTTTTTGATTTGCGCATTTGGGCTTGTGATTTTTTTAACAAGTGCAGTTTACGGATTTTCGCCTATGGGCATTTATATTGGACAAAAAATGGAAAGCACAGCGGTGTTAATATTGCTTGTATTGTTATTTGGACTTGTTTTGGTCTTTACAGAACCCGCAATAAAAATATTGCTTAATCAAATTGAAGATATAACTTCAGGATCTATAAAACCATTTTCCATTGTACTAAGCCTTGTAATTGCAATTTCGCTTTCTCTTTTAATGTCATTGTTGCGTGTATTTTTTGATTTTTCGATGTGGTACTATTTGGCCCCATGCATAATCTTAGCTCTTTCATTGACATTCTTTTCGCCACCACTATTTTATTCAATTGGTTTTGACAGTGGTGGCGTGGTAAGTGGAACAATGCTTGTAGCATTTGTACTTCCTTTCTTTATTGGGATTGCAAACCGCACTCATGGCAGTGCTTTTTCCGCCTTTGGAACAGTTGCTCTTTGTGCACTGCTCCCTATAATTTCAATCGAAATCTTGGGAATAGTTTACAAAATCAAATTGAAAAAATCAAAACAAAAGGAGAATCAATGAGAAATTATATTTTGATTGTAAGAAAAAAATGTCAAAACAAAGTTGAAGATTTCTTGAAAGCAAACGAAATTACTGAATGTTTTGAAATGCACGGCAATTCTTCAAAAGTAAACTTTTTGAAAGAACTACTGAATTTGTATTCGAATGAGTTGATTGTGTACTTTTTCAAGGCAAAAACAAAAAATATTTTAGCATTGAAAAAGTTTTTGAAACATTCGCCAAGATATCGCAGTTCACTGTTACTTGGCATAAAAAAGGAGATTGAAATGGAAAAGTTGGAAAAAGAAAAAATAACAGATTACCCAAGGTTGGTTGTGGCTATCGTTCCAGCGGGATTTAATGAAATTGTTGTTGATTGCGTAAAAGAAATTGGCGAAAGCGGAGCAACTATTCTTTCGGGCAAAGGTATGGGCAAAAATTATTCGTCTTTTATGGGAATTGAACTTGAAAATGAAAAGGATGTTGTTTTGATAGCAACACAAAAATCTCATACTAATCGCCTTGCAAACCTTGTAAGAAAACGTGCAATCGAACAAGACGTGCAAGGGCTTGTTTTCACGATTCCATTGGAAGATTACAAAACTTTTAAAAATAGATAAAAACAGATAAAAACAAAAAATAAAGCAATTTTTTGATGCTTTATTTTTTTGTTTAATGTTTTTCTGTTTTAATA
>CAJKWP010000013.1 GCA_905203645.1 uncultured Christensenella sp.
AAAATAAAATCAAATAAATTATTACACAAAAAAACATAAAAAAATATCAAAATCAAAAGGAGCAAAAAAATGCGGAAAATAATCGAATATTTGAATGTTGACAAAAAAACACAAAATGCACTTTACCATATTTTGGAAAACTTTTCAGATTGTGCAAATTTGTATGATGCTCTTTTATCTTTTGACCGTATACAACTTGACACAATCAGCAAAGTTGCAACCGTTTTGCTTTTTGTTGATTTTGAAGATCAAGAATATCTTAGACAAAATTTTGACCCCGAAATTTTAAGTCTTTATGAAAGTTTGAAAGAAATTGAAAAGTATCAACTTGCAAATTTGGAGGAAGCAGAAAACTTTCGTATGATGCTTGTCGCCATAAGCAAGGATATAAGGGTTATCGTAATCAAGTTGCTCTTGATATTGTGGAGCATAAAAAGGTTTGAAGAACCACTTTCAAGCAAACAGTACAAAGAATTGGAAATTGTCAAAGAAATTTTTGCACCTTTGGCGGAACGTTTGGGGCTCAATTTTATCAAGTCCGAAATGGAAGATATATGTTTGAAGTTTTTGCAACCAGACGTGTATAATTATTTGCTCACAAACGTTTTGATGAAAAAGGATGCAAATGAAAGACAGATTGAAATTACAAAAAAGCGCTTGCAGGATATTTTGGATGAACTTAAAATTCAAGGTACAATTTCATTTAGACAAAAACACTTTTCGTCAGTTTACAAAAAAATGACAAGCAAAAATATTCCACTCGCAAAGATTTATGACTTGATTGCAATGCGTGTGATTGTAAAAACTGTTGAGGATTGCTACGCAGTCCTGGGCGGTATACATGGTATTTACAAGCCAATGCCAAACAGATTCAAAGATTACATTGCAAACCCCAAACCCAATGGTTACATGTCTTTACACACAACCATTATTGCTGAAAATGAACGCCCACTCGAAGTTCAAATACGTACAGAAGAAATGCACCGCATAAGTGAATATGGTATCGCTGCACACTGGATGTACAAAGAAAAGCGTATCAAAAAGTCTGCCTTGGATGAAAAACTTGGTTGGATAAGAGCGATTATGGAAAGTACACAATCACTTACAAGTCGCGAACTTATCGAAAGTTTCAAAAATCAACTTAATGCTGGTGTTATATATGTGCAAACACCAAAAGGCAAAATACTGGAGTTTCCAGAAAACTCAAACATAATCGACTTTGCTTATGCTATTCATTCCGAAATCGGAAATACTTGTGTTGGTGGAAAGATAAATGGAAAGATTAAACCACTCTATACAACATTGAACAACGGCGACGTAGTAGAAATTATAACGTCACCAAACAGCAAGGGTCCATCACGTGATTGGCTTAATCATGTTGCAACTGCTTCGGCAAAAAGCAAAATAAAGTACTATTTCCGCAACGAACTTAAAGATGAAAACATAAAGACGGGCAAAAGAATGTTGGATGAAGCGTTTAAGCTTAAAGGTTGGGACACAAACAAAATTGTAACAAGCAAAGAATTTGAACTTTTGCTTGAAAGAATGTGTTTCAACACATCAGATGAATTGTTTGCATCTGTGGGATATGGAAGTACGTCCGTAAATCAAATCGTCAATCGTTTGCAATCAGACATAAACAAAGCTCAACCAACTCACGTTTTGCCCAAAATAACTATTTCCAAAAACAAAGATGGAGTGCTTATTGACGGTGACAGTGGTATGTTGGTAAGATATGCAAACTGTTGCTATCCTGTTATGGGTGACAAAATTATTGGATATATTTCACGGGGACGTGGCGTTACTATACACAGACATGATTGTCACAACATAAAATTTTTGGAGCCAGAACGTTTGATAGAAGCAGAATGGAATCAAAAGACAAATTTGACTTATAAAGTTACACTTAAAATTGTGTCCGAAGTATCAAACAATTTGATTCAAGATATTATAAAAAAGATTTTGGAAAACAAAATTACGCTTTTGGGATTTTCAAGCAAAAACAACAACATGGGCAAAATGGTTACGACTTTGTCTTTGCAAGTGTCGGATACATCGCAAATAGAGCAAATACAAAGTGTAATCAAAAACTTCAATCAAGTTTATGAGGTTATAAGGGAATAATGGAAGAAAAAGAAATAAACATAACTACAAATCAAGAATTTTTGAAAAACGACATATTTGAAATTGTTCGTGTATTTTTTCCAAATCAAAAAGTTGATGTAGACTTTGAACAAAACTTGTCAGACAATCAAATTACAAGTACTGCTACAATTACATTTGAAGATAATACTCAAACACAAACTCGTGTTGACCAAATGCCTGAAATTAACAGTGTATTGCAACAAAAGAAATATATGAAGAGATATGCAAAACTCTGTTTGTACAAGGTATGTGCACTGTTGACAAAAAAAGATTTGCCATGGGGCTCACTTACAGGGATACGTCCAACAAAGATAGGGTATGAACTTATTGAAAACGGCATAGACAAAACCATTCTTCGAGAAATACTCATGCGTGACTTTTTCATATCGGCAAAAAAAGCGAAATTGGTTAGTGACACAATAAACAACCAAAACTGTATTATAAAAAATGATCACTTGGTTGATATTTATATCAATATTCCAATATGTCCATCAAGGTGCTCTTATTGCAGTTTTATTTCAAGCGAATACAACGCTGTCGAAAAGATAATTCCTGACTATATACAGGCGTTGATAAAAGAAATTCGTGCAATGAAAAAACTTATATTTGACAAGGCACTTGTTGTAAGAACGATATATATTGGCGGCGGAACCCCATCTGTTTTGTCTGCACAACAACTCAATCAAATTTTGGATGAATTATCTTATCCGGTAAATGAGTTTACAGTCGAATGTGGAAGGGCGGATACAATTACGGATGAAAAACTTGCTGTTTTAAAAAGTCATGGTGTGACACGTATATGTATAAATCCACAAACGTTTTGCAAAAAAACACTCAAACTTATTGGAAGAAAGGTTGAACCTGAACAAATTTTTGAAAAATACGTTATGGCACTCAAATACAACTTTATCGTCAATATGGACTTTATTGCAGGATTGCCAGGTGAGAGTTTGACAACTTTCAAACACACCATAAACACAGCAATGGATTTGGAGCCACACAACGTAACAATTCACACGTTGTCTTACAAGCATGGTTCAGTGCTTATGCAACAAGGCTTGCAACAATCAACAGAAAGCGTTGTCTCACAAATGGTTGAATATGCTTATGACAAACTGTCAGAACATGGGTACAAACCTTATTACATTTATCGTCAAAAAAATCAAGCGGAAGCATTGGAAAATGTTGGCTATGCAAAGCCAGATACGGTTTGTATGTTCAATATTGACAGTATGGAAGAAACAACAAGCATTTTGGCTTGTGGTGCAAATGCCATTTCAAAACGTGTGTTTGACCACGACGGAAGAATCGAAAGATGCTGCAATGTAAAAATGATACAAGATTATATTGCTCGCATTGATGAAATGATAAAACGCAAAGAAGATCTTTTTGATTTAAAAAACTAATTTCAAATGGTTTAAATATTTAACTTTTTATGCCCAATAACTTTTGTAACAAAATTCTTTAAAATACTTTACAAATGTTTTGCTTTGTGTTATTATCACTTTGTTCCTTTTGCTAAGGTGTAAGGTTACTCCGACCGACATTCTTTGTTCAAGGTGAAAAATTTTTAATTAAGGAGGATATATGTATGGAAAAGAAAGAAATCATTGACAAGTTCAAAACATCTGAACATGATACAGGTTCTGCTTACGTTCAAATTGCTTTGCTTTCTGAAAGAATCAACAACCTTACAGAACATTTGAAAGCAAATCCAAACGACAATCACACACGCCGTGGACTTTTGAAACTTGTTGGTAAAAGAAAAGGTCTTTTGAAGTATTTGGAATCCAAAGATATCGAAGCTTTCAGAAAACTTAAAAAAGAACTTAATATCAGATAAAAAAATTGGAGAGCCTTTTTAAAGTCTCTCCATTTTCAATTTTGTAAAGGCAAATGTATTTTGCCTTGAAATTGTTAATAATCATCAAATCAATCGATTTGATGTGAAGATAAAAGGAGTAAAAATTTATGAGTGAAAATGCAAAAATTTTCAAAACCGAAATTGGTGGAAAACCAGTTGAAATTGAAGTTGGCAGATTTTGCGAACAAGCAAACGGAAGTTGTTTGGTAAAATGCGGTGAAACTGTTGTTATGGTAAACGTAACAATGGCAGAAAAACCAAGAGATGGAATTGACTTTTTCCCACTTGGTGTTGATTTTGAAGAAAAAATGTATTCAGTTGGCAAAATTCCTGGTGGATTTAAAAAACGTGAAGGAAGACCAAGTGACAAAGCCATTTTGACATCAAGATTGATTGACAGACCACTCAGGCCATTGTTTCCAAAAGGTTTCTTCAACGATGTAAGTGTTGTTGCAACTGCACTCTCTGTTGAACCCGATGTTTTGCCAGAACCACTTGCAATGCTTGGAAGTTCATTCGCACTTACAATTTCAGACATTCCATTTGGTGGACCTACTGGTTCAGTTTACGTTGGTTTGGTTGATGGACAACTTGTAATCAATCCAAATGCAGAACAACGCGAAAAAAGCGAGCTTTCTTTGTATGTAAGTGGTACAGATGAAGCCGTATTGATGGTTGAAGCTGGTGCAAAAGAAGTAAGCGAAGAAAAAATGCTTGAAGCAATTATGCTTGCTCACCAAGAAATCAAAAAACTTGTTGCTTTCCAAAAACAAGTTAAAGCAGAGATTGGCAAACCATTAAACAGTGGAATCGAATATTACAAAGTTGAAGAAGAAATCGACAAAGCAGTAAGGGAATATGCAACAGATATGCTTACAAAAGCTTTGGATACATTTGACAGACAAGAAAGATCAGAAAATCAAGATCGCGTTGACAAAGATGTCAAAGAACATTTTGCTGAAATTTTCCCAGACAAACAAAGACAAATTGGCGATGTTTTGTACAAGATGACAAAAGAAATCGTTCGTGGAAAAATAATAAATAAAGGCATTCGTCCTGACGGAAGAAAACTCACTGAAATCAGACCTATTTGGTGTGACGCAGGTGTTTTGCCAAGGGTTCATGGTACAGGCGTGTTTACACGTGGACAAACTCAAGTTTTGACAGCCCTTACTTTGGGTACAATATCCGAAGGTCAAATTTTGGAAGGACTTGACGAAGAAGAAGACAAAAGATATATGCATCAATACAATATGCCACCTTATGCAACTGGCGAAGCAAGACCACTCAAAAGCCCAGGAAGAAGGGAAATTGGTCATGGTGCATTGGCTGAAAGATCCCTTGAACCTGTTATCCCAAATGAAGTTGATTTCCCTTACAGTTTGAGATTGGTAAGTGAAGTTCTTTCTTCAAACGGTTCATCATCAATGGCAAGCGTATGTGGTTCAACATTGGCACTTATGGACGCTGGCGTTCCAATCAAAGCACCTGTTGCAGGTATTGCAATGGGACTTATCAAGGACGAAGCAAGTGGCAAAGTTGCTGTTTTGAGTGATATTCAAGGCTTGGAAGATTTCCTTGGAGATATGGACTTTAAAGTTGCTGGTACAGAAAAAGGTATCACAGCAATTCAAATGGATATCAAAATCAAAGGTATTGACGAAAATATTTTGCGTACCGCTTTGGCACAAGCACGTGAAGGCAGAATGTTCATTTTGAACAAAATGCTTGCTGTTCTTCCAGCTCCACGTAAAAAACTTTCAGTTTATGCGCCAAAAATAATTTCATTTACTATCAATCCAGACAAAATCAAAGATGTAATTGGCAGTGGTGGAAAGGTTATCAACAAAATTATCGAACAAACTGGTGTCAAAATTGACATTGATGATGACGGTAAAGTATTTGTTGCATCAAGCGACGAAAGTGCTTGCGAAAGAGCAAAAAATATTATCCAAAATATTTGTGACGAACTTGAAGTTGGAAAAATTTACAGCGGAAAAGTTATGCGCATAATGACTTTTGGGGCTTTTGTTGAAATCGCTCCAGGAAAAGAAGGTATGATTCATATTTCAAAACTTTCATCAAAACGTGTTGAAAAGGTTGAAGATGTGGTGAATATCGGGGATACTGTTGAAGTTGAAGTTATAAAAATTGATGACAAGGGCAGAGTTGATTTGAAACTTGTTGCAAAAGACTAACACAATTTTGAAAAATTGAAAGATAGGACAAAGTGTTTCCTATCTTTTTTTTGCGTTTTGACATAATGCCTTTTTTGATTGAATAGATTATACTAGCAAAATTTTTGGAGGTTTTATGGAAAATTTTGATATATATAAAGATATTGCCACGCGTACTAATGGCGACATATATATTGGCGTTGTTGGACCTGTAAGATGTGGTAAATCGACATTTATAACAAGATTTATGGAAAAACTTGTTATACCAAATATAGAGAACAAGCACAGCAGACAGCGTGCTATCGATGAATTGCCACAATCAGGTGAAGGCAAAACAATAATGACAACACAACCCAAGTTTGTTCCAAATGAAGGGGTGAAAGTAAGTTTGGAAAGCGGTGTAGAATTTAACGTAAGAATGGTTGACTGTGTAGGATACATGGTTAATGGCGCAATGGGATTTGAAGAAAACAAAAAACCAAGACTTGTCAAAACACCTTGGAGTGATGAAGATATGCCCTTTGAACAGGCAGCTGAACTTGGTACCAAAAAAGTTATCACGACACATTCTACTATTGGAATAGTTATGACTACCGATGGAACAATTTGCGAATTGCCACGTGAAAGTTATGTCGAAGCAGAACAGCGTGTCGTAAGTGAAATGCAAAAAGAAAACAAACCATTTGTTATCGTGCTCAATTCAAAACAACCTGAAAGCCAAAATACAAAAGATTTGGCAAAAGCACTTGAACAAAAATACAATGTTCCCGTTTTGCCTCTTAGCGCAAAAGACCTTGAAACACAAGATATTGAGGGTATATTTGAAAAAATACTACTAGAATTTCCACTTCGCTCTTTGAAAATCAATATGCCAGATTGGCTTAAAGCATTGCCATTTGATGATGAAATCATAAAATCTATTATTGATGAAATCAAAAAATTTGGTGAAAATATTTCAAAAATTGGTCAAATTGACAAAACAAATATTGCATTTTTGGATGATCCAGATTTTGAACCAGTTGCCATTGGAAAAATAAGATTGGATGATGGAACTGTTCACTTTGATATTCAACCAAAACCACATACTTTTTACAAAGTTTTGTCAAAGCAATGTGAAACAGAAATCAAAGATGATTTGCAACTTGTAAAATATATCAAAACACTTTCCTTTGCAAAAAAAGAATACGACAAATTGGAAAGTGCATTGAAACAGGTGGATGAAACAGGTTATGGAATAGTTGTTCCTTCTACTGATGAGTTGACTTTGGAAGAACCGCAAATTGTAAAGCAAGGCGGAAAATTTGGAATGAAACTCAAAGCGTCTGCACCAAGTTTGCATATCATGCGTGTAGATATTGAAACTGAAATTAGTCCTATCGTTGGCACCCAACAGCAAGGTGAAGAAATGGCACAACAACTTATGAGTCAGTTTGAAAACAATCCACAAGCAGTTTGGGAAACAAATATTTTTGGAAAATCACTCAACAGTTTGGTGAATGAAGGAATAAATTCAAAAATTTATATGATGCCTAGCGAAGCACAACGCAAAATGCGCAAAACACTTGGAAAAATTGTCAATGAAGGCAAAGGCGGAATAATTTGTATTTTGCTTTAAAATTTTATAAAACTTAATTTGACTTTAATATAAAAATACATCGAGCATTTATGTTATTTGTTCGGTGTATTTTTTTGTACCGGTGGACTTGCAAATTTTAAGTATTTGTGCTAAAATTATTTTATTATGAAATTAAAACAAAGAGTTGTTCTTAAGTCTCTTAATCAAACAAAAATTTTGAAAAATCAAAACAAATGTACTTTGCCATCAAATATCACAAAACTTGAGTGGCCAATATTGAGAGGTTTTGATATTGTTGATATGTCTTTGTGTAAAAGTTTGTATGCGATACCAGAAAACTTTTTTTATTGCGACAATTTGCAAACTTTGATATTGCCAGATAACAAAGAAATTGTAATAGGCGAAAATGCGTTCAAATATTCAAATGTTGAAAAAATTGAAAACAGCAGCAGTATTCGTGAAATAAAAGAATATGCATTTTCAAACTGTGCGAATTTGAAAACCTTTGACTTTTCAAACGTTTGTTCAATAGAAAACAATGCATTTGCACAAAGTGGACTTGCAGGCAAGGTTGTTTTGCCAAGATCCTGCACTTCTTTTGGGAAAAATGTTTTTGAAAGAAGCAATGTTACAGCACTGGAAGTAAATGGCGAAATAAAAAATTTACATAATACTTTTTTAGTCGATACAAAAATTAGAAAGATAAGATTTGCAAATGTTGGGTTTGCACAAGACATACTTTCTATTGACGATATGTTGGAAGAACTTTCATTTGATAAAATTGGTACTTTCAGCCAAAACAGGTCTATTTCGGCGCCAAAATTATCCTTGAAATTTGGCGAAGATACTGTTTTTGTATTTAAAAACGAAAATGATACAATCAAAACTGACATGCATAGTCTTGAATGTTTTGCTACTCACAGCGACATATATTTGACCCAAGCAAAAATTCAGCAAGTCGTTTTGTGGCGAAATGACAAAAATTTTGTGTTTAGTCTTGAATCAAATGATATTTTGTCTGTGTGGGATAACAATGTTTTTGTTAAAACGCAAAATTTTATTTATGCTATGTCAAACAAATTTGGAAATTATCGAATAAATGTAAAAGGGACTGGTTTACTTGTTCCACACAACGAGTATGAAGAACACAAATTTTTTGAAGTATATCGTACGCTTGCAAAAATTAACAGAGAAAGAAACAAGTCATACTTCTTGCCTGATAAAGACGTGATTTTAAACTGCAAGATTGAAGATTTGGAAAACTGTTTGAAAAATTACAGGCAATACAATCTGCTTAAAAATATGTTCAAAACAGATATTTACAATATGTGTTCTGCACTTGGATTATTTGAATTTCCAGACGGACAAAATGTGGATCAGAATGTCAAATATGAGATTTTGCGTGCAAAAATTTTTGAAGGATTAAAGAAACTGTCATGTTTTTCTAACAAGATTTCCTGTCAAATAAGCAGTGTTCAACACAGAGAGTTTAATCCACGTAGAACGGCGTTCTTTTTGGAAAATTTGGATGCTGTTTTACCAAAGGCACCAGAGATTGTTGCCACGTTTTTTGAAGATGTTTTTGAAAATTTTGACGTCATTGAACAATATCACAAAAACAAGTCAGGGAAACTTACCAAAATGAGCTTAGTTGATTTTTACAATATTAAAATGTCATTAGAAAACAAGAATGACAATATTTCTGCAATACTTTGTCCTTATCTTATCAACGAAGATGCAGAAAATCAAAAGCAAATTTTTGAAACAGCAAACAAGTTGATGTCAGATGCAAACGAGTTACAATCAAAGCTTGAAGCACGAGGAGAAGCTGAAATAACGTCATTGAAAGACAATTCAAAATCAAACTATACATTTGAATTTTTGAAGCATAATGACTCAAGACAGCTTGTACTTGGTTATGAATGCGACAGTTGTGCAAGACCAAGTATTCATGCGGCGGGTTACGGCATCTTGCATTCATCAATGACTGATAAAAATTATTATACTTTTGTGATCAAAGACAAAAATAAAAATATAATTGGCAAAGCAACAATGTGCGTTGTTGACAACAATGGAGTTTATGCTGTTATCAACAGTCTTGAATTAAAAGAACAATTGCGTGAACAAAAATATAAAACCATTTATGATTTTATTGATGACAACATTGCAAATCAAATTATGGATACTGTCGAAAGGGCGATTCAAAATTTTTGTCAGCAATACAAACAAACATTTTCAAAAGAAATATTTGCAGTAAGCATGGGACTTGATACAAATGATTTGCGCATGTATTATAAAAAAAGGTATGCCCAATGTGGAAATAGTTTGCTTGATATGCCAAGAATACCTTTATACTTACTTGGCAACAATGCTCAAGAGCAAGCAATTATTTATTCAACGTTAAACAAAACAATAAAAAACAAGGATATAACAAATGAATTTTAAAATTTTTGATGATGAATTTGATGAAAACAAGGGACAATACCTTGAAGAAATTAAAAATTTGTCGAAAGGCGTAATAATTGTTGAAAAACAAAAAGAATGGGAAACTTTTGTAAACAAAGTTTTGACAAATACCAGAAATTATTACATTCTAACATATGCTTTGAAAGTAATGCATAATTTGGAAAAGAAAAATAATTTTGACAATTTGGATGATTTTTATAACAATGTGCTTTTGAGTGCGATGTCGTTTATGCCGGATAAGACTTTTGTTGAAACTTCTATTATGATAGTAGCGAAATTTAACAAAAATGGAAAATTGCTTGCCGAAAATCAAAACGTTGACGTCGATACTCTTTGTAAAAAAGCAAAGATTCAAGCAAGAAGGGAACAAATACAAAGGCAGGCAAAAATCGAATCAATCAACAAAGAAATGTTATTATCGAAAAATACGACCAAAAACCCAAAATAAAATATACGAAAAAATTGACATGAAAAGTTGGTTGTGCTAAACTAGACAAAGGAGTAAGGTTATGTTGGCAAGTTTTTTGGATAATTGGTGGCAAAGCATCCAAGTATTCGTAAAGTCTTGGGATTGGATTTTGTTCGCGTCGGTTATTGCTATACTTGCTATTGCAGTGACAATAAGTGTAAGGTTTATAATCAAAAATTCTTACAACGTAAATGCATACAAAAAGAATTTGACATTTCCAATTATTCTTACTATACTTTTCGTTGGTTTGATAATTTTGCTGGCATTAGCATATAAATAAGGAGTTTAAAATGAATTTAAGTTATTTGTTGAGCGATGGTTTGCAAGCAGATTGGATTACTACCGTATTTCCAATTTTAAGATATGTTTTTATTGGCATTATTTTGGCTTGTTCGATTATTATGATTGTAACCGTTATTTTGCAATCAGACGAAAATGTTGCTGGTTCTTCTGCAATTTCTGGCGTTCAAGAAAGTTACTACTCACAAAACAAAGGCGAGTCAAGGGATGGCAAACTCAAAAAAACTACAACTATCATGGCTATAATCATTGCAGTTTGCGTTGTGCTTTATTTTGTAACTTTGCTTATAAATAAATCATGAGGAATTTGATGAAGAAAAAAGAAATCAGACAAAAAAAACATACAGCGAAAAGAAACTCTGCTCAGTACGAACAAGGAAAAATTTGTGGAACTGGACGGGGTTTCGCTTTTTTTCGCTCGGAAAAATATCCTGACATCTTTATTGCCGAAAAATTTACAAAAGGTGCAATAGATGGTGATCAGGTACTTGTCAAAATTATCAGTTTTGATGGTGAAAAAGGTGAATGCAGGGTTGAAAAAATTTTGCAAAGAGCAAATTCAACTTTGGTTGGAGTGCTGATAAAACTCAAAAAGGAAATATTTTTCAAGGCTGATAATGCAAAAATTGGAAAATATATAAAAATTGAAAAAAGAAACTGCATGGATGCAAAAGTTGGAGACAAGGTTGTCTGCAAAATTTTGTATCAACCTGAAAATGTGCGTGACAGGATTATTGGTGCCGTTGTCGAAGTTTTGGGTGATCCCGACAAAAACGAAGTTCAAGAATTGTCTATTGTTCGTCAATATAATATTTTTACACAATTTCCACAACAGGTTTTGCAAGAAGCAAGCAAACTTGAAAAAAACGGCATAAAAGAATGTGACAAAAAGGGAAGAGTTGATCTTACGAACCAAGAAATTTTTACAATTGATGGTGAAGATGCAAAAGACTTTGACGATGCTGTTTCATTGCAGGTTTTGGATAATGGGAATTATCTTTTGGGTGTTCACATTGCAGACGTTGGAAATTATGTAAAAAAAGGCACTCCATTGGATGAAGAAGCATTTGCAAGGGGAACAAGTGTATATTTTCCTACAATGGTTTTTGCTATGTTGCCAGAAGCACTTTCAAATGGTATTTGTTCTTTGCAGGAAGACGTTGAAAGATTGACTTTGTCTGTCGAAATTGAACTTGACAAAGACGCAAATGTAAAAAATCATAAAATATTTGAATCTGTCATAAAAAGCAATTCGCGACTTACTTACAATCAAGTTTACGATGTTTTAACAAACAATGCAGAAAACAAAGCATCAAAACATAAAGATACATTGATTTTGATGGACCAACTTTCAAAAAAAATAAAGCAAAACAGACAAAAAAATGGTGAAATAGATTTTGACATACCCGAATGCGAATTTGTTATGGAAGGCGACAAAGTTGTTGATGTAAAAAAACGCGAACGAAACGACGCACACAAACTTATCGAAAATTTTATGGTTCTTGCAAATGAAGTAGTTGCAAAACATTATTGCGACAAAAATATACCTTTTGCATATCGTGTCCACGAAAAACCAACCAAAGAAAAGCTGCAAGGCGTTGTTGATTATTTGCGTGGTATTGGCATAAATGTAGATGTACCTGATGAGATTACTGCACTTTATTACACTGATGTATTGAAAAAGTTTGAAGGAAATCCACTCAAAGATACACTCAACAAACTTGTGTTGCGTTCTATGCAAAAAGCAAAATATAGCCCTGATTGTTTGGGACATTTTGGCTTGGGATTACAATATTATTGCCACTTCACATCGCCAATCAGGCGTTATCCAGATTTAACAATTCATCGTATAATAAAAGATTGCTTGCATGAAAAAAAACTACCCTTTGATTTGAAAGATTTTGTTTATGAATCATGCGAACAGTCAAGCAACAAAGAACGCAATGCAGACGAAGCGGAAAGAGCAGTAGATGATTTGAAAAAAGCGCAGTATATGAAAAATCATATCGGCGAAGTTTTTGAAGGTGTAATAAGTTCAGTAACCAATTTTGGATTTTTTGTTGAACTTGAAAATACTATTGAAGGCTTGGTAAAAATTGAGTCGCTGCCAGAACAAAAGTATTTGTTTTTTGAAAAATCTTTCAAATTGAAAGGACAAAAAACTTGCTATTCGTTGGGGGACAAAATCAAAATAAAAGTTATATCAAGCAATATATACGACCGCAAAATTGAATTTGCACTTGCAGATGACAACAAAAATTAAAAACTTTTCTTTTGCCAAGGTTATAAAAATAACTTTTGGCAAAAAGAAAAATATCTATTGAAAAGTCGGATAAAAAAGTGTTATACTAGGAGTAGGAATGAAAGTAATAGCCAGCAACAAACGAGCTTATTATGATTACAGCATTTCTGACAAGACGGAAGCAGGAATTGAACTTGAAGGATGTGAAGTAAAATCAGTTAGGGCAGGCGGAATAAGCATAAATGAAAGTTTTATAACTATTGATAACAACGAAATGTTTTTGAAAAATGCTTATGTAAAACCTTACGAAAAAACTACTGCCTATTCACCAAATTCAAAACGCAATCGAAAATTACTGCTTCACAAGAAAGAAATTTCAAAGTTTGCAAAAGCAAGGGAAGTCAAAGGTATGACCATTGTACCAGTAAGGGTTTATATTAATGACAAAGGCTTGGTTAAACTTGAAATTGCGCTTGGAAAAGGTAAAAAACTTTATGACAAGCGCGAAACTTTGAAGCAAAAATCTGCTAACAGGGAGATTGACAGGGCTTTGAAGAATGTATCAAGGGGATGACAGGTTTCGACAGATTGTTTGGGACAAATTGTAAAGCGTGCAGGAGTATTCGGGTCTTCTTTATCAAACCGATAAAGCGAAATAAACGCTAACGATTTTAATTACAGCGCGATTGCTGCTTAGTGCAATTTGCCACTTTGATTGTGCTTGTCCAATCAATTTTGGCATCAAAATGACAAGATATGATTTTTAAAGTTATTTCTTGATTTGAAAATTGAAAATTTTAAGAGAGTGTTCAAAAATTTTTGTTTGTGAAGGTTTTTGAACAGGATAAACCACAAACTGCGCACGGAGAAAAGATTTGTACAGATTTTTTGGACGCGGGTTCAACTCCCGCCATCTCCACCAAGTGTGCTAGATTTGAAGTCTGATAACTTTTCAGGCGGAAAGTTCGGCAAACCCAATAGGAAATAAGCCTATTGGGTTATATTTTTTTTAAAACAGATGCAAAAACGTTAGTAATATGTTATAATTTTTTTTAGGAGATAAGTTATGTTATGAGGCGCGAAGTTTTTAATATAAGAAATTGATATTTCAAAATTGATCATTCAAAAGACGTTGATAAATTGTGTATAAAGGATATAAAAGTATGAAAAAAACAGAAGTAACCGTACAAGTTTATGATTCATTCGAAGATATTGACAAAAAATTGAAGGATCAAGGATTCAAGGTAACCGGAACTTATTATTTAAATGATTGGTATTTTTCAAAAAATAAGGACGTAAAAAAAATGCCGTACGACGACTTGATCGGTGAATCTTTTTTGCTTAGGCAAGTAATTTTAAATGATGGAAAGAATATTTCAAAACTGTGTTACAAAAGCAAGCGGCTTGACAAAGAGGGAAACGTAATAAGTGAACAAAAAACCGAGTGTAATGTTGACGATTTGCACAATGCGCTAAAAATTTTTGAAAACGCTAAGTTAAATAATTGGTGTTGTATAAAAAACAAGTCAATAAGTTACAGTAACGGAGCAATGTGTTTTGACTTGCAAATAATAGAAGATCTTGGAACGTTCATCGAATACGAAGAAGATCAATCGATGAAAGATCTGTCGGCAAAAGCAAAATTTAATTTGATGCAAAACAACTTACAAAAGTTACAGTTGAATTTGGGCAAGGATTTTTCGTGTAAAAAAGTATTTATGAAACTTCATCTTACTGTTTAAAAACGTTACTTTATTATATTGACTGTAAATTCAATTTTTGTTTGTTGATTCGTGTCCAAATCGGTAAGGGTTATGCCGTCGCTTATGTTCAAGTCTGGTTTGGCAACGTCATCGATTTTTATGCTGCCTGCGACAAATGATACGGAATCTGAAAGTCGATCATTCAAAACCAAATCGGTATTCGCGATGGTGCCTTGGTTGGAAATAGTGATTGTATAAGTTATTTGATCGCCAATTTTTACAACATTTGCGCTTGCTTCTTTAAGTACGTACAATTCGTTGTTTTCAACTGGGATTTCAAGTTCATTAGAGTTAATGGTGTAGGGAGTTGTATCAACTGTCACTCTTATTTGACCACTGTTTTTTATGCTTGTGACAGTGGGACGTTCGTCAATAACTACTTCATAAGTTATGTCAATGTCTATCTCTGAACCCAAGGTTACGGGAAATGTATAACCCGCTATTGGATCTGCATCAGGATATTCTGTTTGTCCGATTTTGACACTGCCAGGTTTCAAACTTGCACCTTCGGTCAAAGTGTCTTTCAAATAGATATCTTCTATATCAAAATTGGTTTTATTTGAAATCTTTGTTTTAATAACAAAAGTATCATTAGCTATTGTCCATAATCTTTCGGTACTTTTTGTCACTATAATGTCGTTATTCAATTCGTTTGCAACGTGTATATTGCTTTCAGTTGTAGTTGGAATTTTTTGACCAAATTTTGAAATGTTTGACGTCAATACTGCTTTGTTTTTAATTGGCATAAATTTCTCCTATATCAATCTATGCTGAAAAAAAATAATTGTTAAAACATTTGTTTTCAAAATGAATATTTATACAAAATATTGAATAAAAATGCAATAACAGAAGTGGCACAAAACCAGGAAAAAGATTATTCTTGCCCATTTAAGCTTTCAATTTTAATTGTATTTGTTATTTATTTGATGCTAAAATTGTGTATTTGTAAAAATTATTTCAAATTTTTTTGGTTTTGGATTAAATTTGGTATTGACATTTTCATTTGTAAATTATATAATATACCAGACAAAAAAAATAAGAGGTAAAGGATTATGAATTTAACACAAATTTTGGCAGTAGATTTTGGCAGTGTGTTGCTTAATGTACTTGCTATTATCGGCATAATTGTTGCTGGTGGATTTTTGATTTTCTTTTTAGGGGATTTGTTACTTTCTATTTTGGACCCAGAAAATTGTGCTTTGAAAGCCAAGAAAAAAGAAGATAAGACTGAACAAACAGGAAATGCTTACCTTCCATATCAAGAACAACAAAAAATTCAGGAAAATGACCAACAAGAATATCTTGGATACAACAACTACAAACCTGAAGAAGAAAAGTATGTTGAAGTTGACATGAACAAAGCTCAGGAAGAAAAGAACCTTATCAACCAAGATGCTGTTGAAACTGAACCAGTTGAAGAAAAGGTTGAAGAACCTGCAATGGAAGTTGTTGAAGAAAAACCTGAAGATTCTTTTGCAAAACTTCGTGCAGAAGAAGAGGCATACAGACAAAAGAAACTCAGTGAAGCAACTGAAAAACAAGACGTATTTGCAGAAACAAAAAAAGAAGAAGACGAAGATTACAACTTTGACGATATCTTCAATGATGACTTTGATTTTGATGATATAGATTTCGACGAAGATGAAAATGAATCTGAAGTTGAAGAAGAAAACAAAGAAGAACCTGTTGTTGAAGAAGTTGAAGAAGAAGCTCCAGCTGAAAATCTTGAAGACATCAAATCTGAAATAAATGAAAAGAACAAAGAAAATGAAGATTTGAAAGCAGAACTTGAAAGAAAAATTGCTGAACTTGAAGAACTTAAAGCAAAATCTGAAGAAGAAAAACAACAGATTGCAAAAGAAAAAGAAGAAGCTGAACAAGAAAAAGAACGTCTTAGCAAGCAAAATGAAGAACTTGAACAAATGCTCAAGAAGATTGAAGAGGAAAAGCCAGTAGAAACTGACAAACCTCAACTTTCTTTGGAAGAGTATGAAGAAAGACTTGCCACACTGCAAGAAAGATTGAAAATCAATGAAAAAGAATTGAGAGCAATCAAAAAAGAATACTTGCCACTTATGCGTGTAAGAAAAAATCTTGAAAACGACAAGAAAAAACTCAGAAGACGTGAAGCACTTGTTGCAAAACAAAAAGTTGTGCTTTACGGTGTAAATAACATAAGTGATATCGACGACGAAAGAGCCAAAAAACTTACAGAAGATCTTGATTTGCTGGATGGACTCAGACTTTCTGTTCAACACTGTGAAGAAGTTATCAAAAACAGTGAAGAGCGTTATCCAATTTTGGAAACTTCTTACAGAATTTTGAATACAACAGTACAAGAAATCAAATCCGATATCGAAGAAGTTGAAGCAAATATTGCAAAACTCAAAGAAGAAGAAAATAACTCTGATAACGACTAATTAGCTCAAAATCAAACCTTTGGATACAAAATTGTTTTGTTCCAAAGGTTTTTTCATGTTTCTGTTTGATTATTTTTTTTAAAGGTGTCATAATATGTGCATGAGAATTTTTTCATTGAAAAAACAAAAAGTAAAGATCGGACTTGCTCTTGGCGGTGGCGGTGCACGCGGTTTTACACATCTTGGTGCATTGAAAGCGTTTGAAGAGTACGGAATAAAATTTGATGCTGTTGCAGGAACAAGTGTAGGAAGTCTTGTTGGAGCTCTTTATTGTGCTGGTTACACTTTTGAACAGATGTACCGCATAGCAAAAGAAGTTGAAGTTAAGGATATACGTACAAGCAAAGTTTTTTTTATGCCGTCAAAAACTGATGGACTTGAAAAAATAATTGTTGATGAGCTTGGTGACATTAATATTGAAGATTTGAAGATCCCTTTTTGTGCCGTTGCTGTTGATTTGAAAACCACCGACGAAGTGCACTTGCAAAAAGGAAATTTGGCAAAAGCAGTGGCAGGGAGTTGCTGTGTTCCCGGCGTTTTTCAACCAGTTGAATTTGAAGATAAATTGCTTTGTGATGGCGGTTTGAAAAATACTGTTCCAGCAAATGTTTTGAAACTTATGGGCTGTGATTATGTAGTCAGTATTGATATTAACAAATCACGAGGATATGGGACTGACAGTACCAAACTCGTTGATGTTTTGGCTTGTTCTATCAGGATACTTATGAAAAGTAACGTTATCAAAGGATATCTGTATTCTGACGTAATTTTGAAACCAAATACAAAACAGTTCAAATCGACGCGCAAAGATGGTTTTGAAGATATGATAGACGAGGGTTATCGTGAAGCAGTTGATAAAATTGGGCAAATCATAAAACTTTATGACAACAAAAGAATTTCAAAACGAATACGCAAAAGATTTGTTGAAGAAAACAGAAAATTATCAGATGAATGGCTTAAAGAAGAATAAATACGGGGGATGAATGAAAAACAAAACTTTATGGCTTAAAATATTAATTTCAGCAATAGTAGTTTTGTTTTTTTCTTCATTCTTTTTGTTTGAAAGACAGTTTTACAAACTGTTAAACCCAAAAGTAAGTCAAGTAGAGCAGTATTTGAGCGAGTCAAGCCTGCAACTTCATTTTGTTGACGTTGGACAGGGTGATGCAATCGCAATAAGATTGCCTGACGATAAGAAAATATTGATAGATAGCGGAACACCTGAACGTGCTTTAAAACTTGAAAAATATTTGAAAACAAAATTTTTTAAAAAAGGTGAAGAACAAACATTTGATATATTTTTGATTACTCATCCACATCAAGATCATATCGGTGGTGGGATGGCAATATTTGAAAGTTTTCAAGTTAACAATTTTTACCGACCATTTGTATATTTGACAACAGAAACTGAAGATACAACTGATTTCACATTTGATTCGGATGTGTTTTCGCAGGTTGTACAAATGTCAAAGTGTGAACCGAATTGTACAACCGTCTTTTTTGATCGAGATACAGAAATAAACGGAGAGAATTATTCTTTTCAATTTTTTACACCTTGGGAAAGAATTTTCAACGTAAATAATTTTTCACCACTAATTTTGTTCAAATGCTTCAACAAAAAATTTGTGCTCACTGGCGACTTGGAATCTGATGCCGAACAAAAAATTTTGGAAATGTATGACGAAGAGCTCAGTAACGTTGACCTTTTGAAAGTTGGACACCATGGAAGCAAAACATCGTCATCAAGCGAATTTGTTACAACATTAAAACCTTCTTACAGCGTAATTTCAGTAGGAAGAAACAATGAATATGGACATCCTAATCAAACTACATTGGATAATTTGAATGCGATTGAATCCAAAATATATAGGACTGACAACAATGGAAATATTATCTTTGGGTTGTATAAAAATTATTTGATATACGTTTATGATTATTTCAACAGACTTCCAATAAGATTGCAGCTTTGGTACATCGTAGTGCCGTGTGCGACGTTTTGTGTAGTGGTTGTTTTTAACATAAAATTCAAAACAGAAGATAGCAAAGGTAAAGAATAATAAAAAAGTATATATAGATTGATTAAAAAAGTTTGACACAATATATTGTGGTTTGCTAACATATAAGTGTTTATTCAAAACAAATGAAAAGGAGAGAAAATATGATTGTAAAAGTATTAAAAAGAGATGGTACCTATCAAAAATTTGACAAGGACAAAATTGGAAATGCTATATACAAAGCTGCTGTTGCTTGCGGTGGAAGCGACAAAAATACTGCATTTCATCTTGCTGAAATGGTTGAAGATTATTTGAACAAAAATTTGACAAATTCTGTTCCAACCGTAGAGGAAATTCAGAATGCTGTTGAAAAAATTTTGATTGAAAATAGGCATGCAAAAGTTGCCAAAGCATATATTTTGTATCGTGAAAAACGAAAGATGTCGCGTGAAAACAATGCTCTTATTGGTGCAACCATAAATTTGTTCGAAAATTATCTTTCGGACAGAGATTGGGCTGTAAAAGAAAATGCGAATATGCAAAGAAGTATTGCAGGTCTAAATAACTATGTTCGTGAAGCGTTTACAAAAAAATATTGGCTCAACGAAATTTATACAAATGAAATTGCCGAAGCACATCAAAGCGGTGCTTTGCATATCCATGACTTGGGATTTTTGGGTTCATACTGTGTAGGTTGGGATTTGCGTGCATTGCTTACCGAGGGATTTACTGGTGTTGTGGGGAAAATAAGCAGCAGTCCTGCAAAACATTTTCGCACTTTTTTGGGTCAAATTGTAAATGCAACGTATACAACACAAGGCGAAACGGCAGGTGCACAAGCGTGGAGTTCGTTTGATACATATTGCGCTCCTTTTATAAGAAAAGACAATCTTGATTTTGCTCAAGTGAAACAATGTTTGCAAGAATTTATTTTCAATATGAACGTACCAACACGTGTTGGCTTTCAAACTCCTTTCAGCAATGTTACTTTGGACTTGAAAGTTCCAAAACTCTTGAAAGATCAACCAGTTATAATTGGTGGTGTACCACAAGACACCACTTATGGTGATTATCAAGCCGAAATGGATCTTTTCAACATGGCATTTTTTGAAGTTATGTGTGAAGGTGATGCTTCGGGAAGAGTTTTTACTTTCCCAATTCCAACAATCAATATCACAAAAGATTTGGACTGGGATTCAAAAGTTTTTGACAAGGTTATGGATGCTACTTGCAAGTATGGTATACCATATTTTGCAAATTACATAAACTCGGATCTTTCGCCAGAAGATGCGATATCAATGTGTTGCAGATTAAGACTTGATGTAAAAGAGCTTCGCAAGAAAGGTGGCGGACTTTTTGGTTCAAATCCACTTACGGGGTCAGTAGGTGTGGTTACTATCAACTTGCCAAGAATAGGGTATCTGTCAAGTGATGAAAGCGAATTCTTTATAAGACTTCGCAAACTTGTTGATTTGGCAAAAACTTCGCTTGAAATCAAACGTGAAATAGTAGAAAAATTGACCGAAGCAGGAATGTACCCATATTGCAAATTTTACTTGAAGTCAGTAAAAGAACGTACAGGGCAATACTGGGCAAATCACTTTAACACTATTGGCATAATCGGAATGAATGAGGCAATTCAAAATTTGTTTGGAGAAAATGAAACAATAATGACCGAAAAGGGAAAGGAATTTGCGCTGAGAGTTATGAATTATCTTCGTCAGATTATGATAGAATATCAACAGGCAACAGGACATCAGTACAATTTGGAAGCAACGCCCGCAGAAGGAACGACCGCACGTTTGTCTGGCATAGACAAAAAACGTTTCCCAGATATTATTACAGCAGGTGAAAGAACGCCATTTTATACCAACAGTTCACAAGTGCCTGTAAATGCCACAGATGATATCTTTGAAGTAATGGACAATCAAGACGAATTGCAATCGTTGTATACAGGTGGAACTGTATTGCACCTTTATTTGGGTGAAAAAATTGAAGATAAGAATGTTTGCAAAAATTTGATTAAAAAAATTTTTACAAATTACAAAATGCCATACATTTCTATCACTCCAACGTTCAGTGTGTGCTGTGAGCATGGTTATTTGAAAGGCGAACAATTCAGTTGTCCTCATTGCGGAAAGCAAACAGAAGTGTGGTCAAGAGTAACAGGATTTTTAAGACCAGTTCAAGATTATAACAATGCCAAAGCGGAAGAATATCGCACAAGAAAGAAATTTGTAATAAGATGAAAATAGCAGGGTTTGTAAAAAATTCTTTTGTAGATTATCCAAACAACATTTGTTCAGTCGTGTTTACGTTTGGATGTCCTTTGTCGTGCTATTATTGCCATAACAAGCATTTGCTTGATGTAAATAGTTTTGTAGATGAGAGCGTTGTTTTTGATTATATAAACAAACGAAAAAATCTTGTTGATGCTGTTACCATAAGCGGTGGAGAGCCAACAATACAACCAGACTTGAAAGATTTTATAAAAAAAATAAAAAAAACAGGACTCAAAGTCAAATTGGATACCTGTGGAGTTAATCCTGATATTGTAAAAGATTTGATTGATTCAAAATTGATTGATTATTTGGCAATGGATCTGAAATGTTCACTTGAACAATACAAAAATATTTGCAATGTCAATGTCGATATTTCAAAAATAAAACAAACTATTTCAATAATTAAAGAAAGTGGTCTTGATTATGAATTTCGCACGACTTTGGTGCCAGAAATAGATGATAAAAATTTTCAAAAAATGATGAAACTTATCAGTGGAGCCAAAAATTTTTATATTCAAAAGTGCAATTGTGATAAGTTCGATCAAAACACAGTAAAAAAATTGGCAGCAAATGCTGAAAAATATCTTAAATTAGCAAAAGCAAACATCATTCATGCATCATTAAGAGGATTTGATTAAACTTTTGATATTTTCTTTTGTAAATTGTTTGTTTGTGTGTTAAACTTATTTTGTGGAAAATAGTATTATCGTTGTTTGCCTTGATTATGAATTCGCTTGTAAAGTTGCTCAAAATATTTGTTCTTTAACGGGCAAATTTTATCTTGACAGCGAACAACTTTTCAAATATGAAATCCCAAACAAGGAAGCAATTATTGACAATTGCGGATATGAATATTTCAAAAAACAAGAAGACAAATTTATTCGTAATCTAGCAGATTATGAAAACACAATAATATCTTTAAAATATGAAATGTTTTCAGTTGATGAACATTATTTAATTTTTAAAAATCTTCCTTGTTATTATTTGTTTATTCCAGAAAATGACAAAAATTTCAACATTGTTGAAAAAATTTCATATAAAGATAGGCATAATTTGTTGGTAAAATATTGTAAATGTACAATAGATTGTAGTTTTGAAAACGCTACGCAAATCGCAAATCAAATAATTTCAAGGAGTAATTGTGAATCTTAATAAAAAAGCAGTTGATTATTTGCAAGTTTTGAGTGCAAAAATGATATGCAATGCAAAAAGTGGACACACGGGCGTTGCATTGGGTGCTTCAAGCATTTTTTATGCTTTGTTCAAGGATCATTTCAAATTTGATATAACTGGTCAAAATATTAACCGTGACCGATTTGTTGTGTCAGCAGGGCATGCAAGTGCTTTATATTATGCAACAATGCACCTTTTTGGTTTTGACGTATCAATGGATGATTTGAAAAAATTCAGGCAAATTGGATCAAAAACGCCGGGCCATCCCGAGGTAAATACTATAACTGGTGTTGATTGTTCGACTGGTCCACTCGGGCAAGGCATTGCAAATGCCGTTGGACTTGCAATTGCGTCAAGACATTACGCACAAAATTTTAACGTGCAAAATTTTGATATTATCAGCAATACAATATACTGTTTTTGTGGTGACGGATGCCTTATGGAAGGTGTTGCCCAAGAAGCGATTTCATTGGCAGGCAATTTGGGGCTTGACAATTTGATTGTTTTGTATGACTGCAACAAAATCACTATAGATGGAAAAATCGATATTACAAATACAGAAAATGTAAAACTTAAATTTTTGGCGCAAAATTGGGATGTTATTGAAGTAAAAAATGGAAATGATTACAAATGTGTTTCCAAAGCAATAAAAAAAGCTAAAAGCAAGAAGGGTAAACCCAAAGTCGTTATTTGCAACACAAAAATAGGTTTTAACAGTGTATATGAAGATTCAAACAAGATTCACGGAAAACCTTTGACTGATGCGGAATATTCGCTTTTGAAAAATAAATTAAATATTTTGGAAGATTTTTTTATACCTGCTGAAATATATGAGTTTTGTCAGCAAAGGACTTCTCAAAACAATCAATATTTTGAAGACTGGAATCAAAAATTTTGCCTTTATGGCACCACACACCCTGAACTTTACAAAAAATATTTGCAATTTTCTGCCTTGCCGGTTTTGCACAAAGAAAAGTTTTCAAAAATTTTTCTTCAAGACAAATATGCGGGTCGCATTGCAAACAGTATGCTTTTTAAAGAATTAACAGCAAAAATTCCTTCTATACTTGGAGGTTGTGCTGACCTTGCAAATTCGACAAATGTTATCGCCGAAGGAAGTACAATCAGCAGTCATGATTTCAGAGGAACAAACATCAATTTTGGAGTTCGTGAACATGGTATGGCTGCGATATGCAATGGTATTTCATTGTTTAACAACAATATAAGCTTTTGTTCTACTTTTTTGGCGTTTTCAAATTATTTATTGCCAGCAGTCAAAATGTCATGCCTTATGAATTTGAAGGTTTGGTACATTTTTACACATGACAATATAACTGTAGGTGAAGATGGTCCAACTCATCAGCCAGTTGAACAACTTGGGCAATTAAGGTTGTATCCAAATTTAAAAGTTTTCAGACCGTGTGACTTTATTGAACTTGTTGATTGCTACAAGATTGCTCTTGAACACAATGGTCCTTGTGCTTTTGTTTTGAGTAAATCAGAGCAAACAAGATATTCAACCGAAAACAAGGCATTGTCAGGTGTTCAAACCATTTGTGCGGAACCAAAGCCAGACTTGACGTTACTTTCCACAGGCACAGATATAGAATTGTGCGTGCAGGCAAAAAAAATATTGAATAAAAAATATAATATCGATATAGTTTCTGTTCCTTGTTTTTCTATGTTTGACAATTTGAAAACTAATACAAAAAATGCATATTTAAAAGGTACAATAATTGCAGTTGAATCATCGAACGATAACTGTTGGTACAAATACACTCAACACGTTTTCAATATCAAAACTTATGGTAAG
>CAJKWP010000014.1 GCA_905203645.1 uncultured Christensenella sp.
AAAAATAAAAGAAAATAAAAAATAATACAAAAATAAAAGGGAAAAAAATATGTTTTTGGACAGAGTAAAAATAACAATAAAATCGGGAAATGGTGGCAATGGTTCAGCATCATTTTATCGCAGCAAATTGTCGGCAAATGGTGGCCCAGACGGCGGTGATGGCGGAAAGGGTGGCGACGTAGTTTTTGTTGCGACTGCTCACCAAAGCACTTTGCAAAACTTTCAATTCAAAAAAAAGTTTGTCGCATCAAATGGTGAAAACGGCTTGAAAAAATTCAAGACTGGTGCAAATGGAAAAGATGTTGAAATTCAAGTTCCTATGGGCACAGTTATTTATGACGAAAATCAAAGGGTTATTGCCGACCTTACACAGGAAGGACAAAGGTTTGTTGCATTGAAAGGTGGACAAGGTGGTTGGGGCAACACGCACTATGCAAACTCTGTTCGCCAAGCACCAAAGTTTGCCCAAAATGGTGAACAGACGGTTGAAAGACAAGTAATTTTGGAACTTAAAACTTTGGCTGATGTGGGACTGGTTGGCTATCCAAATGCGGGCAAATCTACATTGCTTTCGGTTATATCTAACGCAAGACCAAAGATTGCAAATTATCAATTTACAACATTGTTTCCAAATTTGGGTGTTGTAAAATATTTTGACGACAGTTTTGTTGTTGCAGACATTCCTGGGCTTATCGAAGGTGCAAGTGAAGGACTTGGCTTGGGACATTATTTTTTGAAACATATCGAAAGAGTAAGGCTTATCATCCATTTGGTGGATATTTCTTCTGCCGACGGTCGCGACCCTGTGCAAGATTACTTTACAATAAACTCCGAACTTGAAAAGTACAGCGAAAAATTGTCCAAACTCAAACAAATAGTTGTACTCAGCAAAATTGACGCTTTGAGTGAACAAGATTTGCAAACAAAACTTGAAGAGTTCAAACAAAAAACAAATACAAATCCAATTTGTATCTCGTCTGTTTCACACAAAAACATCAAAGAACTGATTGATGTTGTTTACAGCACATTGCAAACTATTCCAAAGTCCGCACCAATCGATATTGAAGTTTTTGATTTTGATGTCAAAGACAAAACCAGTGTCAACATCGAAATTGAAGGTGACGGCATTTTCAGAGTAAGTGGTGGATATATCGAAAACCTTTCAAGGGGTGTTGTACTCAATGATTATGTTTCATTTTCATATTTCCAAAAACGCCTTAGTGAAGACGGAATTATTCAAAAACTCAAAGATGCGGGTATGCAAAACGGTGACACAGTGCGCATAAAAGACATCGAATTTGTCTATAACGACTAAAAAATTTAAAATCTTGCCAAATTCGACAAAAACGGGCATTATGTTTGACATAAAAAATTTAAAGGGTTAGACTTGTTTGTATAATGACGAGAAATTTATTGATAGCCTTTATCTTTATTTTGTTACTTGGCAGTTTTACTTGTGGTTACGTTTTGTGCGCAAAAGCAAGCACCGCTCCCGTTGTTCAGGGCAATATTTCTTATGATCCATTCGGTGCAAAAATTGACTCGGAATTTTATATTGACGTAAAATCCGCCGTTGAAAATGCCACCGACGGCGATATAATCGAAGTTTACAAAAATCAAAATATTTCTTCTTCAATTTTGATTGACAAAAATATTAGTTTGAAAGCGACAGAGAATGTCACATTGACTTGCAGGCACTGTGGAATAAAAAATTTGTTCCAAGTATGTGCTGGCAAGATTTTTTCATTGGGCGGGGAAGACAGCAGTCAAATTACCCTTGAAGGCAAAAGTAATTCACAATCAAGTGCACTTGTCAACAACAGCGGGACATTCAATATTTGTGAAAATGTTGTCATGCAAAACTATTGCGACGATGCCGATGGCGTAGCCGTCAATGGTGGTGACGTCAACGTTTATGGCGGAGAAATTTTAGACAATAAAAATTGCGATATTCATTGCGATAATTTTTTTGTATTCGGGAATGTTTCGATAGGCAGCGTTTCTTACAACAGCAATTTTTACTTATCGAACAATGCAAATTTGAAAATTGACAAAATCGAGCAAGCGTCGTCAGATTGTCAAGTACCAGTTCTTTTGGGTACACTGACAAACAAAACGGCGCTTGTTCTTTTTTCAAATGATTACAAACCTGGAACAAAAATCGTTGAGTGTAGCCAAAGCAACACACAGCAGATTTTGTCCAACTTAACTTGTGACACTTGCGATCTTGAAATTTCAGGTGGCAATTTGGTCGTTGCCGGTGGTGGCAGTGGTGGTGAAGACAACCCAGTTGACGATGATGATAACCAACCATGCCTTATATTGCTTGAATGTGAAGATTTGGAAGTGTCAAAATCTTATACAAGTTGGCAAGATTTTTGGAATGCTTGCACCGAAGGAAGCAGTTCTTTTGATGAAGACATAATGTTTGATTCTTGTAGTTGGACAATCACACTTTCGGGAAATATAACTGTCGATAAAACACTATTTCTTTTAATCACGGGTGGAACAGATAATACTATCACCATAATATGTGCAGAAAACGTAAAAATCACAGCTAATGGCTTAAAAGTATTTCATATTGCTAACAATCCAGGGACACAGTATATGCAAATACAAAAAAATGGCAATAATTTTCAAATCGATGGCACAGAAATATGCTCGGAAAGCGATATGAAAAAGTTTATTGAGTATTCAACGAACCTTGAAATTTCGTTTACATAGGGGTAGTTTCTTTGTAATACTTTATTGTTATTATGCCAGGGTTTTTGCTTTTTCCATAAAATATACTTGTAATCGTACTGGGCTCAATGCCTGATATTGTTCCAAGTTTGTTTGGTGTGATTCCTTTTTGGTCACACAAATCCAATATTCTTTTTGTTATTGCTTCGGTTGTTTTCATACAACGATATATCCTTTGTTTTATTTTAACACTAATATAAGTATAATTTTGGGGATATATTCTTGATTTTTGATTTTTAAATTGGTTTTATTTGACACTCATATTTGTTAAATGTTAAAATTATTTTAGATATTTTGTTTTTAATTGGAAAAAAGTATGGCGGTAGGGCACAGAAACAGACTACGTGAATTGGTTGAAAAAGTTGGATTGGGAAACTTGTCGGTTTATCAACAAATGGAATATATTTTGTTTTATGTTGTTCCAAGGGTGAATACCACTGATATTGCTCACAATTTGATTGATACATACGGAACTATCTCTGGTGTGTTAAAGGCTCCGGTTGTTGAATTGGAAACAATTTCTGGACTTGGTCATGATTCTGCATTGCAGTTGTCGCATCTTTGCCAAATTTTTGAATTGTACAATGTTGACAAATCATGTCAGTTCAAAAAAATATTATCGCTCAATGATATATCTTCTTTTTTGTTGAATCTGTTTAAAGAAAAACAAGAAGAGTGGGTGTATGGAATTGCAATGGATAAAAATTTCAATTTTGTCTGTTACAAAAAACTGGCCAGCGGAATGCAAGATAGTGTAAATATCAACAAATTTGATGTAATTACTTTTGCTACGTCGAACCGAGCAAAAAACGTGATAATATGTCACAATCATCCAAAGTCGCTGTCAAATCCATCGCAAAGCGACAATGATACAACAAAACAACTTCAAGTTGCCTTGGCGTGTGTTGGTGTAAACTTGGTCGACAGTATAATTGCTGGAACTGACGGACTTTATTCTTATTGTAATGCTGGACTTTTTGACAACCAAAATCCTGTGACCGACCATCTTTTGAAATATTCTGAAAGAAAACTGTTTGATATGCTTTATTGACAACAAAATTGCACATATAATTTGCTTTATTTTACATAAAATAATATTATGAAAAAAATAAAGCCAAGGACTATGTTTTGTTACTCAATTGGCAATCTTGGATACGGAACTGTTTCGCAGACGCTGAACAGTTTTGTAATGTTTTTTGCTACAAGTGTGCTTTCTATCCCTGGTACCTTGGTTGGACTTGCCGTTGCAATAAGCACTTTGTGGGACGGTGTTTCTGACCCATTGATTGGTGACCTTTCCGACCGAAGCAGCAACAGACTTTTTGGCAAACGCATAAATTATATGTTTTTTGCAAGTTTTGGAATTGCTGTTTCCAACATGCTTATTTGGATAATTCCATCAAATTTGCCCGTGGGTGTAAAATTTGCTTGGCTTGTTTTGAATTTGCTTTTGCTGGAAACTTTCAATACTGCTTTTGCAACACCCTATGTTGCACTTGGAATTGACCTTGTACCCGATTACAATCAACAATCTGCTCTGCAGGGATACAAAACAATTTTTTTGATTCTTGGCATGATTATGCCAAGTATTTTGATGATGATTTTTATGCCTTCAGCGGCAGGTAGACAAGCACAGTTCAATCAAAGCGGATATATTTTGATTGGGCTTGTAACATCGGCGCTTTGCCTTTTGTGTGGACTTGTAAGCAGTCTTGGTTGTGTCAAATCTGCAAAAAAAAGCGAAAGTCTTTTGGATGGCAAACCCGCCGAAAAACATGCTATGTTACACTTGTTTGCAAAATTTTTCAAAGTTTTGAAAAGCAAAACTTTTGGACCAATCATATTTGGATATTCAGTTGCACTTATTTCTTCGGCGATACTTATTTCGGTTGGAATGCACCTTTTTACGTATTGTTATCACTTTGATACAATCCAGATTCCATCGCTTATGGCAATACTTTTTGTTGCGGCAATTTTGTCTCAACCAGTTTGGATATTTTTGTCCAATCGCCTTGACAAAAAACCATCACTTAATCTTGCACTTACTCTCAGTCTTTTGGGTATCGGTCTTACAGCTGTAACTTTTGTTTTCAGACAATTTTTTGACAACAAATTATTGTTTGGATTGGTATGCCCTTGTATTTTTGTTTGTGGGTTTGGAACGGGTGCACTTTATTCTTTGCCAGTAGCAATGTTTGCAGACGCATTGACACTTGACAGAATAAAAACGGGGCAGAATAATTCTGCAACATACAGCGGATTTTTGACACTTGCGTACAATATCTCAAATTCAATTTCACTTTTGATTATTGGCATCTTGCTTGACGTGATAAAGTTTGATGCAAATCAACCAGTTCAGGCACTCAGCGTGCAAAACGCATTGGGAATTTTGGTGTTTGCTGGTTGCAGTTTGGCAATTGGACTTTCGATAATGATTTTTTCAAAATACAAAATAAAACGCAGCGATGTTTTGAAAGCACAAATGCGTGCTGAAATAAAGAAAAAGAAGGTAAATATATAAGAAAAAAAACAACGCAAAAATTATTTTTTATTTGCATTGTTTTTTGAAAAATATATGTAATTTGCAAGTTTTATTTTGAAAAATCTTCGCTGTCTAAATATTTGTCAGCCAATTCGCCAAAATCAAAGGTTTTTTCAAAGAAAGGTTGATTGTCGCCATAAACTTTGCCACAGGTGTCAAGAGTTTGTTTCATAAGCTCGATGTATTTTTTTTGATTGTCTGTTCCACCTTTTCCATAAACAGCAATAAGTGCGGCAACGTCAACTGGAGTGTAAGTTACAAAAGTATTCTTTTCTTGTTCGTTCATAGTTGGATATACAACGTGCCAGCCACTTGGTTGTTTTTCCACGGCGTTTTCAAGTTGGTCAATCATAAAAGCACAGTCATCGTAGTTATACACAGAAAAAGTGTTTGATTGTTCATAATCAATATCTTGACTTCCCAAAAGAGCGTGCATCATTTCATGTGCCAAATATATTTTTAGAGCTTGATTTGAAATTGTAATATTTTGATTTACACGTATAGTCGCTTTTTCAATGCGTGAGTTTATTATCCAATCATTTTTCCATGTGCACTGCGCACCAGTATTTTTGGGTAAATTTTCTTTGCAAAGATATATCGAACTTTTGCTTTGCGAAAAGTCACCAACAACAAAGTTGTAAGAAGGGTTGATAACTTTGAATATACTGTTAAGATAATCATAGTAAATTTGTATTTGCTCTTTTTCTTGATGTGTAAACTGATCAGAAATTCCAACCTTGATATTTGAGTTGTCTTGGGTATTAAAGTGGTTGTACATAATGTTTTCACGATGTGTAAATGCATTCAAAGTGCGTGCTATGTATCTTTCGTCACCGCCAAAAAAATCGATACTGTTGTCAATCTTGCCAACTTCAAAAATTTGATTGTCGGACAAATAGTCATTGTTTTTTGAAGTTCCATAAGACCTGAGTATGGCGTTTGATGAAAGACAAGCAAGCATTGTGATTGCACCGGTCTTCAAAATCGCGCCAAGTTTTTTGCGTTTTTTGTATTTTTTGGGACTGATTGAAGTGTGCTTTTGGTCTTTTTCTTCATAAAGTTTCTTGTAAGGTGTAAGTTTCATTTGTTTTCCTTTGCAAGTTATTTTAACTCAAATCATGTTTTTTGTCAATCTCAACAATTGAAAGTTGCACGCTGTTTCAAAATGTGAAAGTTTTGTTGTTAGCCTTGCGAATTTGCATATTTTTGTTTGAAGTCTTTTATAATCTCCAAAAGTTTGCTTTTGTAAACATACTTTGTGCTTGTTGAAACAAAACAAAGTGGGGGATAGACAACACACCACCAGTTGTCGCCTTGCGCTTTGCCAAGTTCCACAACAAGAGCGTCATAATTTCCGCTTTCCAAAACCAGTCCGTCGTAAACACGAGTTGGGAAATATTCTTTTGAGATTTTTGCCTTGCTTGTATAATCAAAACCATTTTGCTTCAAAGTTTGGTCTGCTATTTTTTCAAGATTTTCAAGGTTGTTATTGACCGTTTTGACTGCCGACTCTTTGTCGTTACATTCGCACAAATAGGGAGTCAAAAAGTTTACTAATTTGTCCTTTATTTGATACTTTACATCTTGGTCTATGCAAAGATTTGAATTTGCACGGATGTGGATACGCAAATATTCATAATCTGTCTGTTTTTGAAATCCACAAAGAACACAAACAACAGCGCTAATAACAATCAAAATTACAACTATGTATTTTTTCATAATTTCTCCCTGCAAAAAATTGTTGCCAGTTTTTTTTGTTTTAAACATATTTTTGCAAAAAAAAACACAAGCAAAATTGACGAACAAAATTTTGCTTGTGGCAATCACAAACAAGGAAGCAAAAATTGTTTGTGAAGGTAACCTATCTTTGTTTATGTAGTCAAAAAGTCGTTTTGACCTTTTGACAGTTTGTTATCCGCAACAGTTGCAACCACAGTTGCAAGTATATATTGGTCTTGGATAATATGGACATCCGCAATAAAGGCAACCTATGCAACACCTTGTGCGTGAACGTCCCAAAAACAAAAATGGAAACATAATATTATTCTCCTTTGGATAGATTACACTGCATTATATGAAAAATTTTTTTTTGATGTGAAAGAAAGATTTTTTGGATATTTTTGCAATAATTTTCACAAAATAGACAAAAAAGGAGAAAAAACATGAAAAAATGGCAAATAATTGTTGTTTCAACACTTTTGGTTGCGCTTGCTTTTGGCGGAATTTTCTTTTCGGTTACAAAACAAATCGCAAGTCAAAATGCAAAGTTGGCAACAGTTGCGACAACAAACCAAATTTTGTCGGCACAGCAAAGACTTAAAGAAATGGGCTATTACAACGGCAGTGTAGACGGAATTTATGGTGAAGAAACAAGAAGTGCGGTAATCAAATTCCAATACGATTACGGCATTCCACAAACTGGAAATATCGGCGAACGAACTTTGGAAATGTTGGGTTTGCAAAATGGCACAAACTCGCAAAACAGCGATTTGTATCTTTTGGCAAAAACTGTTTATGCCGAAGCACGTGGTGAAAGTTACGTTGGAAAAGTTGCTGTGGCGGCGGTTATCTTGAATCGTGTAAAACATCCAAGTTTTCCAAACACTGTTGCTGGCGTTGTTTATCAACCTTGGGCGTTTACTGCTGTTTATGACGGTCAAATAAAACTTGAACCTGACCAAGAATGTTACAATGCAGCACAAGATGCTTTGAATGGTTGGGACCCAACTTATGGTTGCATCTATTATTACAACCCCGAAACTGCAACCAGTCAATGGATTTATTCTCGTGAAGTTGTAACAACGATTGGCAAACACGTCTTTGCTATATAAAAAGGAGAGAGTATGAAAACAAAACAAAACACAAAACAGCAAAAGGCAAAAAAACCAACAGGACTTATTGTTGCCGTAAGCATTTTGGGCGCCGTAACACTTGGCGTAAGTGGTTTTGCAGTTTGGTCATCAGTACAAAATGCAAGTTATCAAAATCAACTTAACACAATTTATCAAAAAGGTTATTACGATTTTTATGACGCCATAAACAACACCGAAGTCAAAATGAACAAGATTGTTTCAACAACCGACAAATCACTTGCAAAAAAATATTTGATGGAAATAAGCAAAAATGCCGACGAAGCACAACAAGCACTTAACAATTTGCCAATTTCGACAAATGGACTTGAAAAAAGTTTGACATTTATCAACCAAGTTGGCGGATACACGCAAACACTTGCAAACAAATTGGACAAGGGCGGAAGACTTTCACAAGACGACAAAGCGACTCTTTTGAAACTCAATTCGTCAGTTGCAGATATGCGTCGAAATCTTACAAAAATGACAAATCAAATGAACGGCGGATATGATATTTTGTCAAACAGTATAAAGTTGGACGGAGATTATAACAACTTTACACTTTCACTCAAAAATATGAACGCAAGCGACATCGAATATCCAAGTATGATATATGACGGACCATTTGCCGACAGTCAAACAAAAAGGCAAGTCAAAGGATTGAATGAACAAAAGGTTGACAAGGAAACAGCACAAAACAACCTTTCAAAACTTGTAAACGTTGCTCCTGAAAAACTTGTTTACAAAAGCGAAAACAAGGGCAGAATAGAATGTTTCAATTTTGAATGGCAAGATGCAAGCGGGTATACATTCTTTGCACAAATGACACAAAAGGGCGGAAGATTGCTTTCACTCAATTCACAAAAAGACCGTAGCGGAAACAAAATAAACTTGCAAGAAGCGCAAACTATTGCAAAACAATTTTTGGCTAAAAATGGCATGGACGACGTGGAATGCGTTTGGTACGACACGATTGAAGGGAATATGTATCTCAATTATGCACCCGTTCAAAACGGTGTAATATTGTATCCAGATTTGGTGAAACTCAAAATTGACCTTGCAGACGGAATGGTACTTGGGTTTGAAGCAACGTCATATTTTACAAATCACACTGACAGAACACTTGGCAATTTTGCAGTAACAAAACAACAAGCCGAAGAACAAATCGACAGCCAATACAAAATACAAACAACCAAAAAGGCTCTTGCACCAATCGACTACGCCGAAGTATTGTGCTGGGAAGTCAAGGCAAATTACAGCCAAAGCACTTACTATTTTTACATTGACGCCCAATCTGGACAAATGGTCAACGTTTTGAAAGTTGTCAAAACCAACGACGGCAGCAAATTGATGTAAGTGAAATGAAAAACAAAAAAGAGCAAATTTTGCTCTTTTTTCTTGAAATTATTTCAACTTTTCTATCAGTTCGATTATGACCTTTTTGTTACTGTCTGAAAGTGCATTAAATTTTTCCAAAATGTTTTTGTCATCTTTGTTAAAATTTTCACCAAGATAAAAGAAATCATAAATACTTATATCTACAACATCACAAAAATCTAGCAAGGTTTTTACTTTCAATTCTATACTTTTGTTTTCAATGGTTTTCATAAATTGTGGATTATAACCCAGGCGTGTGCTTGTTTCTCTCAGTGACAAATTTGCCTTTGTTCTGAAATATCCGACACGATTTATAATATCGTCATAAGTTAAATTTTTCATTGTTATTCCCGTTTCATTTTAACTTTTTTGCAAGGTCAAAGATTGTATTTTGATTTTCAGTAGATAGTTTTTTGAAATTTTCAACAAGTTCCAAATCTCTTTCGTTCAAAATAGGGCAAAAAAATTCTGTTGTTGTAATTTGTAAAATATCCAGTATCTCCAAAAATGCTTCAAGGCTTAGTTTAATTTGTCCGCTTTCAACTCTGTAAAAATACGTTTTGCTGTGACCAAGTTGCATTCCAAGTTTATATGCTGAAATATTCTTTTTTGCTCGAAAGTAACCTATTCGCTCAATAATTTCTTTTTGATTAAGATTTGTCATTACTACTCCATACTATCTATGACAGTCAAGATGGCATCTTTCTTTTCGGGTGTAAGTTTTTTTATTCTTTTTATAATTTGTTTGTCATTTTCATAAGCATCCATATCATAATAAAAGAATTGCTCAACTGTCATGTTGCACTCACTTATTATTCGCAACAAAACTTCAATACTGGGTAAAAAATCTTTTTTAGATTCCATTCTGTTTATATAAGAATCATTCATTTCGATTTTCTGTGACAATTTACGTGCCGACAAATTAACTTTATTTCTTGCTTTTGCAATTCTTTCTATTATTTCGTATTTATCCATTCTTTTACCTTATAAAAAGTAGTATTGATTAAATTATAATTTATAATCATTACTTGCCTATAAGTGTTAAAATTGGTATAATAGCATATAAAACTACAAAATGAAGTGTTGTATGAGGTATTTATATGATTATACGTTGTTCTTGTTTTGGTCATAGAAATGTTTTGGTTACAAAAGAATTGTATGAACAAGCCAAACAAATTTTTGTATATCTGATAACAAGCAAAAATGTTACGGAGTTTTTGTTTGGAAGTAAAAGCGATTTTGATAATATGTGTTATGATGTAGTCAATGAACTCAAACAAATTTATCCATTTATAAGAAGAGTTGTTTACTCTTGCAGAAATGAAGCGGGACTTTTGGATAAAGACAAAAATGCTATGGAAAGAGCGTTTTTTGCAGTAACAGGAGAGTGTGCAAGTATGAGATCGTTTGATGAAATTCGCACTTTTGATACTGTTATGGTCGCTGGTGTGTCAAGTTATATACAACGTAACCGAGCGATGATTGATGACAGTGATTTTTGTGTGTTTTATTATGATACTGAATACAAGCCCCCTCAAAACAGGTGGCGTGTACAAAGCGGAACGGCTCTTGCATACAAATACGCAAATTCAAAGAAAAAACATATTTTCAATTTGAAAGATAAAAATTGCTAACAAAAAAAATGATGCGTTTGATTGCATCATTTTTTGTTTTTTTGAAAGTGTTAAAGATTTGTATTTTGTTTGAGGGTATATTTGTGTTTGACGTGCATTGTTACTGTCAAAATAACCAAATAGCAAATGTAACCAATGAGCATAGCCATTGTTACGTCCGAAAGGAAATGTGCGCCCATTACAATGCGAGCAAAGGCAACCACAACAATGTACAGTGGGCACAAAACATACAAAAGTATTTTTGTGACTTTGTTTTGTTTGAAAAGATATGGAAGTGACAAAAGCGAAAGAACACTTGCTGCGCCTGCGGTGTGACCCGAAGGGAAAGATTTGAATATATCGCTTGAAAGTCCCGCATTTATTTGAGCGGTCGTGAGTGTGTTGTTTGGATTGCGTTGATACCAATTTGTAAATCCCGCAAACGTGCTGTCATAAGTTGCACTCATAGCACGATATCTGAGTCTTGAAAAGATTGGTTTGAGTCCTTGAACAAGTGCGTTTGTAAGCGCCGATGTAGCAAGGGTGATAATTGCAAACCAAACAAGGGTGTTGATTGTTTGTTGTTTCATTGCAAGCAAGATTGAAACCGAAGTGTAACATAAAAGCACAGCAGCAAGAACTTGTGAAAGATACAACCAAGCGTTTGTTGTCAAGTTGTGCAAACGCAAAATGTACCGTATCATTTTGAAAAATGCTACCCAGTAAAATGCGGTTGCAACAACAAGCAAAAAACAAGCAAGGATAATATATGCAACTTTTGTTTTCTTTTCCATTTGTTTTGACGTGTCAGTTTTTGTTTTGCCTTTGTACGTTGTTGCAATTTGTGGTTGTTTTGTTTTCAAATAAACCCAAACTGAAAATATGCACAATGAAAATCCACACAAAAGATAAACAGGCAGTTCACCAATGACTTCAAAAAGTCGACCAAAAAAGTTTGGTGAATAATATTGACCCAAGTCAAGGTCTGCAAGTGCTTTTGAAATTTGCAAATCATAAAGACTTGCAACTGCCATAAGTGCGATAAGGCAAACCATGGGCAAAGAATAATACAATATATTCAATTTTTTCATAACAAGATTTTTCCCTTTGTAAATTGTTTTAATCAATTTGATTGTGTGCAAAAGTTGCAAAAAAACTTGGATGCACAAACAAAATTGATATCTTACAATTATGATACAAAAAAATGCACAAAAAAACAAAAAAAAATCGAAAAAAATGTACTTTTCTTTCAAATTTTTTGTTTGCAAAATATTTGTCGCAATATTTTTGATTGTGTCGAAAAACAAAATAACAAAAAAAATTCTACAAAATTTCCAATTAAAATATAAAATTTTGCTGTGAAACCCAGGTTAAAAAAGGTTACATTGTTTTTGTTAAAAGGAAGAAATTATGACAAAAACAAAAAAAATATTGTATGAGATAGCAAAATATTTGTTGTTTTTTGCTTGCTTTATGGTTTTGTTTAAAGCGGGTATAAAAGGTATTATTTTTCCATTTGCCTTTGCATTTTTTTATTCGCTGGTGTGGTGCAATCAAAAGATTTATTTATTGGCACCACTTTATGTTTTGGCATCGTATCTTGATTGCTTTGACGTGCAAATGGTGTTTTGTGCGTTGTGCACGGTTGGGGTTTTGCTGATTGCATATTTTGTACATATAAAAATAAAAAAGCCGATTAAGGTTTGGCTTTTGGCAGTGTATGCTTGCATATCTCAAAGTTTGACGGTTTATTTTGAGGTTATTGAAAATGCCAATTTGATTGCAGTCATTTCAACCGTCGTTTTGGGGCTTTTGTTTTTGATTGTAGTTACAAATTTTTTGAGTGCGATAATCGTGCGCGGTTTTTCGTCAAGACTCAAAATGAGCGAAATATTGGGTGGAGCGGTTTTGACCATGTCAATATTTTGCGGGCTTGCCAATTTTGATATCTATGGATTTGAAATAGCCAAATTTTTGTGCGTTTTGCTTGTCTGTATTTTCAGCGTTTGCACGCAAAATGTTTGGACAATCACTTTGTCGGCTGTGATGGGCATAGGAACTATGCTTTGCGATGCAAACCCAGTATATGTTACGCCATTTGTTGTTTTTGGACTTTGTGCTTGCTCATTCAAATTTGGCAAAAAATTTTTGCAAGCAGCGGCAGTTTTGGCAAGTGAACTTTTTATGGGATACTTTTTGCAGTTGTATTATGGTTACACATGGATAAATCTTTTGTCTTGTGCATTGGCGCTGGCTATATTTGTTTGTATTCCACAAAAGTTTTTTGACCAAGTGAAAGCGTCTTTTGTTGGAATGGGACAAAACCTTGCAATGAAAAACATAGTCAATCGCAACCGTGAAGGTTTGCTTTTAAGGTTCAACAATCTTGCCGATGTGTTTGCCGAAATGGACAAAGTATTTCGTGGGATGATGAAAGGTGGAATGACCGAAGCACAGGCAAAAGACCTTTTGAAAAGTGAAATAAAAGACAAACTTTGTTACAATTGCAGTGAAAAAAACAAATGTCACAGAGTTTATGAAAGGGAAATGGATGCCGTTTTGGATGAACTTTGTGCACTTTCGCTTCAAAGACCGACCATAAATTTGTTGGACATTCCGCCGTTTTTGGTTGCAAGATGTTTCAATTTGAACAGTTTGGTTTCGATTTTGAACGAAACAAGCGACCAATACAAACAGTATGCGTCACTTATGGAAAACGTAGATGCCAGCAAGTTTTTGATAGCCGAGCAACTCAGTGGTGTAAGCAAAGTTATGCACAATTTGGCGGACGAAGTTGGCAGAAACGTCATCTTTGACAACACCAAAGAAAACAAAATTGTCGACGAATTGGGATACAACAACATAATTTGCAATGAGGCGATAATTTATCAACAGAACCCAAATATTTTGAATATTACATTGGTTATTCAAAATCAAGATTGTCAAAAAGCACGTATTCCAAAAATCGTTTCAAAAGTCGTTGGCGTTCCTATGGCGGTGTGTGCGGTTACTCCTGCAACGTTGAGTGGCTGGACAATAGTAACGCTCAAAAACTCACCGAAATTTGAAGTTGCTTTTGGAACTGCCGGCATAAGCAAGGCAACAAGTGACGTGAGTGGTGATTGTTACAGCCTTATCCGCATAGAAAACGATAAATTTATGATGGCACTTTGCGACGGAATGGGAAGTGGTGAACGTGCTCAAAATGCAAGCAGTTTGGCTATTGGACTTATTGAAAACTTTTACAAAGCGGGATTTGACAACGAAATTATCCTTTCAAGTGTAAACAACCTTTTGTCACTTGCGACAACCGACGATATGTTTTCCGCATTGGATATTTGCGTTTTGGATTTGAAAAACGGAATAGCGGATTTTATCAAACTGGGTGCGTCGGTGGGTTATGTAAGACATATCACGCATACAACTGTTTTGAAAGGTGACAGCCTGCCAATAGGAATTGTAAAAGAACTCAAACCGTCAATATTCAAAATTATCCTTTCGCAAAACGATATAGTTATTTTGTGTACAGACGGCGTAAGTGACAGTTTTGAATCCGAACAACAAATGCAAGATTTTGTAAACAACATCACAACAGTAAATCCACAAGAAATAGCACAGCAAATTTTGGATAAAGCAATCGAAAACGACAACGGCACGCCACAAGACGATATGACAGTTTTAGTTGGAAAACTTTATGCAAAATAATAAAAAAACTAGACAATAATTTTTAAATTTGTATATACTAAGGAAAAGGAGATAATTATGAATAAAATTAGTGATAAATGGATGAAGGTTATTCTTTGGGCAAGCAGTTACGTAAGTGCGATTGCATTTGCATTGGTTGGTGGATACGTGTTTATTAACACCGACAAAGACAACATCAAAAACGAAACAAAAAAAGTTTTGATTGTTACTTTGATATACGTTGCCTTGGGAATGTTTGTTACACTGTTTGGTGCATGTATGTCTTTTGGCTCTTATAGTGCAGGCGTCAGCAAAGCATATGCTGTTATTAGCGCATTGATAGCAATTTCAAAAATAATCGTTTATGTTGTTTTTGTTATATTGGCACTTGTTTCAAACAATGATGAAAAACTTTCAAACAAACAAAAAAACGAACAAAAGGCCGAAGAAATCGTCATTGAATAATATTGCAGGCAATAAGATTGCCAAGCCCACCGCCAACGCACTTATGTCGACGGCAAATAGTAAGTGGACAAGGAACACATACAATTACACAATCTTCTCCTTGCCATATTAACTCATGTGTAATCTTCTAATTCATTATATAGAAACACTTTGTGATATGTGAAAAAGTGTGATTTTGTCGAAAAATTAAAAAAAAGAAAAAATATAATAGTAGCAATTTTATTTTGCGGAAAATTGATTGACACTTTGTTTTAATCAATGATAAATTACAGTTGTAAAAGGAGAGAAAAATTATGAAAAAAACAAACAAAATTATAGCAATACTTGCGACTATGAGTATGCTGATAGTAAGTATTGTTATGCTTTCTGCCTGCGGAAATCAACCAAAAACAATCGAAGTGGGCAATTACACCCAACTTGTTGATGCAATCGCAGGTGATGCCGATGTAATAAAACTTTCTTCGGATATTGTAATCGAAGATACTTTGACGATTGGCAGAAAAGTTGTGCTTGATATGAATGGCAAAAAGATTTCTAACACAGCGGACATCTGGAACGATGAAACAAATGCTTGGTCACTTGTTTCTGTACGCAAAAATGGATATCTTACAATCAAAGGTGACGGCAAATTTGCAGCAAAAGAAAACGATTGCTATGCGGTTGACGTTATGGATGGTGGAAACCTTGTTATCGAAAACGGTGAATTTGTTGGAAACGTTTCGGCTGTTTATGTTTATGAAGGACACGCAGACATAAAAGGTGGCAAATATTCAATTCAACAATTAAACACAAACAACGTTGAAAGTGCATACGGAGCGACAATCAACTTGTACAATCAAAATGCCGATGAAAACAAAGCAACTGCTTCTATCACTGGTGGTGTGTTTGCAAACTTCAATCCAACTGATAAAACTCAAAACGCACACGACAACTTGGTTGCCGAAGGATACGTGGCTGAATTGGTTGAAGGCACAACTGCAGATTACAGAATCGTAAAAAAAGCAAACTAAGCAAAAATTTTGGCAGTTTTCAATCAAAAATACTAAAAAAAGGAGTTCACTTGCAAAAGTAACTCCTTTTTTACATTCAGTGCGGTGCGACAATACTTTTAGACCCAACACGGTCATCTACTTTTTGGAAACACCCTTAATTAAGCGTCCGCAGTAAGGACAGTACGCCACTTTGTTGCCAATTATTTCAACTTTTGCACCGCAACCTTCACAGGTTTCAACGCTTACATTTCCGTTGGATTTCAAAATTTCTTCACGTGAAAGTGTTGCGTTGTTTGCAGGCACAATATATTTGTTGTCCACAATTTCATATCCTGTCAAATATCTTTTTGCAACAAGTTCCTTGGCAATTTGAAGCATGTCTTGTGTGTTGCGATTGTTCAAAAATGCCAATTTTTCGATGTCTTGAATGTTATCACTTGCAATTTGTCTGCAAAGATTTTGTTTGGATTTCAAATCGCCAAACTTTGTCCAAAGCATAGGGGAACCATAAAATCCCAAAACGACCATAACTATCCCCAAAACAAACAAAAGCACTTGCCACCATGCTGGACGTCCAGCAAAAAATACAATCAAAAGTATGCCAACAGGCAAAAAGATTGTAAAAAGCAAAGATAATACAAAATACGTTGTGACTTTTTTGTTAATAAAGTTATTTTTGTTCATAATACAATTATTATATCATACTATCGTTGTCAATACAACAATATTTTTTGAAAAATATTAAAAAATTAGCACTCTACGCTTGACAGTGCTAGCAATCTGGTGTATAATAGTACAGAAAAAATGGAGGTAGATATTATGAATTTTGATAAATTTACACAAAAAAGCGTTGAATGTGTGCAAAATGCGCAAAACATAGCACTTGAAAACGGAAACCAACAAATAACATCATTGCATTTGCTTTTGGCACTCGCAAACGACCATGACGGTCTTATATGGCAGATTTTGAAGGACATAAATGTCAATACACAAAAATTTGAGCAAGATTTGCAAAACGCAATATCTGCTATCGCAAAAATAAGTCCACTTGATACGGCATATCTTTCAAATGAAGCAAATTCAATTTTGACGTTTGCTCAACAAATTGCAAACAACATGAAAGATGAATATGTTTCGGTTGAACATATCTTTTTGGCTATTTTTGAAAAGGCAGACAAAAAGACTTTGCTTTTGATGGAACAAAACAACATTACAAAAAATGCGTTTGTCAAAAAACTTGCAAGTGTTCGTGGAAATACAAGGGTAACAACTGACAACCCCGAAGGCACTTATGACGCACTCAAAAAATATGGCACAGATTTGGTCGAACTTGCAAAAGCACACAAACTTGACCCAGTAATCGGCAGGGACAGCGAAATCCGTGATGCCATCATGATTTTGTCACGTAAAACCAAAAATAATCCTGTTTTGATTGGTGAAGCGGGTGTTGGTAAAACTGCTATTGTCGAAGGCATTGCACAACGTATTGTAAGTGGCGATATCCCATCCAATTTGAAAAATCACACTGTGTTTTCATTGGATATGGGAGCACTTGTTTCGGGTGCAAAATATCGTGGCGAATTTGAAGAAAGATTGAAATCTGTTCTGAACGAAGTCAAAAAAAGTGAAGGTCGCATAATTTTGTTTATTGATGAACTTCACACCATCGTCGGTGCGGGCAAAACCGAAGGAGCGATGGATGCGGGTAACCTTTTGAAACCTATGCTTGCAAGGGGTGAACTTCACTGCATCGGTGCAACAACTTTGAATGAGTATCACAAATACATCGAAAAAGACCCTGCACTTGAACGTAGATTTCAAACCGTGCTTGTTGAAGAACCTACTGTTGCGGACACCATTGCAATTTTGCGTGGGCTTAAAGAAAGATACGAAGTTTATCACGGCGTAAAAATAAGTGACAGTGCACTTATCAGTGCCGCTGTGCTTTCAAACAGATACATCACAGACAGGTTTTTGCCAGACAAGGCAATCGACCTTGTGGACGAAGCGTGCGCTGTTGTGAAAACCGAAATAGATTCTATGCCTACGGAAATGGATGAAATCAGACACAAAATGATTCAGTTGCAAATCGAAGAAACAGCATTGAAAAAAGAAACCGACAAATTGTCACTTGCGCATTTGCAAGAAATTCAAAAAGAACTTGCTGAACTTTCCGAAAAGTTCAATGCCATGAATGCAAAACTCAAAAGCGAAAAGGAAAATATCAACAAAGTTCAAGCGATAAAAGAACAAATTTCGACTGTCAACGGACAAATCGAAGAAGCACAACGTCAATTTGATTTGAACAAAGCGGCGGAACTTAAATATTCAACTCTTGCAAAACTTCAAAGCCAACTTGAAGAAGCGGAAAGCAAAGTTGATGGTGAAAAAAATCGACTTTTGCAAAGCAAGGTGACCGAAGAAGAAATCAGGCAAGTTGTTTCAAAATGGACAAAGATTCCAGTAAGCAGTTTGCAAGAAAGTGAAAAAGAAAAAATATTGCGTCTTCCACAAATTTTGCACAAACGTGTTGTTGGACAAGATGAAGCGGTCGAAAAAGTATCCAACGCAATTATGCGTTCAAGGGCAGGAGTGCAGGATCCAAATCGTCCACTTGGTTCGTTCTTGTTTATGGGACCAACTGGTGTGGGCAAAACCGAACTTTCAAAAGCACTTTGTCAGGCACTTTTTGATGATGAAAAAAATCTTGTGCGTATTGACATGAGTGAGTATATGGAAAAATTTTCGGTTTCCAGACTTATTGGTGCGCCTCCAGGATATGTTGGATATGAAGAAGGCGGACAACTTACCGAAGCGGTTCGAAGAAAACCTTACTCGGTTGTATTGTTTGATGAAATCGAAAAAGCACATCCAGACGTTTTCAATATATTGCTTCAAATCTTGGATGATGGCAGAATAACCGATTCACTTGGAAAAACAGTTGATTTCAAAAATACAATCATAATTTTGACAAGCAACCTTGGTGCAGACGTTATTATGCAAAGCATAGAAAAAGATGGCAAAATTACAAATCAGGCAGAAGAACAAATCAAAGGTATTTTGAAACAGCATTTCAGACCAGAATTTTTAAACAGACTTGATGATATAATTTTGTTCCAACCTTTGCAAAAAGAACAAATATTCAAAATTGTTGATATTATGCTTGAAAAACTTGCAAGCAGGCTCAAAGAGAAACAAATTGAATTGGAAGTTACTCAAAAAGCAAAAGATTTTGTAATCAACAATGGATATGACCAAGCATTTGGTGCTCGTCCACTCAAACGTTACATTCAAGATACAATCGAAACCGAAGTAGCAAAAAAGATTTTGCAATCCGATTTGCCAGCAGGTTCAAAACTTGTTGTTGATGCGGATGAGAAAGAAATCAAAGTGCTTTCTTAAAGGTGCAAAAATTACGGGCTTTCGGGCTCGTTTTTTTTGTAAAAATTGTGATATTTTCGACAAAAATCGACAAATGGTATTGACACTAGGGCACAAATCTTTTAAACTTGCATAGCAATGATGAGAAAAATTTTATTTGCATGTATCTTAATTTTGTTATTTGGCAGTATAGCTTGTTGTGGGTATGTCTTGTGTGCAAAAGTTAACTCAACGCCAATTGTTCAAGCCGAAATTTCTTATGACCCATTCAGTGCAAAAATCAACACTGATTATTACATTGATGTCAAAACTGCTGTTGAAAATGCCAGTGACGGTGATATTATTGAAGTTTACAAAGATCAAAATTTCAATTCACCAATTTCAATTAACAAAAATATAAGTTTGAAGGCGACAAAAGATGTAACTTTAACTTGCAAGCACAGTGGAATTGAAAATTTGTTCCAAATAGGTGCAGGCAACATTTTTTCGTTGGGTGCAGAAGACAGTTTTCAGATTATTCTTGAAGGAAAAAGCAACGCTCAAACAAGTTCTCTTGTTCAAAACAAAGGAACATTCAATATTTATCCAAACGTAGTCATGCAAAATTATTCCAATCTTTCAAAGGGTGGAGCGGTCAATGGTGGTGACGTAAACGTTTATGGTGGAGAAATTTCAAACAACACAAATTGCGATATAATTTGCGACAATTTTTCTGTTTTTGGGCACGCATCGGTTGGAAATATAGCATATTGCAACAGTTTTTACTTATCGGACAACACAAATTTGAAAATAAATAAAATCGAACAAGCATCGTCAGATTGCCAAGTACCAGTTCTTTTTGGTACGTTGACAAACAAAACGACGCTTGTTCTTTTTTCAAAAAATTATTCAAGTGGAACAAAGATAGTTGAATGTAGTGAGAACAATGCAAATCAGATTTTGGCAAATCTGATTTGCGACGATTGCGACCTTGAAGTTTCAAGTGGCAATTTGGTTGTTTCTGGTGGTGGCAGTGGTGGTCAAGTTGAACCTGGTGGTGACACAGGTGAGCAATGCCTTATTTTGCTTGAATGTGAAGATTTTGAAATTTCAAAATCTTTTGCAAGTTGGCAAGATTTTTGGAACACGTGCAGTCAAGAAGGTGAAACTTACGACGAAAATATCATGTTTGATTCTGGCGACTGGACAATTACACTTTCTGGTAATATTTCGGTTGACTCTACACTTTGCTTCACACTTAATGGAAATACAATCACTATAATTTGTTCCAAATATACAATTGTCACAACAGATGGCACAACAATGTTTTCATTTGAGTGTATGCCAAATGGATATTTGCAAATACAAAAGAATGGAAACAAGTTGCAAATTGACGGTACAGAAATATGCTCGGAAAGTGATGTAAAAGGGTGTTTTGAGTGTCCGACGAACCTTAAAATTTCGCTTACTTAAGGGTGTTTTCAAAATAAAAATGACCGTGTTAGGTCTAAAAGTATTGTCGCGCCGCTAGGCTTCGGAAACTTGCAGTTTCCTGCAGAATCGCTCTCTCCAATACATTTTACTCCCCAACAGGTCATTTTTCTGTCCACATAAGAGCGTTTTTGGTTATGACCGTGTTGGTTCTAAAAGTGTTGTCGCACCGCACGAAAACAAAAAAAGGACATATTGACAAAAATTTCAATGTGTCCTTTTTCCATATAATCTTTGCTATCATTTGAAATTTGATTGCAATCAATTTGAATTTTTCTTTTTGAAGGTTTCTCTTCCACGCATTGTGTGGTCCAAAGTTATTTTGCGCATACGCAAATTTGTTGGTGTGACTTCCAAAAGTTCGTCTTCGTCCAAATATTCCAAACATTCTTCCAATGATGGTTTTTTGACAGGTTCCAAACGCAATGCTTCGTCGCTTGATGACGAACGTGTGTTTGAAAGGTGTTTCTTTTTGCAAACGTTGACAACTATGTCTTCGCCCTTTGGTGTAAACCCAACAATCATTCCGCCATAAACTTGGTCACCAGGAACAATGATAAGTCTGCCACGGTCTTGTGTATAGAAAAGTCCATATTGCACGGCTTCGCCGTTTTCATAAGCAATCAAAGCACCAAAGTTGCGGTGAGCGATATTGCCTTTGTATTCTTGATATTCCAAAAAGATGTTGCTCATAACACCGTTACCTTTGGTTTCGGTCAAAAATTGATTTTTGTAACCAAATAAGCCACGAGCAGGGATGTGAAATTCCAATCTTGTGCGGTCACCATGAGTACTCATCGAAATCAAATTACCTTTACGCATACTCAGTGCGTTCATTACGTTGCCAACACTGTCTTCGGGAACGTCAACAACCAACCTTTCAATAGGTTCGCATTTTTTGCCGTTTATTTCTTTGAAAATAACCCTTGGCATACTTACTTGGAATTCAAATCCGTCACGACGCATGTTTTCAATCAAAATTGAAATATGCATTTCGCCACGACCAAGCACACGGAAACTGTCGGCGCTGTCGGTGTCATAAACTTTCAAACTCAAATCTTTCATTGCTTCTTTGTAAAGTCTTTCACGAAGGTGTCTGCTTGTGCAGAATTTGCCTTCTTTGCCGGCAAATGGACTGTTGTTAACCGAAAATACCATTTCCATGCTTGGTTCACTTATTTTTACAAATGGCAATGTTTGGATGTTGTCTTTGTCCGAAAGAGTGTCACCAATATTGACTTCGTTTGAACCAGCAATCGCAACAATGTCACCAACAGTTGCACAGTCAACAGTCACACGTTTAAGACCTTGGAAAACAAAAAGTTGTTGAACTTTGAACGTTCCTTTTTTGCTTTGGTCGTGGAAATTTGAAAATGCCACTGTGTCACCAACGCAAACTTTTCCTTGTGCAATTTTTCCAACTGCAAGTTTTCCACAATAATCGTTGTGTTCGGTTGCACTTGAAAGCATAACAAATGGTTTGTTGATATCTCCTGTTGGAGCTGGGATGTGTGAAATGATTGTATCCAAAAGTGGTTCAAAATTTTTGCCTTCTTCGTTTGGATGAAGTGAAGAAGTACCCATTCTTGCCGATGCATAAACAAATGGGCTGTCCAGTTGTTCGCTTGTTGCGCCAAGGTCAAGCAAAAGTTCCAAAACTTCGTCTGCTACTTCGCTGAGCCTTGCGTCTTTACGGTCAATCTTGTTTATTACAATGATAACCTTCAAATTGAGTTCCAAAGCCTTTTCCAAAACAAATCTTGTTTGAGGCATTGGACCTTCATAAGCATCAACAACCAACAAAACACCATCAACCATTTTCAATACGCGTTCAACTTCGCCACCAAAGTCAGCGTGTCCAGGGGTGTCAACAACGTTGATTTTTATGCCCTTGTACATAAGCGAAGCGTTTTTGCTTAAAATTGTGATGCCACGTTCTTTTTCCAAAGCATTGCTGTCCATAACGCGGTCTTCAACAGATTGGTTGTCACGAAAAACACCGCCACATTTGAGCATTTCGTTGACAAGTGAAGTTTTGCCATGGTCAACGTGGGCGATGATTGCTACGTTCCTTATTTTTATTTCTTCCATTATTTTTTTCCTTCTTTTGTAAAGTTTTGCCCTTTTTGAAAAATACCATGCAATTATATCACCAATTTTTTTCAAAGTCAATTATGAATGGGCTTCTGATATTGTTTGTTTTCCAATATTTTTATTACTCGTGGACAAGCGTGCAAAAACCAAGGAGTAAATGCAGTCGGATATTTTGCCATAGCTTTTGACAAAATATCAAAATCGACCCATTGCACTTTTTCAACTTCGTTTGGGTCAAACAAGATTTTTTGCGTTGGGTCATATTCCGCAAAAAAAACGTGATCGTATTCATACTCAAAAAGCCCATTTTCAAACTTTGCAAAATATACAAATTCAAACAGGGGTTCAAGATGCAAAAGGTCTATGCCAATTTCTTGCATAGCACGTGCTTTGGCACAAAGTTCAATTTCGTCTGAATATGGATGCGAACAGCAAGCATTTGTCCAAAGTCCGCCACAGTGATATTTTTGTTTTGCTCGTTTTTGCAAAAGCATTTTGTTATCTTTTGCCACAAAAACAGAAAAGGCACGATGAAGAATGGGTTTTTCGTGTGCCTTCTTTTTTGACAAGATTTTTGTTTGATTGTCTTTTGTGTCAACGCAAATAACGTATTTGTTTTCCATAAGATTTCCTTTTTGTTTTGTTCAAAAATTTTTGACAGAAAAATAGACATTGACAAAATTTGTGATATACTATGTATATGAAAAATTCCAAGGCAATACAATCATATTTTGAAAAATTGTTTCCAGACCCACATTGCGAGTTGGAATTTTGTACACCTTATCAAATGCTGGTGTCGGTTGTGCTGTCTGCCCAATGCACAGACAAAAGGGTCAATCAAGTGACAAAGACATTGTTCAAAGTTGCACCTGACCCCAAAAGTATGCAAAAACTTGAAACAAGTGAACTTGAAACACTTATAAAATCTTGCGGATTTTATCACAACAAAGCAAAGGCGATAAAAGAACTTACAAACGACATATTGCAAAAATTTGATGGGCAAATTCCAAACAATTTTGAAGACTTGACATCACTTCGTGGGGTAGGTAGAAAAACTGCAAACGTTGTTTTGGCAACCGCATTTGACAAACCCGCTTTTGCAGTGGACACACATGTTTTTCGTGTAAGTCACAGACTTGGACTTTCGGATGCAAACACGCCCGACAAATGCGAACAAGACCTTACAAATATCTTTGAAAAAAACGATTGGTCAAAAACGCATTATCAAATGGTGTTATTTGGAAGATATGTTTGCAAAGCGCAAAAGCCAAATTGCCCTGAGTGTGAACTTAAAAATATCTGCTCGTATTACAAAAATAAAAAATAAAGAATGAAAAATAAATAAAATAA
>CAJKWP010000015.1 GCA_905203645.1 uncultured Christensenella sp.
TAAAAAATGTATAATATAATTTTTTTTTAAAAATAGGCTATTTTTGCCCAAAATAATTTGACTGAATTTTATTTATATATTATACTCTCTGCAAGAGAGTATATTTTTTATGCGTATGCGCGCGTATGGTGAGTATATATTTTGCGTATTTCATCAAACTAAAAATATCTCTTTGGAGGACTTTATGGAAAAAATCAAAAATATCCTTGGCAAAATCGCTATGGCACTTGCAATGATTATGTGCATGGGCAGTGGAATTATTTTGTTTGGATGTGATGATGGAAAAAATATGAGCGTGTCAGTTGACAAATCTTCTGTGTCAATTTTTCTTGGCGAAACAGAAGATGACACGGTTTCTGTTGTTGCTTCAGTTGCAAATAATGGTCGTGCTTCTGACCAGATTTTTTGCAGTTTTGAAAATGACAGAGCAAGTTTGATAAAAACAGAATATCTTGGAAATGGCAAAACTCAAATTTTTATCAAGGGTAATATTCCAGGTTCAACCCAAGTTAAAGTCCACACCAAAGAAAAAAATAAAACATGCGATTTCAAAGTCGAAGTTGTTCAACCACTTACGGGACTCAATGCAAAAACTGGCGTAAAGACTTATGTGGTAAAAGGACAAAAAAACAAAATTAATATAGCAAACTTGATTGATTTCGAGCCAATCAACACTTCACACAAAGATGTGGTTGTTTCAATCGCTTCCGAAGTTTCACAAGACTTGGCATATATTGAACAAAATGAGCAAGGAACGTTTTTGTACATTGACCCAAGTTTTGAAGGAGATAACGTTGCTGTCAAAATCGAATCTTCAAACAGACCAAGTGTCGCACCAGTTGTTTTGGACTTTGAAGTTTTGAATCCAATTTTGACACAAGATGAAAATGGAAACTTGAAAGGTATCAACAGTATATCTTCAAGCAAATCAATAAATCAAATTTTGTACCCACAAATTCAAAATGGACAAAATACGATATACTTGGCTCACAACAATCTTGATTACAGCGAAGAAATTATCACTGTTGAAATTGACAGAACAAATCTTTCGCAAAACAAGGAACTTCGTTTGACACCAGTTGTTACAAATCCAAACTTGGCAGTTGTAACCCAAATTGAAAGAAGGGACAGCAATGCTCAAAAGTTGGTTTTTGACATTACTGTTGTCGCTGGCAACAACGTAGGCAGTGATTGCTATTTGTACTTTGAACTTTGTTACAATGGATATCCAAACTCCAAAGTTGACACACAACAAATCAAAACTCAAATATTGTCTTATGACTTGATTGAAAGTTTGTATTTCAACGGCGAACAAGCATTGGATGTTATGACAAGTGATCTTTACACAAGTTACACATCATCGGTTGGTTTGCCACTTGTGTTTGATGTTTATCCAACAACTGTGCATCAAGATTACAGAAAATTGTACATTTCAACAAACGATTATGCTTTGAATGATGATGGAACCTTGAATGAAAACAGCAAAATTATATTGCTTGACGAAAATGGCAGATATCTTCAAAAAGATAATGACGGATACATAGTCGTTGATTCTGGACAGAAAGTTTATGCTTTGGCAAGAAGCGAATTTGCTGGTCAAAGTGCTTCAATCGACGTTGAAAGCAAATTTACAAAAGATTATTACCAAAACGCAGATCCAAGCGTAAAAGCCAACAAAAAAACAACAATCAATTTTTCACTTTTGGAAAGTGTAAGGGAAATTTCTTTCGCCGGCTTTGCCGAAAGTGACACAAACAAAAATACTTTCTTTTTTGCAAGCAACAAGGCAGAAACTCAAACCATATATTTTGATGTAAAGCCTGCAAATGTAAAAGTAAGCGAAAAGTATATTGAAGTCGGTGCAGATTTTGAACTTGTCAAAAATTCACTCAAAGCCGAAAAATATCTTTCTGACACACAAGGAAATGTAGTCGGCAGAAGATACAGTTTTGACGTAAAATCCAACCCAAACAACAAAACAAACATTCAATCACTTTCAATAAGTTTTGAAAACGGCAGAAAAATAGTTGGAACTCTTCATTCATTTGTTGAACTTGACGAAACCAGAGTAAACATTTCGCTTCAATCACCAAACGAAAATTCTGCTGTTGGAAAATTAATGTATGTTACTGGAATAAGTGGTGTTGTTTTTGAAACAGCAATAAAAAATGGCAACAGTGCAAAACTTTCCATAAATACCTATGGTGCTGATTACGTTGCAAGTTACAAGTTTGCAGATTGCACGGATGCTGACCAAGCACAAAATTATTTTTCAGCCCTTGCAGACAAAGCAAGATTTACAAATTCAACAAATATTTTAAATTCTGCACTTTTGAATGGTTTTTCATTCGTAAGTGGAAACAAAGTCGGCAAGACTCAAGTTCAAATCTTGCTTGCAGGCAACAAATTCTCAAAGGAAACAAATGATGGAATTACTTACAATCGTTTGAGCGCAGAACAAATTGAACTTGAAAAATATTTCTTTGTTGAAATCTACAACCCTGTAAAATCTTTTGAAGTTTCACAAGCAACTGTTACACTTTACAGTTATGAAAGTGTAGGTTTTTATAACAAACAACTTTCAACAACTTCATTTGGTGTTTTTGTAAACCTCAATCAAACGCCAGCTACTTACAGCCAAATAAACTTTACACCTGAACATCTTAATGGTTATGCTGATGTAACTTTTGATTCTGAAAACAATATCGCATACATACAAGCGCTTTCAACAAAAGATCCTTTGACTCAAACTTCAAGCGAAGTTTATTCTGATGGATTTATAAAATTTGAAATCGAAGAATTTGGTGTTAAACAAATTTTAAATGTACGCGTTATCATAAGACGTGCAACTATGGTCGAAGGCATAAACGTTTATAACGTAAACAAAAACAGCGGTATCTATATGGAAATTGGAAAAGACCAATATTTCAATATGGATGTTGCAGTTAAAAACAGCGATGCTTTCAACAAAAATTTGATTTACACATTTGTTCCTGATCAAAACACCAACTCTTCAATCTTGACTGTTGACAAATGGACTGGCAGAATAACTTTGAATGGAACTGAAGGTGGAACAGGTAAAGTTGTTATAACACCACAAGATTGTTTCAGTGGCGAAAATGAGCCTGTTCTTGATTTTGACAATGAATACAGCAAAAATCATATAGAAAATGTACAACTTGTTATTCCTATCACAGTTGCAGACGGCAGAAGCAAAGCAACAGCAATCAGAATACAAGATTTATCACAAATCCAAAACAATACATATCACTACATTTTGACAAAATCGTGCAATGCTATTTCACTTGGCAATTTCAGTGGTGGACTTTATGGCGACAGTACAAATCCTCCAACAATAACATTTGAAAACAATGACAGTTTGTTTGACAATTTCTCTGGTATAATCGAAGATATTGTTTTTGTTGGAACTGCAAAAAATGCTTTTGTTGCAAAAACAAACAAAGGAACAATAAAAAATATCACCGTTGATACATATACAAACGCTGACGGATCATACACAGCAAGCAAAGTGCTTGGCGATGGTGAAAATGCAGGTGGTTTGGTTGTACAAAATGATGGACAAATTTCAAATTCAAAATTCTTTGGACAAATCCAAAATGGAAATTATGTCGGCGGAATTTGTGCAACAAACAATGGCGTTATTTTGGAATGCGCAGTTGAATTCTACACATTTGCCGACTGCATCGGCGAATTGAGCGGAAACGTCGTTGGTGGACTTGTTGCAAAAATGTCTGGCGGAAAAATAAGCCAAAGTTACGTTTACAACTATCACAATCAAAACAGCCTTGTTGCAACAACAAAAGGCGCTTTGGTTGGTGAGTTTGAAGGTGGATTGATACAACAATCGTTTGCAAAAACCAATTCGGAAAAACTTGTTGGAAATGAAGATGCTGTTGCCGAGCAAACTTCACAATTCAATATCACAAACAGTTTTGTTATAATTCAAGATATTGAAAACGATACTCTTTCAAACATAACAGTCAATATTGACAAAAAATACTTGAAAGGGTACTCACTTGCGTATGACACAAAACCAAATGGATATACAACTTTCAACAGTTACTACAATGCTAACAAAATTTATTTTTCAAACAATTCTGTCTGGGCAATAAATTTGAACCAAAATGACGGATACCCATATCTTAAAGATATCCAATTTGAAGGTGCAAATGCCATAACAAATTTTGTAATGCAAAACACAGACCAATCACTTTGTGACAATCAAAACTCAAAAGCAATTTTGTTTGTTTATGAAAAACAAAGCATGGTAGCTACAACACCTGCCGAAGACGCAGTAATTTCAAGTTGGAATACAATATCATTTGCAAAATTGTTCGGCTTGAAATCGTCAAATGGTGTGCGTGCCGAATTTACAAATCCACAATACAAAGAATATGCAAATCTTTATTCAAACTCAATAGTTTTGAAAAAAGCGGGAAATATACAACTCAAAATATTCTCGAAATATGATTACACAAAAAACAAAACGTTTGACATAGTTATTTTGAATGCAATTGAAGATTTCAAACTTATGTATCAGGAATCACAAATTTTTGATGGAAGTGTAATAAGGGTCAAAAAATCTTCGACAGAAACTTTCAATCTTGACTTTGTAAAAGAAAAAGTTGCTGTTGATCGTCCAATCGCATTGAAGCAAGGTGACTTTAAAGTTTTGCTTAACGGAAAAGCAATCACAGAAACAGGTTTTGCAAATCAAACAGGAAATATGTTCAGTATCGACACTGCAAGACTTGATACAAACTCAATAAACTTTGCTATTTCAGCAAGTATTTTGGATGATTTTAACAAAATATTGAACCAAAATTACAATTTGACATTCACACTTTCACTTTACAATGGTGCCGATCAAATTTCGACCGATGTTTCAAAAGTTATACGTGTTCAACCACTCGACGTTGTAAAATTTGACGTGACAACACTTACAGACAATTTTGACGAAGAACTTGATATTCAAATTTTTGACAAAGACGGATTTGAGGGGTTCACCGAAGACGAATTGTATGTTGGATTGTTTGAAAATTCAAATGCCGACGGTTTCAGACCATACACCAAACAAGTTTATGGAATGGAAACTGACGGTTCTTGGACAAAAATTTCACAGGTTGGAAGTTATTCATATTTCAAAATAGTTTACAGTGTCAAACTTCAAATTGATGAAAGTTATCTTAACAGACCATTTGAAGAACTTGACTTGACATTTGATATTTGTTCAAACCTTGTCAAAAACGTAAAAACAAGTGTAAATGTGGTTTATAACTCCCAATCAATCGAAAGAATATTGTTTACAAATTTGAATTTTTCAAAATGGGACAAACTTACTGGTTACACTTTTGAAGATGAACCACAAAACGTTGTAAATCCTGGAAAATCAAGTCTGCTGAAAATAAACTTGTACCCAGCATTTGCAGATTACAGCTACGTAGAAATTACATCATCAGTAGCAGATGGTCAATATTTGTCACTTTATCCTTTGACTTTGGAAAATGGATATTACAAACGCCAAACAAATGGATACAATGTGATTGATAATGGCATAAGATTGCCAAATAACTATCAAAATGGCGACAGACTTGGAATTTATAACATTTTGGTTGCTGTTCCATCAAATATTCAAGTGGATACAGCATTTGAGATTGTTGTAAAAGCATTCAACAGTCGTGGCGAAGAACAAAAAACTGACAAATTTACATTGGTTACTCGTCCACTGGTTGCATCAACAATCACTATTGACGGCGAAGATACAAAATTGATGGCAAGGGGAACTTACGCTGACATAGTTGTTACAACTCAACTTGACCAAAATCTTGACTCAATCAAAATTTCGGGACAGGGAAAAGTAAGCGGAATTTCACTTGACAAAATTGAAGAGATAATCGACAACGAAAGAAATGTAAAAGTATACACCACAAAAATATTCGTTGGTGAAAATGCATATTTTGAAGAACAAGACGATTCTTCATTTGAAGTAGTTGCAACTGTGAGCAGAAATAACGGCGGAATAATTGAAGAAAGACCTTCAAAAGTAAAAGTTTCAGTTGTTGACTTTTTGGTTGACAGTATAAATCTTGACGTTGACAGCGTTGACAAAACCAACCTTAATGTATTTTTGGGAATTGACAAATACTTGAATTTTGCATTTGATACAACAACTTGGGAAGATACAACATATTTGGATCCAACAATTCAGGAAGCAATAACAAAACTCAGAGCAAATGTACAAAAATTTGTTGAACAAAACTACTTTGTTGCAAATGATCCAACCGGCAGTGACAGTTATTACATCGTAAACTATCACCAAGGCGATGAAGATTATCTGTCATCGACATCTGCAAGATACAAAAATCTTTTGAACAACTTGTATTATGTAAATGCTGACGGTTCATCAGTCAAAGTTTTGTCAGCAAGTGGATATTTGAACGCAAATCCATACTTTGATTTTGATTACTCAGGAAACGGCAAGTGGTCAGACACAGTTGGTGGAAAATATTTGAAAATAGTTGGGAAATCAACAGGAACTCAAAAAATGCGTCTTGTTTTTGCATATTTGACGCCAGACAAGGTAAAACATGAACTTACATTTGACTTTACAATCACAATAAAAGTATACACAGATGAAGACAGACCAACTCAAATTACAACAGCCGAAGAATTTGTTGCAATTCAAAAACAAAATGATGCCCAAGACTTTATTTTGATGAACGATATTGAACTTAGTTACTATGTTCCTTTTGATACAAGCAAGATAAAAACTTTTGATGGTAACAACAAAATTATCACAATCAGAAGTTTTGATATGTCCGATGATCAAACAAATTCATTGAACCTTGCATTGTTCTCAAATGTAACTGCTGATACAATACTCAAAAATATAACTGTAAACTATTATCATAATGACAACATAATAGTTGACACGACAACTTACAAAACAATCAACTTTGCAGGCTTTGCAATAACAAACAATGGTTCCATTACAAACGGACATGTTCTTGCAATGCGTACAAACCTTTCTCTTGCAAACCCAACAAATGATGCAGGAATAAATATTTCATACACTTGCGGAAATATCCCTTCAACAATCCAAAGCAAAATTGCAGGATTTGTTCTCAATAACAATGGTGTAATAACAAACAGTCGTGTTGGTGGCGAAAGTTTCAAAAAAATTTACAGCAACAACGTTTCTGTTGGCGATTACGCACTTTCAAAATTTACAATCTCTGGTCAGGGTGATATAGCAGGTTTTGTATATGAAAATACTGGCATAATATCCTCATCGTTTGCAAATAACATTGCACTTACAAACAATACAAAATCTGGCATCGAAACTGCAACGGCTGGATTTGCAGTAACAAACCAATCTGGTTCAATTTCGCTTTCTTATGCAAGGGGTGCATACTCAAAAACAAATCCAAACGAAATCAAAACTACAGGCAGTGTTATTTCAACAAACAGCGTTGGAGCAGGCTTTGTTTACAAAAACAATGCAGACATATTTGACTGCTACAGCAACATAAAACTCAAAGACACCGCAAACAACAGTGGAAGAAACAGTGCAGGTTTTGTTTACAACAACGCTGGCAACGTAAACAGATGTTACAGCAGTTCGATAATCGAAAACAGTTTGACAACACAGATGAACTTCAACGGTGTTGATGATTATGGCAATCTTTTAAACACTGGCGAAATTGTAAATTGCTATTACTATTCCCCACGTGACTTGTCAGATGACAGCGATATAAAAGACATGGACGAAACCTATGGCTCGGGCGTTTTAAGGGTTGAAAACTTTGATACTTCCGATATATTCTATGGCTTCTCATTCGCTCCACTCAATTCATGGAACGGTGTTTGGACAATGACTGTTGGCAAAGGACCAGAACTCATCAGTGCAAACAACATTGCAATATCTTCAAGATACGCTGTTCAAACTGATGAAAACGAGTTTACATTTGCATTTGTCGAAGGTTATGAATACGGCAGTGATGCAAACCCTATTTTGATTTCAAATGAAACCGAATTTAATCAAGTTTTTGGAAATTCAAATCGAACTCCTGTACAACAATATTATGACAAAGACAAAAAAATTGCATTTGGAAATTATCGTTTGATAAACAACATTGATTTGTCAAAACTTGCAACCGAAGAGGAAGATTACGTTTTGATAAGTTCCTTAACAAGCCTTGTAAACAATGCAGTATTTGATGGAAACTCTCTTACTATTTCAAATCTTGAACTTACATCCGAAATTGACAGCGATCAAACAGGTTTTGGTCTGTTTGCAAGCATTTTAAACAACTCAGCCGTACTTAATACGAATGTAACTTTGAAGGGCATAAACGCTTCAAACATTCAAAATGTAGGTGTAATTGCAGGAATTGTACACGATTCCACAATCGCGAACGTAAATATTTCTTCAACAAGAAGGGGCGAAATATCCCCAGTTCTTGGACAAAACGTTGCAGGCGGCGTCGCAGGAATGGTGTTTGGCGACTCTAGCATTGTATCAGCAGTTGTAAACGGAATTGAAGTTTCCGCATCATACTTTGATACAAACGGAAGTATACGACAAAAATTTGTTCGTACTGATAGCAAACAAAATGTTGACAACAGCAAACTCAGTTATGCTGGTGGTGTAGTTGGTATTTTGGATCTTTACTATGTTGACCAATATACACAGGTTGGTTATGATCAAGAACAACTTGTTTCATCATCACATGCTGCTCTTTTGCACGCAAAAGGTGGCACAATCGTAAAAGCAGGCACGGTGGGCGGTGTAATTGGATACACTGGTCAAAACACTTATGTTCGTGATGCACAGTTTATCATCGAAAGAATTTCAACAGAATACACAAGCAAAATTGTAAGTTATGGGTACAGTGCAGGTGGTTTGATTGGTGAAAATTATGGTGATTTGACTCAATCGGTTGTTGAACATGACCGTCAAACACAAAATCAAATCGAAAGCAACACAAGTTTGTACTACAAAAATCCCGATGGATACAATCATGGTTATGAAGAATTGTTTGTTACAACTGATGCGTATTCTCCAATATTTGTTGGTGGACTTGTTGGACAAACATTTTCGGGAAGAATCACAAATTCTTATTCAAAAGCAAACGTAATCGCACAAAATGCCGATTATGTCGGCGGACTTTTCGGTGGAATTGGTGATTTCGACAAACTCAGAAAATCCAAACTTGGCTACAACTATTTCAATGAACTTTATACTTTCGGGGATATTTCTTCAAGGGACGTTGATGCTTCATCAAAAAATATTGGAGCAACAACAAACGTAAGAGGTGGTGTTGCAGGCGGAATAGCAGGATTCTGCGAATTTGCTGAAAAGACAACACTTACAGATGGCGAAGAACTTGTTGACATTGTTTTTGCCGGTGTAAACGCTGTAAACTTCTTCTCAACAGAGCACGATACAATCACACAAACCGAAAATCAAACAACAAGTCTGCAATTTGAAAATATTTACGATTTTTATGGTGCAACATATTATGATGGCAAAACAGTTTTGGCAAATCAATATGACAAGGATACTGCTTTGTTTACATTTGCTAATGAAAAACTTGATGATGGTGGAAGTGGCTATTCTTACATCCCAGATATTCCTTCAAATCATGTTGTAAAGAATTTCTTTGCAAATCAAACTGAATACAGACCAATCGAATCTTGCTATGTAAAAAATGGCAGTGTATCCAGAACCGTAACCGACAAAATTGAGCCACTCAGTGCAATTACCACTCCTGCTACGGACGGTGGCTACATGGATGTGATATTTCGTAACAATCACTGGGATCCATACAAATGGGAAAGAAAACCAAATGAATTGTTACCAAGGATATTATTTTCAACTTCGACATCAATTATCTATATCCGTACTGCAGATGACTTGAAATTGATGGCGAAATATCCAACAAAAACTTTCATTATTTATGGTACAGGTCCAAACGGTGACAAAAAAGTATTTGTTGACTGTTCAACGGTTGATGATGACTTCTTGCAAAATATCAAAAACTTCCGTGGAGTTTTGAAAGGTTACAAAAATGACGAAGACGGAAACCCTTTGTTTGGATTGAGTTATTTGTCAAATTTGACACACGCACTTATCGACGACACACAAAACGGCGCAGTATTCACCGACTTTATAATTGCAAACAGCGGAAATGCAGATGTTAACAGTTTTATTGGTTCGGCAATATTGGTTGAAAATGCAAATGGCGTAATATTCCGCAACATAATTTTGGATGATTGTCAAATTGCAACAACCAGCAACAAAGCTGCTCTGCTTGCAGGATTGGCTACAAATTGTATGTTTGCAGATATAACAGTTCAAAATATTTCAAAATCCGATTTTGTAAAACAAGATACATCAAAATCAACACAAAAAGCTCAATACTATGCTGGTGTATTCGCAGGAAGCATTTCTGGAACACGCAAAACAATTATAAAAGATTGCGTGATATCAAATCAAAGCAAAAGTTCAATGGGTGTACTTGTTGAAGGTAACAGCACAACAGAAGCCACAATAAATGCAGGTGGATTTGTTGGTGGTGCATCCAGTGGATCAATTCAAATCGACGCTTCAAAACAAATCATACAAAGCAAAGAAAATGTAACATTCAAAGTTGAATTTGTTGAACAAAATGTAGTTGGAAAGCCAATTTACAATGTAAATCTTGGTATGATAACAGGTTCAGCTTCTTCAATGAATTTTGCAATAACAGATGCTGGCATGACGGTATATGGACTTTTGAAGATGTCAGACGGTGCTCATATTCAAAATTTGAACGTTGGTGGACTTGTTGGACAAACTGTAAATGGTGGTTTGACAACGATTTCTGCACAAAATAAAAATAACAATATTTGTATAAACATTGATATTGATAACAGCTCAAATACTTTTGTCGAAAATGCAATGTCAGTTTTGAACATAGGTGGATTGATTGGAAAATCAAACTCCAAAGTTGCTGTCAGCAACATCAATATCTTCCACGAAAGCAATGAAAGATATTTAATAAAAAACAATGATCATGTTTACATCCAAACCAACAACTCTTATGATAATATCGGTGGACTAATCGGGCTTGCAAATGATGGACTTGTATGCACACAAACAAACTATGAAGCAATAACAACTTACATTGGAAAAGATTCTTTAAACGGCGGCGCTAAAGGAACCGTAAAATATGGTGGCACTATTGGCTATATTTCAAATCAGTCTTCGATGTCTGAAAATATGTTCTTTGTGACTGGATTTGTAAACACAGCAAATGTTCAAATAAAAAACAAAAACAAAGTAATTGCTGGTGGAATTATTGGGGCAATAAACGTACTCAATCAAAATAATTCAAATTCAACTTATGATGTTGTTTTGGGCAAAGAGGGTCAAGACGATATCGACAACAACATAATTCTTGAAGCTCTGTACATTGACAGATTGCAAAACAGTGACATCGTTGCAGGTGGACTTATTGGTGACAGTGCAGTCGGAAAGGGTGAAAATGATGACAGAGTACGCAAAATTTCACTTGTAAACAATCAGGCGCTCGGTGAAGTAAACATAAACGCAAAGGCAAATATAAATCGCGATAATGACAGTTTGTACTTGTACTTGGGTGGACTTGTTGCACGCGGAAACAAAAATATCAAACTTGTTTCAAACAACAGTTTGACCACAATTATGGCAAACCGCATTGCTTCAAACAATTATCGTATTTCTGCTTTTGTTGCAGATGCAGATTTTGACATCAATTCAAGCGTTCGCAATACAAATTGCTCGGATTACAATTTGTGTGGCGTTTCTTCAGTTGAAGAAAGTGCAGTTTCGAACACTTTGGCAGATAACAACATTGTTTCTATTTCAACTCAAACAAAAAATATTCTTCCAAGCTGTTTTATCAAAAACGAAGAATGGATTTTTGGAACCAAGTTCAAACCATACGATTCAAGCAATCTTAGCAATCTTGAAGAATTTTTACAAAATACAAATGCTCAAATCAATGAAAATAAACAAAGAACTTATCTTTTGCTCAAAGATGATATTTCCTTAACAAAAGCATGGGATATCAAAAACTTTGCGATTTTGGGCAACGGAAAAACAGTAAAAATTGATCAAGCAAGCACAGACGGAGTTTTTATAAAAAATATTGACCAAAATTCTTACATTGCAGGACTCAATTTGGATATACAATCTGTATACCCAACTGCAAGTGATTATACAAGCACGTCAATACCACAAATTGAAGCACAAAATATGTACGCTCCAGTTTTGGAAAACAATGGCACTATTTATGGTGTTACAGTTGCAACAAAATCAAATGTAGCAAGCATTGACAAAATCTATGTCAATGCAAAAACCGCATCTGGTTTGGTTGGCATAAATACAGGTGTTATATCTTCTTGTGCAGGATATTTGAATATCACAAATATATTTGATGACTACAAGATAATATCAACAAACCAAGATGGATACACTTATTATTCACTTGATATCGCAACAACCGCAGGACTTGTTGCACAAAACTATGGCGATGTGTACGCAAGCCTTACAGCAGGTCAAATTGTTGGTGATTACAGCAATGTCTATGCAATAAGCCATGACATACTCAATCCAAAAATTGACTCAACAACAAACAAAGCGGTTTATGATGATACTTCACGACCAATAGTTTCACATTGCTATACAATCTTGGATTGTACAAAGGCTTGCAGACAAATTGCAAAAGACGAAACTACCCTTGTAAGTTTGCAAGATTATGAAACTTACAATGCAGTTCAACTGCCTGGCACAGACGGAAAATCGCAAAAACCTGTATACGCACACGTATTTGATATCGGCGCAAACAGCACATGTTTCTATGACATCTATGGCACTGGTACAAATGACCAAAGCGGACAGGATATAAGTCAATTTATCACATCACAAATTTCCAAACCAAAATTCTTTGAAAGTGCACAAAATACAACAAAGTTTGAAGAGTTTGAAAAATTTGATACTTTGAAATTGTGGAAATTCAATTCTGATTACAACTTTGGCTATCCAATTTTGGCAAATTCAGTTTTTGAAAATGAAAAAAGTTCATTCTATGCTCAAAGTTCTCAAGGTGAAAGATACGCAATTTTGAATATTGGTACTTTGCAAATGCTTGAATCAAACTCAATTCCAAGTAAATTTGCTCTTGCTCAAAATATTTCAATTTCAGACGATATGGGATTTGTAAACAACAATGGATATATCAAAGACAAACAATCAAATTGGAATATAATTGATTTGCAAAATGTTGATATTGACGGCAACGGTTATTCGATTTCTGGATTCAAACTTTCGCTTGAAGATGCAAAAAATTACGACGAACAAAAATATGTAGCAATTTTTGCAAATATTTCAAACTCTGTTATAAAAAATTTGTATCTTACCGAAGGTCAAATCAATGTTGGAACGGCAACAACAACCGACACTTCAACAACTTGCACACCAGCGGACAACAATGTTTATGTTGGCGTGCTTGCCGGCAAAATTTCAAATTCAACACTTTCTGATATGACAATCACTGGCTTTGATGTTGATATCAATCTTGACGCCAAAGATAAATCGTCAGAAAGCACCAATGCAAAATTGTACTTTGGAACCATTGCAGGCTATGCATCAGAAACCAGCACATTAAAAGATAGAACATTTGAAAAATTTGACGTTTCAAACACAATCCACACACGTGGCAACATTCTTTCAAACATTGGTGGGTTGGTTGGCTATGGACAAAAGATAACTGTTCAAAATAATGAAATTTCAAATTATATGCATTTGGACAGTCAAAGCCCAAGTTCAAAATATTCTGTTTATGTGGGTTATGGCAAAGATATAACTGTGCAAAACAACACTCATTCTGGATATATGGATGTCGAACATAGTTTGTACCAACCAACCAAAAACTCTGGAATTGGCATATCAGACTCTGGGGTTTTAGGTAAAGACGCCAAATATTTTGATGATGATGGCAAAACATTGTGGAATTTGCAAAACGCAATAAACGACTTTGATGCAATGAAAAAACTTGGAAAGAAAGTAAACTTTTTGGTAAGTGATTTTGTTCCAAAAGACATAAGCGATGATCAACTATACAAATATTTTCTTGAAAACAGTCCAAGTTGGAAACCTGCAAAAGACGCTTATTACACAATAAGAAATGACCATGGACCAGGATATACTTTCAGTTATCTTAATAGACCAGGAGAAGATGCAGATATATTCGGTAAGGATCAATATAGCAATTATTTGAAATGGGATTTGAAATACAACTCAGTAGATATTAAATTTTACTTTGATCTTTTGTCATCCAAAACAAGTTATGATCAATCAAACAAAAATTATGGTATCGCTGACGGGAAGGAAGAAAGTGGCAATTTAGTAACAATATCTATCACTATGTATTCTGATTATTATGGTGAAATGTTCTTTGATCTCTATTCTACGGGCGGCGGTTTTGATGAAAAAGAAGATACTTGGTTAATAAATGCAGGTTACAAATTTTCAGATCGAGGTTATAGTGATCTACTACTAAAGATTACAGTAGAGGAATTCCAAAAGTTGTGCGAATTGCCAACTGCTGTTGAAGGTGAAACGTTATATGACTATTTTGGCATAAATCCAGACGATTTGAATGTCGCAGAAGTAACAGAAAGAAATTCTTACAACAATTTGTATCAAACAGTGCAAGGCCTTATGCCACAAAATGGCGGAAATGGAACAAAACAGAGCCCATACATAGTAAAAACCGAGCAAGAAATGATTTGGTGTCTTTCAAACGATAAATCATTTGTCCTTGAAAAATCGGTTAATCTTGGAAATGTTACAAAAATCTATACTCTTGGTGAAACAGGTATCTTTGGAAATGGCAATTTTGTCAAATACAAAACGAATGGAAATGGAACATTACTCAAATCAACTGACGGCAAAGCTTTGAATCTGACCAACATTTCAACGTACAATATCAACTATGCAGGAACTGACAATGCATTGCTTGACAAAAACAACGCAAACTCAAAACTTGTCAATGTAAAATCGTTTGGGCTTGCAAATTCAGATTTTAAAAAGATTTCTGATAACGAGCATAATACTCACATAATGTCGGGCATAACACGTGAAAACCAAGGATCTATAACAAACTGTTCAAACTTCAAAACTCTTGTTGGTACTGACGGAAAAGATGGTGATGCTGTTTCGGGCTTCAAAGAAAATGGTCTTGACGGGAAGGATGGTATTTCTGGTTGGGACGCAAACTTGCTTGGCGGTATTGCAGGTCTTTCACAAAACAGTATCACAGGATGTTTCAACCAAGGTGTTATGGTTGGCGCCAATGGCGGAAACGGCAGTGATGGAATAAATGGGGTTGATGGTGGCAATGCAGATGCCAAAGAAAAAAAATATGCAACGGATGCGGGCAACGGAGGAGTAGGTGGCCACGGCGGAAATGCAAGTATCATTGGCGGAATTGTGGCAAAATCTCAAAAAAGTATAATATCAGGCAAAAACAATGCTACTCTTTACGCAGGAAAAGGCGGTAAAGGTGGCGCTGGTGGTGCCGGTGGCAAGGGTGGCGATTCAAGCAGTGACAGTATGGACGTGCTTGATACAGTCTTGACAAAATTAGGAAGACCAATTTGGGAATTGTTAGATGATGAAATTTCATATAAATCATCAACGTTGCCTGCTACTGCCGGTGGCGCTGGTGGTGCTGGTGGAAATGGTGGTGCAAGTCTTGTGGGATCTATTGCTGGTACAATCTTTAGCGATGATTTGAAAGATTATGGCGATGTATCCAAAATTAATGTTGATATGGCCTTTCAAGGAAGTGGTGGAAAAGGTGGCAAAGGAGGCAACGGTGGAAAATCAGTTGCTTACATGGCAACACCTGAAACTGGTTGGTGGATAAGTGTCATCGGTGCTGGTGCTTCTGGCGGTGGTGCTGGTGGTAATGGATACAACGGAAATGACTCAAGTGTAGTTCAAATATGTGCGCAATCAATAAACAAATATGACAGTAAACTGATAGAAGAATATCCAGACTTCTTTGCTTCAAGTGGAACAAAAGGATCACAATATTCTCAAAGTGCAGGAGATACAATACTTTACACCAACATATGTGAAGGCGGTGCAGGTGGAACAGGGAATGTCAATGGTTTCAAAGGTACTTCCAATGCTGGTACAAGTTTTGTGCCAGGAAAAATTCCAGGCGAACATGGAGCAGGTGTTGTCCAATCTGCAGCAGCAGCGTGGGCACCTGCGCTCACTGCTTACTTGATTGCATTTACTCCTACTTTGAAAACAACTGCCTTTGCAGTACTTTCTACTGCGACAGCAACTTTACTTTCAGCTACAGGAAATGTTTATTATGTTCTGGATAAAGCAAACAAGAATAAGTGTTCAGAAAGTGCAGGTGGAAATGATGTACAAGTTCCATCAAAACAAACTATCACACCATCACCCTATGGCGGCGGAATACCTGCATTGAAATGGGAAAAAAATGATAACAAATTACAGTCTAAAATCAATGACTTGTCAATTATAAATTCGGTTTATTACACACTTCAAGCCGATGAAAATAAAGACAAGTATCAACTGCTCTTGACAGATGACGTAACTGTTCAAAACGCAGAAGCACAATACAAACTTTGCATAGAATTGAACGGAGATGGACACAGAATAATAATTGATTCCGAATCGCCAAGAGAAATACCATTGTTTGACATAAGTACGTCAGGCAAAATTACAAAAACATACTTTGCTTTGGACATTTCTGCATCGACTGATTGTGGTAAATACAGTGCTTGGCAGTTTGTTACAAATGACAAATCAAAAGTGACAAATGGAAGTGTTTCAGATTGTCAAATAACAAAATGTAAAATTTCTGTTGATGCGACAAAATTGGAATACATACTTGCAAACAATTTTGACTCCGACCAAATAAAAACTTTGGAAGAAGAAATCAACAAAGGTTGGTGGAATTTTAAAGAATTTGAATTTGCAAGTGGAAACGGGACAAAAGACAATCCATACATCCTCACTGGAATGGAACAATGGAATGCCTTTGTAAGATATTCAAATCTTGGATTGAGTGGATATTACTTCAAATTGAGTTGTAATCCAACAATAAATTTGAAGAGAGAAGATGCAAGCAATACAAACTTTGTAATTGATACTTTCAAAAATCACCTTGACGGCAATAACTTTACATTGAAGTTGGGACAAAACGAAAACAATGATATGTTTGACGGGCTTGTCAATATAAACGAAGGAATAATAAAAAATCTCACTATTGCAGGTTACGTTCAACAAAGTGCAGTTGCTTACACAAATATTGGCACGATCGACGGGGTAACTGTAAATGCAACAGTTCAGAATGGTGGTGAAAGTCAAAAAGATATATCTGGCTTTGTATATGAAAACCAAGGAACAATTTCAAATAGTCGCTTTGAAGGAAAAATTGAAAATAACAATGGTGGAGCGTATGGATTTGCAGTTACAAATACTGGAAATATAACAGGTTGTTCAACTGGTAAAGATGTAAAGATAACAAGTTATGGTGGCGATGTTGCTGGTTGCGTAAAGAACAACAGACAAGGTGCAGAAATAACAAGTTTTGTAAACAATGCGAAAATAACTGCCAATCAATTGAACGCTGAAGAAGTTATTGAAAGTGTTTCTGATGTGGCAAGAGGCAATGGTCATAATGCGGCAGGTGTTGCAATTAACAATTACGGAACAATATCCGAAAGTACAAACAACGGTGCAATAACAGCATCTTCGGCAAGCGATTGTAACTTTGATTCAGAAATCGAATACACTTACAAAGATAATAATGGCGGTACAATAACCGAAAAGAGCATAATCTCCGGCTGTTCAGGTGGAAATGCAGCGGGTATTGTGATTTACAACATTGATCCTTCTTCAATCAGTTACGAAACTGATTCAGATGGCAATCCAACCTCAAATTACGGAAAACCAAGCATTGTTGGAACCCTAACAAATTGCAAAAACTATGGAATAATCACTGCAGGCAATGGTGGAAACAACAGTAACTCAAACGGAATCGGCGGTGATGGTGGAAATGCTGGCGACATTTGCATTCCTTACGTTACAGTAAGAAGCGACAGCGAAACCCAAAATAATTATGGAAATGTATCTGGCAGCCCTAGTTTTGGAAATGGCTATTACAATACAAAAACCGAAACCATAGTCCAAGAAGATGGAACGGAAATACAACAAACTATTGTGGACAAAATATTCTTGAAGCAAGGCAATGCTGGAACTGGTGGAAAACAAAACGGAAATGGCAACCGTGGAAAAATTTGGCAAGCGGTAACAACTGGTGAAATCGTAGAAAAAACAATAGTTGAAGTTGGAGAAGTGGTGACACAATAAACAAAACTTTTGGAAAAGTTGCTGCAAATTTGCAGCAACTGCCAAAAGCAAATACAAAAGAAACAAAAACAAAAAATACAACTTGATGGGCAAAAAAACAAGGAGAAAAAATGAAAAAATTAAGGGCAATTATTGTTGCAATTATGTTGGGACTTGTGGGAGCAAGTTTTTGCGCCTGCGCTCCTGACTATTCAAAATTGCAAATTCAGGCAAGTTACACCCAAGATGAACAGGGTGCGCTTTCGCTTTCGCAAGGACAGAGTGAAATTGTTGTTTTTACTGTTTCAAATATGCCAAAGGGATTTAATCTTGACATAAATCTTTCGCTGTCCTCAAACAAGGTGCGGGCGATTGTCGAAGATACCAACAAAAAGGATGGAAAGATAACTGTAAAGGTTACTGCTATCTCTTATGGTGATTGCGTGCTTCGTGCAACAACTACCGAAGGAAACAAATTTGTTGACGTATCAATCAAGGTTGAACTTGCAGTGGAAGATTTCTCACTTAAAGGCGAAACAAAATTGTTTGTTGTCAAAGGAACAAACAATCCAAAAGATTTGCTTTTGGACAACAGTTGTTTCAATTTTTCTCCTGTTGAAACAACTCAAAAACAAATAATTTGGTATGACAAAAATGACAACGTTATAACCAAAGTATCAGCGTCAAGTTTTTCACAATCCGAAGAAAAAAATATAAAAATTTATGCCAAATCGCCCTATTTGGACAAAAAATTGGAAGTAGATGTCGAAATTATTGATGAAATCAAATCAGTCGAAATCTGGAACTTGAAAGAAACGCAAACAACAAATCCAAATGGACAAACCACAACAAGTTATGAAAAAGATGGGCAAATTGCTTACGTTGACGGTGCCCAAAACGTTTTGAAATTGGTGACAAACAAGAGTGATTTTGCACGTAAATACATAAGGCTTTATGTAACTTGTGGCAAAAATGAACTTTTGAAAAATCAAAACGGGTTTGAAACGCAAAATATAGCAATGGCAACGACTATTGATACTATTTTACAAGGCGAAGAAAATTTTGTACCATATTTTGATATTTCGTTGCAGGCACTAAGGGAAGGTCAAACTACTGTAAATTTTGAAGTTTTCTATGAAGGTTACAGCGGTTACAAAATTACAAAAACATTTGTTTTGGACGTTGTTTCAGCTCCTGAAAAAGTTGTGGTGAACGATATAGACCAAAACGAATTTCAAACTCAAATTTTGTACGACAACATAAATTCCACTGTAATGTCAAATTTGAATGTTTCACTTGTTCCTAATACTGCTGTTTTTGACAAAGTAACATTTGAATTTTTTATGGGCGATTTGACTGGTAATTTTGATGATTATATCGCTCTTACTTGTGCTGGTGAAAAAGTTTCGCAAGATACAATTCTTTACAATTTGAACTCGCCAATTTTGGCAAAGGGTTTAAAGTCCACACAAGATAAAGAAATTGCAATAAAGATCAAAGCATTTTGGGGCGAAAATCAGGGAATAACACATAAAGAAGAACCAGTAGAATATACAATCAAATTTGAAGTAAAGACCGGTGCATCAGCACTTAATATTGAAGATAATTTTGCAAAAGACGGGATTTTTGTTGATATTGACCAAACTTCACAAATTGTCTTTGATGGACTTTATGTAAAAGAATTGGATTCTTGGATTGACAAGATACAAATTTACAACGTTTCAAGTCAAAATGTCGCATCATTGCAACAATATGACTTGCCAGAAGAACAAAAGTATCTTTTGGATGCCAATGGACAAATAATTGGCAAGAAAGTTGGACTTTTGTTGAGTCCAATCATGGTCGGAACAGGCAAATACAACATATATTTGCCAAACGGCGTTTCAAGAACATTGGTCATAACCGTGGTCAAACAACCACAAAGCGTTTCGGTTGATATTGCTGAAAATGCAAATGTAACAAGAAAAAATTATGACGCAAATGGCAACCTTGAAAATATTTCGATGATGCTTTCCAAAAAAGACGAAAAGTTTTCGGGAATAATTCAATTTGTAACAGTCGTAAATGGACAAGTACAAACATTTGCAAAAGACAACGATTTGTTTGTATTGGAAACAAATCAAACTCAAAATCAAGCCCTTGAATATTTCAATGATACACTTACAATAGGTGAAAATTTTGACGGACAAATACTTGATTGGAGTGTAAGAACAAAAAAAGTTGAAAATTTTGCTTTGATTGATAATGAAGACTTGGCTTTTTCAGGCATAATTGAACTTTTGGCTTATGTTCCAATCGAAAGCGTAGAATTTTCACAAAAAGAACTCAATCTTTACAGCAAAAGTGAACTTGGAATAAATTACAAAGATGAAGCCAAGTCAAAAACCGAACTTGTATTCAATCCATCTATTGAAAATTTGGATATAACAAACGTAAGTATTGATTGGTCTGCATCTGTTGACAGCGCTTTTGACAGCGATACAAAAATATTGTATGTAACAAACTATGGTTCTTACAATACTGTTACAAATGAATTTGAACTTGATACAACAGGCACTAACCCAACAAGTTTTTATGTATATGCAACAATAAATTACAATGGACAACTTACTGTTGCAGGTTTCAAAGTCAACCCACTCAAATATGTTCAAGTGACCGGCATAAAACTCAACAACTACGTTGGGCCAAACGGGATATATCTCAGTCCGACCAAAGACAGTGTGGATTTGTTTACTTACGTGCTTCCATCAAATGCAATTCACCAAGAACTTATTTACAAATTTGAACCAAGCACAGGAAGTGCAACAAACATTGTTAAACTTGTCAATATAACCGATTCAAACGGCCTTAGCATAGGTGTAAGAGTATCGTTTGCAAACAATGGCGGGGGCAGTGGGAATATTGTAATCATTGCAAAATCAACAATTATAAATCAATCACAAACACCACAAAGTGCACTTTATATCCCAGTTCACGTTGGTGACGGAAGTTATCAAAATCCATACAAAATAACAACAGCACAAGAATTTTTGTCGATAAATCAAAATGGACTTGACAAACATTACGTAATCGAAAACACAATCGACCTTTCGGGATACACAATCAATTTTGACAAATTGACTGGTACAATAGATGGTAAAGGCACTGGCAAAATAACTGGAATTGTCATAAACAAAACAAAAGACGGCTATGCTGGATTGTTTGGACAAATTGGCACAAAAGAAGTTGTTTCTGACAGTGACAAACCAGTTTTGGGCGAAAATAACGGAACAATCATTTTTGGAAATGCGGTAACAGGTCAAATAAAAAATATTTGCCTTGAAGGCAAAATCAACATCGAAGTTGAAGACAAAAATCTTGTAACCTTGGACAACAAGCGTGTTGCAAACATAGGCTTTGTTTGCGGTGAGTTGATGCAAGGCGCAAAACTTGAAAATGTAAGCGTAAAATTACAAAACAGCACAGTAATTTTGAAAACAAGCGACCAAGTTAATATTGGGGGAGTAGTTGGAAAAAACAGCGGTGAAATTGTTTCAAAAGTTGATTTCAAACAGCAAGAAAACCAAAGTTCAAGCACAAAATTACTTTTGCCAAATATTTGTCTTTTGGATATGCAAAATTTTGAAGTAAAATATCAAAACACTCAAGCAATGAATCAATCAAATCCAACCAATTTTGGTGGAATAGCAGGGTTGAACCAAGGCAAAATACAAAAAATCTTCTATCAAACAACAAATCTTGTTGGTGATGACCATTTTCTTGCAAAAACAAACATGATTGTTTCGCGTTTGGTCGAAGATAACTTCAAAATATGTATGAACGTTGCTTCTGTTGCAGGAACAAACAAAGGTGAAATTTCTGCATACAGATACAGCAATGACACTTTTGAAACAAACGGTTTGGACGCTCAAAATTATTCTGATTTTATAAAAACGGTAGGGATTATAAAAATCGATGCGATTGACGACTGCATAGTAGGTGGACTTGTTGCAGAAAACGACAACGGAAAATTGCAGTACAGTTTGACACGTACAAAAATTTGGGTTCTGAGTGAAAAAACTTTGGGAAGCAAAGCATTTGTTGGCGGAATTTACGGCAAAAACGATAATGGTGGAACAATAAACAACTGTACTATTCAAGCAACCGAAGATGTAAGTGCGATTGGGATAAATGCTACAATGATTTATTCAAAATCTGGTCTTACTCAAACAAATGATATCGACAATAATTTCATATCTGTTTACGGATATCAAAGCGACTTTGATCAAAACAAGTTTGCAACAGGCGTAAGTGCCTTGCAAGCAATCACATTTGTTGGACAACAAATTGATGATGGCCAAGTTACCGTTGCGGGCAGAGTTTTGACAGCTCCTTATCAAAACGATCAACTTACATTTATGACAAGTGACAACTATTATGGAGATATGTTTGTTGGACAATTTGACAAAATCGGTGCTCCATACAATGGTCAAAAATTTTCATCACGAAAAGCGAACTTTGTGATTGATGCAAAGCAAAACAAATTGACAAGCGAAACGGGAAGTGAACTTGCAATGTACGTGTACTTCAAACAGGCAAAGGATTCAAAACAACAAAGTTATTTGGATGCATACAACACAATCACCTTGCCATTTGAATTTGATGGTGAAATATCCATAACATCGTTTGATGACAAGATAATCAGAGTTCAAAACAATGGACTTTTGGAATTGTTGGGCAACGGACTTTGCAAACTTAGAATAACTTGCTCACTCAACACAAAAATTTACAAAGATGTCTATGTACTTGTAACAAATCAATTTGACACATTCAACCTTTACAAAAATTCAATTTCTTCAAGCGAAAATTTGATTGTTGATGGTGGACTTGTCAGTGTTATGACAAATCAAAATGCTCCACTTGTTGCACAATTTTCAAATCAAAACTTTGATATAAATGGTTTTGATATTGCATTGGAAGGGGGCAATCAACCAACAGTAATTTGTTTGCCAGACCAAGCGGAAGAACCACTTTTTGATTTTGAAAAAGTTGGAAACATTTACGTTTTGAAAAACTTGGGACTCAATGGCAGTCAAACATTGAATTTCAAACTTTGCTTGAATGTAAATATAAACGGCAATCTTTACAGTTCACTTTATACTGACCAAAACGACAACACAAAAAAAGGATATTTGACTTTTGATGAAAACAACGTTCAAAAAGAATATCAAAAATATTTTGTCGCAAGAAGTATTCAAGGTGCAACAAACATCAGACTTGACAACACACACACAAGTTTGGAACCAGTTGATACTTTTGAATTAAATTTGCAAATAAATACCGATAATTTTGATGAAAAAATAAACATTTATACAAACAAAATATTGGGCGAAAAAGTTGATTTTATAAAATACAAAGAAAATACAAGAAAATATACAATAAAATCAAGCGATTTACTTGAAAAATACGTAGATTTCACGGATACCGAAGTGCTGTTTCTCATGAGCGACAAGGTTGTCAACAACAGCACGCTGTTAAAATAAGCGTATTGCTTTCAATCGCCAGTTCCTCTTTCTTTGTGCGCACGTTCTCCGCCGCCCGACGGGAACGTGCGTTTTTTTGTCCTACTTTTTGTGCCTAACAAAAAGTAGGAGTTGTCGCGAAGCGGCAAAGGATTTAATTGGGTTTGTGCGAAGTTGTAGTTTTGTGTGCTGATTCGAGGTTTGCAGAACCTCGAATCTCCCTTTGGGAAGGTTTTAATTTTGTTAGTGGGAAGGTGTTATTTGGGTGTGCTGATTCGAGGTTCGCAGAACCTCGGAGCTCCCTGCGAGGGAGTACGGC
>CAJKWP010000016.1 GCA_905203645.1 uncultured Christensenella sp.
ACAACTTATAAAAAACACTCACCTTTCAAGCAAAAAAACATTTTCAAGAAAAATAAACGAGATAATTTTGACAAAAAAACTTGAAAGAAATTTCTCCAAAAACAAAATCTTGGAAAACTACTTGAATATTATTTACTTTGGAAATAATTGTTATGGCATCGAAGAAGCATCGGAATTTTATTTTTCAAAACCTGCAAAGAACCTTAATTTGCAAGAGAGTGCGACACTTGCTGGACTTATAAGTTCACCCGCAAGATATTCACCTGTTACAAAACCCCTTGAATGTACGAAAAGACGAAACATTGTTTTGAACGAGATGAGAAAGGATAAAAAAATAGACTATCAACAATATGCAACAGCGGTTTCTCTTCCACTTGAACTGAACATAAGCAAAACATCTGAAAATATGCTCAACACCTACGCCGAAGCAAGTTTGGACGAAGCAATAAGCATTTTAAAAATGCCCGCAAAGCAAATTTCTATTGGTGGATACAAAATTTATACCAACATGAACGAAGCAAAGCAAACTGCTTTGGAAAAAGTTGTTTCAAATACTGATTTTTCAAACAACAACTATTCTGCAATAAGTATCAATCCGCAAAATGGACAAATTGAAAGTTTTGTTGGAAAAGCAGATTACAAAATATTGGAATGTAAACGTCAACCAGGTTCAGCAATAAAACCCATTTTGGTGTATGCACCTGCAATAAATGAAGATATAATCTCACCCTGCACTCAAATACTCGATGAACCACTTACAATCTCTGGCTATTCGCCACAAAATCATGATGGAAAATTTCATGGATATGTATCTGTAAATCAAGCCATTGGCAAATCACTCAATATACCCGCTGTAAAAGTTATGACTTACACAAAACTTGACAAATCAAAAAAATATGCTGAAAACTGCGGGATTGAATTTGATGAAAAAGACGACAATTATGCGCTTGCACTGGGAGGAATGACTTATGGAACCAACGTAAAGGACCTTACAGGAGCATATACAAGCCTTGCAAATAATGGCGAATATTGCAAACCCAAATTTATTCGATATATAACTGACAGCAAAGGCAAAATTGTATATATTTCAGACCAAAAAACAAAAAAAGTATTCCGCGATGATACGGCATTTTTGATGACGAATATGCTTGTTGACGCTTCAAAAAATGGAACCTCAAAAAGACTCAAAGATTTGCCCTTCCAAGTTGCATCAAAAACTGGTACAGTTGGAAAAGGTCAAATAAATCAAGATGCTTGGAGTATAAGTTATACAAAAGATGATATTGTAGGCGTTTGGATTGGGAATTTGGACAATTCACCTATTGGCAATATTGTTGGTGGAACAGTTCCTATTGAAATCACCAAACAATACATGCAAGATTTGTATCAAACTTCATCACCTATGCCATTCTCAATTCCCACTTCTGTTGAACAAGTTGAAATAGATATGTCAGAACTTGAAACAAATCATCAAGTTTGCAAAGCAAACGTATTTTTGCCACCAAAATCAAAAGAATCATTTTATTTTTCAAGATTCAATTTGCCCAAAAACAAAGATATTTCACTTGGACACAAGGCAACAAAATTGGATGGCTCATTGCAAGGCAATATCGCAACATTAAGTTTTGTCGCAGATAATTACAAAAGCTATCAACTTTACTGCAATGACAAATTGATAAAAACATTTGACGGATGCAATGGACTTGTTGAGTACAAGTACACTATGTCAGACAAACAAAGTTCGTTTTATCTTGTTACAATACTAAAAAATTGGCAAACAGACGAAGTATTCAAAGAAAAAAGCGATACAATATCGCTTATAAATACAAAAACTCAAAATACAAAATGGTATATTTGATTTTCAATTCTAAATATGCTATAATATATGTATGGAAAAAATTGCAGTTGTAACTGGCGGTTCACAAGGAATCGGACACGAAATAGTAAATACATTTGTACAAAATGGCTATTTTGTAATATTTACCTATTACAAACACAAAGAACAGGCTGAAAAACTTGAATCACAATACCCAAATCAAACAAAATGCTTTTATCTTGACGTAAAAGATGTGGATATGTGTCAAAATTTTATAGACACGGTTTTGGTGCAATACAAAAGGATTGACTGCCTTGTAAACAATGCTGGTGTAAGCCTTTTCAAACTGGCATTAGATTGCGACAAAAATGATTTTGATTTTGTAATGAATACAAATTTTGGTGGTGTGTTCAATATGACAAAGTGTGTATTGCCAAGTATGTGCAATCAAAATTTTGGCAGAATTATCAACATTTCTTCTATCTGGGGACAAGTTGGTGCAAGTTTTGAAAGTCTGTATAGTGCATCCAAAGGCGCCATTGACAGTTTTACCAAATCAATCGCAAAAGAAATGGCAAACAAAAACATTACCTGCAATGCAGTAAGTCCAGGCATAATTGAAACAAAAATGAACCAACACTTGACAAGCGAAGAAATAACAAATTTTGTCAAGGACATCCCCGCAGAAAGACAAGGAACCACCAAAGAAGTTGCAAATCTTTGTTTGTTCCTTGCAAATGACAGTGGTTATATAAACGGACAGATAATTGGAATAAATGGAGGATTAAACTAACTTTAAAATTATTTGATTTGCCACATTAAAACACTCTTCACAAATTACAATCCTATCTTCAACACGTTTTACAAACCCATCTTGCAAAAGTCTTTCAAGTTGGGTTTTGTTTTTTATATATTTTTCTTCAACTCCATAAATGGTGCGCAAGCCAAGCATTATTCTTTCTTCATTGAGTTGTTCCTCATTTAAATCTTCATTTTTTACAATGTTATTTTCTGTATACTCGGCAATATTTTCAGAATTATAAAATCTTTTGTTTTTTACAAACGAATGTGCCGCTGCACCAAAACCCAAAAAATCTTTCATTTGCCAATATCCAAGATTATGCCTGCTGTGATAGTTCTTTTTTGCAAAATTTGATATTTCATACCGAAAAACATTTTTTGATTTCAAATGCTTCATTACGGCTTCATAAATGTTTACTGCTCGGTCATCATCAAGTGGAATATACTTTTTTTCTTTTACCATGTCAAACAGTTTTGTTCCATCTTCTATCATCAACATATAGACCGACAAATGTTTTATACCTACATCATATAGTGTGTCTATATCTTTTAAAACCTCTTTTTTTGTTTGTCCTTCAAGCCCAATCAAAAGGTCTGCACTCACATTTTCAAATACTTCACATGCCCTTTTTATGCACTTAACAGCATCTTGACTGCTTTGATGTCTGCCAAGTTTTGCAAGTTTTTGTTCATCCAAAGATTGAACTCCAAAGCTGATTCGGTTAAATCCCATTTGCCTGTATTTTTCCAGATTTTGCATAACAGTCAACGTTGGGTTTGCTTCGATAGTTATTTCAGCATCAGACTGCACGTTGTAATTATCAATTATTATCGACATACATTTTTGAATAAATTTTATATCTACTATGCTTGGCGTCCCACCGCCAAAATAGATACTGGAAACTGGTGTATTATTTTTCCGTTGTTCCAATTCAAAGTACAACTTTTCAAAATATTTATCCCACAATTTTTGATTGTTAACAGAAACAAAGCCGCAATAAAAGCATTTGCGGCTGCAAAAAGGAATATGGACATATAACATTTGACTATTTGTCATCATCAAGTTTTAAAATGCTCATAAAGGCTTCATTTGGCAATTCAACCGAACCAATTTGGCGCATTTTTTTCTTTCCTTCTTTTTGTTTTTCCAAAAGTTTTCTTTTACGGCTTATATCACCACCATAACACTTTGCAAGCACGTCTTTACGCAAAGCACTTATAGTTTCGCGCGCGATTATCTTGCCACCTATCGCTGCTTGAATAGGAATTTCAAACATCTGTCTTGGGATTACTTTTTTCAGTTTCTCAGTTATCGCCCTTCCCCTTGAGTATGCTTTGTCACGGTGTACAATAAGGCTTAATGCATCGCAAGGTTCACCGTTTAACAAAATATCCAGTTTTACAAGGTCGCTTGGTTCATAACCATCAAACTCATAATCCAAACTTGCATAACCTTTTGTACGTGATTTCAGGCTGTCAAAAAAGTCGTATATCATTTCGTTGAGTGGCATACGGTAATCCATTCGTATACGTGATTTGTCGATATAAGTCATTGTTTTAAATACAGCACGTTTGTTTTGACACAATTCCATAATTGGTCCAACAAATTCAGGAGAAGTATAAATGAAAAGTTTTACCATAGGCTCATCAATGTGTAAAATTTCACCGAATGACGGAAACAACGATGGATTTGATATTTCAAGCATATTACCATCTTGTTTATATACTTTATATGACACTCCTGGCGCTGTTGTAATTATATCCAAATTAAATTCACGTTCGATACGTTCAGTTATGATTTCCATGTGCAAAAGTCCAAGGAAGCCACATCTGAAACCAAAGCCTAATGCAGTTGAAACTTCGGGTGTAAATGTAAGTGATGCATCATTGAGTTTGAGTTTTTCAAGTGCATCTTTCAAATCATTGAATCTTGACCCATCGACCAAAAATATACCTGAAAACACAACGGGTTGTACTTGTTTGTATCCAGGCAATGCATGTTGTGTTGGATTTGTTGCATCAGTTATCGTGTCACCGACTTTTGTGTCAGCAACGTTTTTTATGCTTGCACAAACATAACCTACCCATCCTGCTTTAAGAACTGGAACGGGTTTCATTTGTGGAGCAAAGATTCCCACTTCGGTGACTTCAAAAGTTTTGTCAGTTTGAAACATTTTGATTTTGTCACCTGGTTTTACAATTCCGTCAAAAATTCTTACAAAAGATATTGCACCTTTAAAATTATCATAGACGCTATCGAAAATAAGCGCTTTGAGTGGCTTGGATTCATCGCCACTTGGCGCTGGGATATCTTTTATTACTCTGTCCAACACCGCTTCAATATTCAATCCTTCTTTTGCAGAAATACATGGAGCGTCCATTGCTGGAATGCCGATAATATCTTCAATTTCTTTCTTTGCATTTTCCGCATCTGCACTTGGCAAATCTATTTTGTTTATGACTGGCAAAATTTCAAGATTGTTATCTATTGCCAAATAAGCATTGGCAAGCGTCTGTGCTTCAACACCTTGTGTTGCATCAACAATCAATATGGCACCTTCGCACGCAGCCAAAGACCTTGACACTTCGTAAGTAAAGTCAACGTGACCAGGTGTATCAATCAAGTTCAAAGTATATTCAACTCCATCTTTTTGATAAAACATCCTTGTAGGTGCCAATTTTATAGTAATTCCACGTTCTCGCTCCAAGTCCATACTATCCAAAAGTTGTTCACTCATTTCCCTTTTGGAAAGTGTACCCGTTTTTTCAATCAATCTGTCGGCAAGCGTACTTTTACCATGGTCAATATGGGCAATTATACAAAAGTTTCTTATATTTTTTTGTTCCAAAATTTTCTCCGAATACTATATTTGATTTTTCTAGTTTAAAATAAATTTGACATTTTTGCAAATAATTTTTATTATTAAGTGTTTGTTATTTAATTTAAAAGGTAGTTTTATGAAAACAGATTCATGGCTTTCAAAACAATATATCGCACACCGTGGTTTGCACAACAACAATTTTCCAGAAAATTCTCTTCCATCATTTGAAAACGCAATAAAGCATGGCTTTGCTATTGAACTTGACGTTCATCTTTTAAGTGATGGAACTGTTGCTGTCTTTCACGATGATTCATTAAAACGCATGACCGGAATAAACGGCTTGATCAAAGACCTAAGGTTTCAAGATTTGCAAAACTGTAAACTTGCAGGAACAGACTTTTGTATCCCAACCTTCAACCAAGTTCTTAACCTTGTAAAGGGCAAAGTGCCACTTTTGATTGAAATAAAAAACGATACAAAAGTTGGACTTATCGAAAGGAAGTTGATTGAAATTTTAAAATCCTACAAAGGCGCTTTTGCAGTTCAATCCTTCAATCCATATTCGCTTGCATATTTCAAAAAGTATGCACCAGAAATTCCACGCGGACAATTAGCGGGGTATTTCAAAGGCGAAAAACTTTCATTCGTCAAAAAATTTATTTTGAAAAAGATGCTTTTAAACAAAACTGTCTCTTCACCTGATTTCATATCATACGAGGCTGACAAACTGCCAAACAAATACGTTGAAAAATACAACAATTTGCCAATATTAGCGTGGACTATAAGAAACAGCCAACAACACGAAAAAGTCAAAAAATATTGTGACAATATCATTTTTGAAGGCTTTGAGCCAAGGAATTAGTTTTTATCTTTTATTGCGTTTGTAATTGCAGACAAAACGTGTGAAAAATATCTTGCTGGCAAAGAACCAATGCTTATTGCGCCTTGTTTTGGTGTAACAAGTTTGCCATTTGTTTCTATGCAATCGCAAAGTCTGTAAAAATATACGCTTGACAAAGTCTTATAAGTTGTGTTTTCGTCAACTTGATTTTCAAATTCCAATTCGCAAACCAAATCCAGCATTGGCATTTTGTTTATTACACTTGAATATACATTTGTGCCAAAAACCCTGTTTTTGTAAAATTCATATTTCTGCAATGCATGACAAAAATTTTCAGGAGTTACTACAGTACCTGCAAACGATTGTACAGACACTTGGTTTCTTGAAAAGTTGTTCACATTAAAATACGATGGCTCAAATTGATTGAATGTCGAATTTGGATAAATATTTGAAAGTGCGTATGTTCTTTCGTCGCAATCTGTTGTGTGTATTATTGAAATAACAGAATCATCAATATGTCCGCCGTAAACAAATGTTTTTACCCTTCCTTCTATGATAAAAGCACTGTAAAGGCGACCAAATCGAAATTCTCCAAAAACAATATCTTGAGCAAGTGTATTGTAAAGTTTGTTGTTTAGGAACAATTGGTCAAAATAATCTTGACTGTATTCTCTGCCTGCGATAAAGTTTTCAAACAAAATTTTTCGCTCTTGCTTCAATGTGTTTTCACCAAATTCTTCTGGCAACAACTGTTCCCTTACGATTTGAATGTTGACATCGTTAAACTGGGCATAAGTTTTCAATATTTCTTCTTTTATTGTAGCAAATTCTTCGTATCTGCTCAAATTCTTTATTGTTGGCAAAATATCTTTCTTGCTGTAAATCATACAGCTCAGCAAATATTTTGCTTCCTTTGTTCTTTTTTCAGATATAAGTTTCAAAAGCATATTCTCAAGATTTTGCTCATCAGCATACATTGCAACAAATCTGACAGCCCATTTTGCAGCATTTATATCGTCTTTCTTGTTCAAAACAAACAATAATTGATTGGCAAAAATTTGCAAACTGTCAACTGTAAAAACATTTTTAAGCGACAAAAATCTTTCGATATTCAAAAGATTTTTTTCTTCTTTCAAAAGGTTGATAAGATATGTATAACTTGCAAAATCGGCTTTCAGTCCACTAAGATATGTCAAATTGCACCTGTCAAATGGCAAACCAAGTGTTCTTTCCTGAGGATTTTGAATGTTTCTACGTACAGCGAACAAAAAGTTTTTCTCACTTTTGAATGTTGATAATTGTACTCCACCTATTTTGTGTGATATTGCATTTCGCAAGAGTGGATTTTGTGTTGATTTGTAGATTTCTTCCAATCTTGATTTTGCTTCGTTATCTTCACCCCATGACAACAAGATTTCAACCACTTTTCCAAGTAATTCGTCATCCAAACCCGACATTTCCTTATCCACGAAAAGCAAGAATTCTTTTTTGAGTTGCTTGAACAATTCAAAAACTTGAGTGTCATTTTTCCCTGCTTGAAAATATTCCAAAGCAGTCTTTATACCCTTTTGGGTTGAAAAATAGCAAAGCAAACAAAGCATTTCAAAACCTTGTTCGTCATTAAAAATAAAATTGTTTACCCATTCTGGGTTTTCACTTTCAAATTTTTTCAAAAATTCAAGAGCAGGTTCTTGCCAAATTGCAAGTTTTCTTGTATCGTCTTTGAAAAACTCAAGAATAAATGGTATGTATTTTTCCTTTGATATCTGGCAATTTTTTATAATCTCTACAAACCTGTCGAACATTCTTTGATTATAATTGTAAGCCTTTTCAGTGCTTGTATAGTTGATTGTTCCGATGTGTTCATAAAATATTCTGGTTGTAAAAAAGTAAATTGAATCGTAACTTTTTGTAATGAGCATCAAATTTATAATATTGCAAAGTGCTGGGATAAAATTGTTTAGTTGAAAAACAAACAGTGATAACTGGTCAAGTTTGTCGTTGTTTCCCTCGATTTGTTTTGCGTTGCACGAAGCAAGTTTTTCCTCGGGCAAAATTTCGTTTACAAACGAATAATCATTGTCGGCAAGTCCATTTTCTCCCAAAGCAAAAAGTTCATTTACAAGTTGATTTATTTGTTTTATATCTTTCAAAATTATCATAATTTAAGCCTCATATAAAGAATAACAAATATAAAAAAAATAATCAAATATTATTATCAAAAATCGTCACACTCTTTGCAAATTCACCAAAATATATTTTTTTATTTTTAAACATTTTTTTGAATTCTGGGTTATCGAAACTATCTTCAAGCAACTGTTTTAATGCCAAAAGCGCCAAGTTAATTTCGGTTATTTGATTGAATGTTTGATTGTAAAAATACTGTGCTTCAAGCGGAAAATATTCAAAATTGACAGGTTGTTTTTCAAAATTTTCACTTCCAGCATAAACGAGCGTGCAAGCGTTGTTCGAAAACGATATCAAAAAATAAATATAATTTATTTCGTACGGCAATGGGTCATCTTCTTGTATGCCCAAAACCCAATAAAGAAAATCTTCCAAAACGGTCATTATGCACCTGCCAACAAACAAATAGAAAGCGCACAACAAATAATGCTGAGAGCAAGAAATATCAAAGCAATATTAAAATATGAAAACTTGATTTTTGTAACTTTTGCCGTCGAAATAATTTGCATCGCCAAATCTTTGTCGAATTGGTCAAATCTGTAAGACTTTGGAAACTGGTAACTATCTTTTAAAGTTTTCAAGTAATTTTCTATGCCAAAATCCGCGACTGACTTGTAATCTATCAAATCCCCACTATTTTTTTGAGTTTCTGTTTTGACTTTAACCCTTCTTGCTGACAGTGCAAGAAAACTGTACAAAACAGATATCAATGCCAATACAATCGAACCAGCACTTACAAAGATAATTTCGGCTCTTTGATTTGAAATAAAATATGACGAAAATACAATAACACCACTTGCCAATGCAATAGTAACCGAATGTTTTTCTTCGGCAAATTTTCGTAATATTACAAGGCGCTCCAAGATGTATTTCAACGTTTGTTTCATCAAAAAATATTATGCCAATACAAAAAAAAATTATGCTCTTTTCGAGTTTATAACTTGTTGCAAAGTGCAACAAGAACTGTAATTTTGACAAAGTTTTGCCAACGTTGTTTCTGTAATCATGGTCACCCTTTCACCATTTGTAACATAAAACACACAATATTTCGTTGAAGACAGTTTTTTTGAAAGTTTCAAAAGTGTGATATTGCTGTCAACCGCCATACATTTTACACTAATTCCCTTTTTCAAAAGATTTTGCTTGTCACAAAATATTTTTTCGTATTTTCCTTGAAATTTTGTGTCAAAAACGCCAAACATCAAAAGGATTGAAATCATCAAAAAGTTCAAATTGATTTTTACAAATACACTTACTATAAATGCTATCAAAAATATACTTGCAAATAAAATGCTCAAAATTTTTGATATTTTTATTGATATATTTTCGGAAAATTTATCTTTCAATATAGCCTTTATTATTCGTCCACAATCCAATGGATAACATGGCAAAAAATTGAAAATAGCCAAGTAAAAATTACACTGCACAAAGTATTCTGTCAATGCAAAACTTGCAGGAATAATCCACCAAAAAGATATACAAACAAGTGCAGTTACAAGGTTTGAAAGCGGACCCGCCAATGCAATAAGTATTTCTTCTTTTTCCAAAAAAGTACTGTTGTACGAAAGACAAGCACCATAAGGCATAAGATAAAAATTTGAAAGTTTGTATCCAAATTTTTTTGCTGTAATTGCATGTGAAAGTTCATGTATAACAAGTGCAACAAAAAAAATCAGGATTTCAACTCCATAACCGCATATCAAAAAAATTGCAGAAAGCACCAATAATACTGGATGAAATTTCTTTAGTTTATTTTTCCAATGCATATCTCTATTATATTCGACAAACTAAGGACAAATGCCAAGACTATAAGACAATTCAACACGGTCGAAACAAATTGTTTTGTATCAACTTTGTGTTTGAAAGAAACTTGATAAAGTCTTGTGCATTTTGCCACAACAATCAAATCACTATCCATATTTTTCCTTTAAAGTATTTTATGTCAAATTTTGTCATCTTTATTACTTATATTTTGTTTTAACATATTGTCATCTTCAATAATTTTTTTGATTGTGGACAAAGCTTTTGTTTCAAGTCTTGATATATAAGACCTTGAAATCCCAAGTTTTTTAGCTATTTCACGCTGAGTAATCACTGGACCACCATTCAATCCATATCTAAGTCTTAAAATCTCTGCTTCACGCTTGGGCAAATGATTGTCAACGATTATTTTCAGTTTTTCGCTGAGAATATTGTTTGAAACAAAGTCAAACACAGAATCTTCATCCAAATCCGCAATAATGTCCATAAGTTCGATATCATTTCCGTCTTTGTCCTGTCCCAAACTTTCGTTTATTGACATAGTTGACGTATGTTTTTTGTTTATTCTTAAAAGCATCAAAATTTCATTTTCGATGCATCTTGCGGCGTAAGTTGAAAGTTGCGAACCCTTGCCATATTCAAAAGTATTTATTGCTTTTATAAGCCCAATAGACCCGACCGAAATCAAATCATCTGCTTCTGCCGAGCCTTGATATTTCTTTACAATGTGTGCCACCAACCTTAGATTGTGATTGATGAGTTTGTCTTTTGCACTTTTGTCACCGTTTTTAAACTTTTCAAAGTACTCTTTCTCTTCTTGTGGAGTGAGTGGTTTTGGAAACCCTGATGCATTGTTTATAAAAGACGAAAACATCAAAATCTTGTTCATAAAAACAATAAAATTTTCAAAAATCATGAATTGCTCCTATGACACTATGTATATGCATCAAAATGACATTTTTTGACAAAATACTTGCAAATGACAAAAAAAATAGTCATAATCAAAACTCGATTACGACTATTTTACTATTAAATATTGCAAAAGTTTGGATGTCAGAACAAATTATCTGCAAAATCTTTGCTGTCAAACAATTCCAAATCGTCAATACTTTCGCCTGTGCCAACAAACCATACAGGAATGTTTAACTGCTGAGCAATGGAAATAACTACACCACCTTTGGCGGTTCCATCCAATTTTGTAAGCACAACACCATCTATATCAATAACTTGACTGAATGCTTCCAACTGATTGATAGCATTTTGTCCTGTTGTTGCATCGATTACAATCAAGTTGTACTTGTTTGCCTCGGGATATTCCTTTTTGATGACTTTGCCTATCTTTTCCAGTTCTTTCATAAGGTTTTCTTTTGTATGCAACCTTCCTGCCGTGTCTACCAACAAAACATCTGTTTTTTTGCTTTTTGCACTTTGTATTCCGTCAAAAACAACAGCGGCAGCGTCGGCACCTTCATTGTGCTTGATTATCCTTGTTTTGCTTCTGTCTGCCCATGTCGAAAGCTGTTCACTTGCAGCAGCGCGGAATGTGTCACCTGCCACAAGAGTAACTTCTTTCTTTTGATGTTTGAAATAGTTTGCAAGTTTGCCAATTGTTGTAGTTTTTCCAACGCCATTAACCCCAATCATTGTTATAATACATGGATATTCAATAGTTGGTTGGTCAAGTTCGTCAAAGATATCTTTGACAACAACTTTCAATCCTTCGCGAACTTGGTCTGCTGTTCTGAGTTTGTTTTTACGTGCATATTCACGCAGTCTTTGTGCAATTTCTTCCGAGCATTCATAACCAACGTCGCAAGATATCAAAATATCAGTTAACTCTTCATAAAATTCATCATTCAATTCACCTTTGGAAAACAAATAGTCAAACATTCTTGCAAAGTTTTCTCTTGTTTTTTTGAGTGCATTGGAAATTTTTTTAAACAATCCCATGTTATATCCTTTTAACTTGCTTGATTTTCTTTCGAGTCTTTTATCGCATCGCTAAGTTTTACACTTACGATACGTGATACACCTTCTTCTTCCATTGTTACCCCATAAAGTGAATCAGCCAATTCCATGGTGGGTTTACGGTGAGTAACAACAATGAACTGTGTTGAATTTGAAAAACGCTTGATATATTGAGCAAATCTTTCAACGTTTGCTTCATCCAAAGCGGCTTCAATTTCGTCCAACAAACAGAATGGCATTGGTTTCAATTTCAAAATGGCGAACAAAATCGCAATAGCAGTAAGTGCCTTTTCACCACCTGAAAGCAGTGTAATATTTTTCAAACTTTTGCCTGGTGGCTCTGCAACAATATCCACACCAGATTCAAGTATATTTTCACTGTCCAAAAGTTCCAAACACGCACTTCCACCGCCAAACAATTCACGGAAAGTTATTTTGAAGTTTTCGTTAATTTTTTCAAATTGAGTTTTGAACTTTGTTTCCATTTCCAAAGACAAATCTTTGATAATTGTCACCAAATCTTCTTCGGCTTTTATCAAATCTTGTGCCTGGGCGTCCATATTTTCGTATCTTTCAAGCACGATTTTGCTGTCTTCAATAGCATTTACGTTTACATATCCAAGTTTGTTGATTTCGCGTTTCAGTCTGTTAATTTCGGTTATACTGAAATTAAAATCAAATTCTGATTGTCTAAATTCCAAACAACCATCATAGTCAAGTTCGTATTCTTCATAAATACGTTCTTTCATTCCTTCAATATCAGTGTCAACCTTTGCAAGTTGGGCTTCTTCATGATATTTTTTTTCTTTCAAATCAGTAATAATGTCAATTATTGACGTCTTTTGGTCGTTTAAAACCTTGACTGCATCTTGCATCTTTTCCTTGTTTGAAGCCAAGTTTTCTTGTTTTTCTTTGGCATCCGCAAGTTCATTTCTTGACTTTTCGCTTGTTGTAACTTCGATTTCTGCAGCAAGCATTTTTTCTGCTTCGGCAACCGTTGCTTTGTTACGTTCAAGTTGTCCTTCGTTGCTTGAAAGAATCACTTCTTCAGAAGCGATATCTTCACTCAAACGCAAAACTTCATCTTTTGAAACTTCAATTTCTTTTTCAATCGACGCAATTTTTACTTTGATAGAAGTTAAGTTGTTTGTATATTCTTCTTTTTTCGCTTTGAGTTGATTTGTGCGTTCTTGGCGTTGTGCGTTGGTAGCAGAGAAATCTTGAACTGTTGCACCCTGTTCCATCTTTTTAGCTTGATCAATATCTCCAGCCAAACTTTGCAATTTATTCGAAATTGCATTAAGTTTGCTTTGAACAGCCATTTTTTCCTGCAAAACAGAGTTCAATGTTTGTTCAACTGCTTGCATCTTTTCATTTTCTTTCGCAGAAAGAATGTCTGCTTGCGCTTTCAAAAGTGCTGAGCTTTCGATTTCTTTTGCAAGTTCGCTGCTTTCGGTTGTCAAGTTTTTAAGATTTTTTTCGATATCTGCAAACAAAACTTTGCCTTTTTCAATCTCTTTTGCCAAAGTTTCAATTTCACGTTCCCTTGCAATAAGATTTGCAGATTCATTCTTTCTTGAACCACCAGTCAATGAACCAGTAGGATTGATTACATCACCGTCAAGTGTAACTATTTTGAAATTGAATCTTGTGTTGTTTGCAAGTTTGATTGCTGTATCAAGAGTGTCAACAATGACTGTTGCTCCAAGCAAATTTTCAATTACGTTGGCAATTTTAAGGTCAAAATCAATCAATGTACTTGCAACACCAAAGCATCCAGAAACCTTTGTTTGTGCATAATCTTGAGCTGAAATCGATCTTGGTTTCATCGTTGAAACTGGCAAGAAAGTTGCTCTGCCATACTGGTTCTCTTTCAAAAATCTTATAAGATCTTTTGCATTGTTTTCATCGTACGTTACGATGTTTTGCAATGCATTTCCAAGTGCCACTTCAATCGCTGTTTCATACTTTACAGGCACTTTTATCAAACTTGCCAAAACACCCAACATTTTGCTTTTCAAGTTTGCATTTTTTTCGCTTTCTTTCAAAAGTTTCTTAACACTGTGGGCATAACCTTCGTATTCTGCTTGCATTTCAGAAAGCAATCTTTTACGGTTTTCGTAAACTTGCAATCTTGCATACATATTGTTTCTTTGCTCTTGTTGTTCCTTTATTTCGGAGTTTATTGATGCAAGTCTGAATTGTTGTTTTGCCTGCTGTTGCTGATATTCTTTGCTTTGACTGTTTGCCCTGTCGCAAGCAGAAGTCGCCTTCTCAATTTGCTCATTTATTTCGGAAATTTTCAAATCTATAGACTTCAATTGTTGTAACAATTCGATTTTGTTACTGTCCAACATTTCGCCTTCTGCAACAAATCTTGAATATGTAGATTTGATATCCGTCAACTTGTCCATATTATCAAGTATTGATTGTGTTTGTTGTTGTTGTTCGCCTTCACAAAGTTCAAGTTCTTGAACAATAGTTAGATACTCTGTAAATATTTCTTGCGATGCTTGATTGAGTCCTTTAAGGTCTTGTTCCAAGTCAGCAATCTTTTTTTCTTTTGATTGAAGATTTTCTTTTGACTTTTCAAGATAGATTTTACTGTTTGTTATATCAAGTTCAATTTTGTCGTTTTGCTCATTTAAAAAGTTAATCCTTTCCCTTAAAAGTTTTGATTCACCTGCTTGTTTTTCAAGTGCAACTGTCAAATTCAAAATTCTTTCGTGCAATGATGATATTGTCTTGTCAATGTTGTTAATATTTTGCATGTTTTTCTCATATTCGAAGTTAACCTTTTCATATTCGGACTCTCTTAGTGCAAGTTGTTCACATATAGCAGAAAGTTTTGTGTTTATTTTGTCTTTTATGTCACTTGCATTTTCGTATTGATAAATATAAGCATTGACTTCCAATACTTTTAATTGCCCTTTGAGTTCAAGGTATTTACGAGCAGTTTCGGCTTGTTTTTTCAATGGCCCAAGTTGTTTTTCCAATTCACCCAAGATATCCCTTAATCTTGTCAAATTGTCCCTTGTACGTTCAAGTTTACGTTCTGCTTCAACCTTTCTGGATTTGAATTTTGCGATGCCTGCTGCTTCTTCAAATATAAGTCTTCTGCTTTCTGGTTTTGAAGAAATAATCTCTTCAACTTTACCCTGACCAATGATAGAATATCCATCACGACCGACACCAGAATCATAAAACAAATTTATAATATCTTTAAGTCTGCATGGTTGTTTGTTTATCAAATATTCACTTTCGCCAGAACGATACAATTTTCTGGTAACAGCAAGTTCGTCATAATCATAATCAAAAAATCTGTCAGTATTGTTGAACAAAAGCGTTGCCTCGCAATAAGAAAGACTCTTACGCTTTTTTGTTCCGTTAAAAATGACATCTTGCATAGATGATCCACGAAGTTGTTTGCTGCTCTGTTCACCAAGTACCCATCTGATTGCATCGCCCACGTTGCTTTTTCCACACCCGTTGGGACCGACAATAGCAGTAAGTCCTGATTCAAATTTGATTTCTGTTCTGTCTGCAAATGACTTAAACCCTGCAAGTTCTATGCCTTTAAAGTACACAAGTCTTCTCCTTAAAATAAAACTAAACAAGTATAACATACAAACTTGAAAATAGCAAGAAATTAAATAAATAAAAATTTTTCAAAAAATCCTTTATCTGTATATATTTCTTGTGACACAGCAATTTTACAACCTGCTCCTTTTCACAAATTTTGGCGTAAAAAAAAAGATAAAGAAATTTGATTGACAAATACTTTATCTTTTTATTCTTTTGCTGAAAAATAGTTATTTGGAAAAAACTAATTTTTTAAAGGTTTAAGTTCCAAAGTAAATTCTTTTGAAACGTCTTCTGCATTTGCAATCAAAAATCCTGTTTCTTCTGCATTTTTTGTTTTGTCACCTGTCACAGCTTTGAATGTTAATTTACACTTTTGATTTGTTTGAAAAACATAAACCAAATCAACAGCATCTTTGTACATAACATAATCTTCTTGTGCAATTTTTCCATCACTTTCGAGTTCCAAAGTAGTCATTGAGTACCACATATCTTTCTTTTTCAAATATGTTTTGAATTTTGGTTGATTAGATTTGTTTATCGTAAGTGTTACATCATCAGTGTCGCTTTTAATCCAAATATCACAAACTTTCTCATCAAACTTTTTGTCGTCTGCAAAAAATATATTTACAGTATTTTGGTCACTTCCTGCCATAGTCGCATTTTGGAAAGTTACAGTCATTGGCTTTCTGTCGCATCCACAAAATGTCAGACAAATAGCAAATATAGCAATCAAACTCAATATCTTTTTCATATTTTACTCCATACAAAGTTAGTATGGCAAAAATAAACATTTTTATGTATCCGAAAGACTTAGCATTACAGTATTTCCCTGGTTTATCATTTCTCCAGACAACGGAAATTGATTTTTTACAATTCCACCTTCACCATCAAGTTCATAGTCAAGACCCAAACCCAAAAGAATTTTGCTTGCTTGTGTAAGACTTTTCCCGATCAAATCTGGCATTTCGACAGTTTTGTTGACGATTGCACCTTCTACTTCATGTTCAGGTGCGATGTTTTTGTAATCAAAAATGCCATTGAAAATTTCTTTTGCATAAGGTGACGCTACTATACTGCCATAATACTGACCAGTTCCTGGTTCGTCAACAGCAAGCAATATAACGTATTTTGGATTTTTTACAGGATATGTACCAACAAAACTCGCTATATACGTACCACTAATTTTGCCATCTGCATATTTTTGCGTTGTACCTGTTTTGCCACCAACTTCATAGCCAGGAATAAATGTATATTTTCCAGGCTTGCTTACTACCTCTTCCAACATAATATTTATGCGTTCGGACGTTGCCTTGCTTACAACATTTCTTACAGGCGTCAAATCACTTTTGTAATATACTTTACCTTCGCTGTCTGTAATTTGTTTGATAAGTTGTGGTTGATAAAGCGTTCCACCATTTACAACTGACGAAATAGCGCAAATTTGTTGCAAAAGCGTAACTGCAACTGCTTGACCAAATCCCATTCTTGCAAGGTCCACGTTCTTTGCAGTTGCTTTGTTCATAATTATTCCACCACTTTCACCTGCTATATCAATGCCAGTTGGAACACCAAACCCGTACTTTTGAAGGTATTCATAAAATCTGTCTTTTCCAAGTCTTAACGCAAGGTCGACAAAAACGCAGTTGCAGGAATTGCAAAGACCATCAGTCAGGTTTTGCGAGCCGTGCCCAATACTTTTCCAACATTTTATTCTTTCTCCATCTACCTGACATGCACCATTGCAGTAAAAGCCACTATCCAAAGATGCAGTTTTTTCTTCCAATGTCGATGCCATAGTCAGTATTTTAAAAGTTGATCCTGGTTCATAAACATCAACAACCGTTTTATTTTTTACTATTTCCATCAAATTTGAAATATTATCCCTTGGAACATTGTTCAAATCAAAACTTGGTTTTGTGCTCATTGCCAAAATCTCAAAATTATTTGGATCCATTATTATACAAGAAACACTCTTCGCTTTTTGTTCTTCAATTACCTTTTTCAATACTGTTTCTACAATCAGTTGTATCTTGCTGTCGATAGTAAGTTGTATGTCCATGCCTTTTACTGGTGGCACATAATATCTTAGCGAGTTTTCAAGTTCAGTTCCTTTCAAATCGCTTTGTACCATTGACATACCGTCAATACCTTTCAAAAGATTGTCATAATAAAGTTCAATACCCGCCTGACCTTGATTGTCATTTGTTGTAAAGCCAATAATTTGTGTAAGCAAATCACCATAAGGATAATATCTTTTGATATTCTCAGAAAGAAACACACCTTTGATTTCTTTTTCAATAATCTTTTCTGCTATCTCTTTTTCAACCTGTGCTTTTATCAGCACTTCACTGACTGTATTGTTTATAACTTTGTCATAAATCTTGTTGTATTCCATATCCAATACTTGCGATAAATACTTTGAGACCTCAACCGGTTGTGTAATCTGTCTGGCCCTTGTATATACGTTGTATGTAGTATATGACACTGCCAATGAAGAACCTGTACTGTCAGTTATCTTTCCACGTTCAGCAACAAGTGGCAAATCTCTTGTCCATTGTTCTTCCGCACGCATTTGCAAACTCTTGCCATTTATAATTTGAACTATTCCAAGTCTTACAGTCAACACGCAAAAAAGAAAGGATATTCCCACTGCAAAGGCGAATATCCTCTTTTGTAATGAATTTAATGTGAATTTTTTCAAATCAGCCCCCAAAGAGCCCCGATATCCAATTACACAAACTGTCAAACCAATTTGTCGTTTCTTGATAATCCGTTGGATTTTCAAGTGGCAATGGTTGAACAGTAATTATAGTTTCGACCTTTTGAAGATCAGAACTTTCTTGTGGATTATCATCCAAATCATCAAGTTTGTCAATATTATTTTTCAGTTTTATAACGTTTGCACTGTGCTCTGTTTGCACCGTTTCAATCGCTTTGTTTACGTTCGAAATCCTTACCGCATTGGTGATAACCCACCCTGTTGTTACTGCCATAATGGCGCAGAATACAACTGTAAACAATTTCAATCTGAATTGACCAAGTTTTGTCTTTCTTTTGTTTTTAGGTTTTATTTCAAAAAATTCTTCATCAACTTTTTCTGGTTCACTTTCTTCAACTTCGATTTCTTCAACTTCGGGTTGTTCTGTGATTTTTGGTTCTTGTTCAATTTCAGGCTCTGCTGTTGGTTCGGCAGGTTTTTCGATTGGTTTGTTTTTCAACAAAATATTGTTTGATGACTCTGTTTGCTGAAAAGCACTGGCAGAAAACAAATTCAATGGTTTTAAGTCAGGTTCTTTTTGCTGTGGTTTTTCAACTTGAGCATAAAGAGGTTCGTTTTTCAAAATATTTTCCCTGACAAAAAAATCATTTGGTTCTTGCGGTTGTTGAGGCTTGTCTTCAATAACAGACTCTTTTTCAACAGCCTTTTCTTGTTCAAGTTTTTCCAGTTCTTTTAACAAATTGGGACTCATTGTATCTTACTCCTATGTAATAAATTTTATGACACGGGAAGTGTCAAATCTTTTGTACTACTCTTAATTTTGCGGTTCTTGACCTTGGATTCTGAGCAATTTCTTGCTCGCTTGCAATGATTGGTTTTCTGCTTATTAACTTTATTTGTGCCCTGTGATTGCAAACACAAATTGGAGTTTTGGGTGGACAAATGCAGTCAGTTGACAATTCTTTGAAAGTGTTTTTTACAATGCGATCTTCCAATGAATGAAATGTTATAACGGCAAGCCTTCCACCCTCGTTCAATTTTGATACCAAAAATCTTAGTGTTTTGTCAAGTCCTTCAAGTTCGTTGTTTACAAATATTCTTAATGCTTGAAAAGTTTTTTTGTATGCCCCCTGAAACCTGTATTTTGCAGGTACAGCATGATCTATTATTTCTTTTAATTGAAAAGTAGTATCAACAGGCTTTAATTGCCTTTGTTTTACTATATTTGCTGCAATCGATTTTGCAAACTTTTCTTCACCAAATTCAAATATAATCTTTTCAAGATTTTCTTTTGAAAAAGTGTTGACAACAACTTTTGCATCAAGTTTTTGCTTTTTGTCCATTCTCATATCCAACGGACCATCATGATTGAAACTGAAACCTCGTTCTCCATTGTCAATTTGATACGAACTTACCCCCATATCAATCAAAATACCATCGAAACTTTCAAAAAGCAATTCACTTTCCAAATTTTTGTAATCAGATTTTATAAACCTTACAAAATCAAATTTTTCCAATCGTCTTTTTGAAACATTCAAGGCATCATCGTCTTTGTCAACGCAAATCAATCTTCCATTTTCAAGTTTGGATGCGATAAGATACGAATGCCCTGCACCACCTACAGTGCAGTCTAAATAGCTTCCGTTTTTTTTCACATTCAAACCACTTATCACTTCGTCCGCCAATACTGGACAGTGTACAAATTCCATTATCTACCTTTTAAATTATTTCCAAAATTTGTTTGATTTTTGCTGCGACATCAGTGTTTGTCACATTTTCTTCAATATATTTTTTCGTTTCTGACTTTATCAATTCATTGATTGTAACGTTTATATCATTTTCAGCAAGCAAATTTACAATAACATCATTATCTGCCAATATATCCACAACGGCTTTTACGTCATCTATTGCAGTGGGGCCGCTTTCAACTGTGTTGATTTTGTTTTTCAAATCAATCAATGATTGTTTTTGAGTCGTATAATTTGTAACAGATTTCAAATCATCAAGTTTTGTAACACCTGTCATATTTGAAATAAAGTCACAGACTTTGTTTACTTTTTGCGTTTTATCATTGTATTGTTCCAATGTCGCAAATGCATTTATAGCAGTATCCAATGCTGTATTAGAATCAGTTTCATTGTTTATGCCTAAAAACGAGTTTGCAATATTAACCAACGACTGAGTTATTTCTTTGCATTCTTCATCAGCATAGACCGTTCCAACAAGATTTGATATTTTTTGTTTTAATGATACACTTATGCTTGTTCCGTCATATTTTTGCGCTTCTATTGCTACATCCAATATCTGTACCCAATCAATTTTTTCGCTGTTTACGTATTGACTAAGAAGATATTGTATCTTTTCAGAATAATCAGTTGTTGACAAGTATTCCATAAAACCATCATAAGTTCCTGCAAACACACCACTATTGTTTTTAGAGTACATCAAAGTGTTCAAAAGATTGCCTATTTTGTCATAATTGCTTTCAAGCTTTGTTTGGTCAAAACCGTCTTTTACTGCATCATATACTTCAACAAGTTGTTTGATAGTTTGTGAAATATTTTCCCTTTGAGCATAAAAATCTGTATTTTCTGGAATAGGACTAATTTCTTGACTTAAAGAAAGTATTTCGCTGAGTTTGACATTCATTGTATCAATGATTGTCTTAAGATTTTTCTTCATCAATTTGCTTTGTGAAAGTGGCAAAACAATGTTATCAATATCATCGTTATCTGTCGAAAGACTTTCAAATATTTTTGTCAAATCATCTCCGTCTTTTATGGCAGTTATAATTGGCTTTTCTTGACCATCAACATTTATGTTGATTTTGTTCAAAACTGTTATAGCATCTTGCAACAAAGAAAGTTCTTGATTCCAAGTGAAAGTTTCATCAAGTGCCAATTCAAAGTCTGCAAATTTGTTGAAGTTTGGATTTTCAGCCAACGCCTTTATCAAATTTTTATAAATGCCTTGGTTTTCATTTTCGTCTTCTTGATATGGTCCAAACAACGCACTTTCTTTGATTGTATCAAGTGCATTTCCCAAACTTGCAAGATTGCTTGAAACAATAGCAGCAAAAGCGTCGGATTTCATTTCATCCAAGTTCAAATCTTGTGCGTAAACTATTATATTTTCAAAGAAAGCAACAACCAGTTCTTTTTGATTTTGTTCTGACAATTTTTGTGATTGCACCTTGCCCAAAACAACATTTTCACCAAGTTGTCCCTGATAAGTTTGGATAAGACTATCTACATATCCAAATCCCAAATTTGAAACTGTCCTTGCAAACGCTTTGCTGTCAAGCAAGGATTCAACAATTTGTCTTATATATGTTTTGTTTGTTTTTTCATCTTTCTTTGCAAGGTCGTCGATAACAAGTTTGGTATCAACTTTGTTTTGAGCCACAGCAGTCGAAACTCCCGAATTTTTTATTCCATTTAATGCTTTGTTCAAATATCCAAGTTCTTCGTTCCATTTGTTTTCTTGTTTGAACACCGTAAGGTCAGCATATTTTGAATATTCTGTATTTTCAAAGATATCAATCAGTGAGTTGTAAATAGCATGCTCACCTGATGTGGAAACAAGCAAAGCTGAATTTTGAAATTTGTTCATCACAGCAACAAGATTTGAAGTAAATTGATCTATGTCAAGATTCAAAAGCAACTGTGGCTTTGACGGAATATCCTTTACATTTCCATCAACATTTGTATTAAAATTATCATAAATATTTAAAATTGAATTTTCAACTGACGTTAAATTAACTTTTACTTGTGACCAGTTTATAAGAGATTTGTCAATTTGTGGAATTGTTACAGTTTTATCATAATTATCTGCCTTTTCAAGCAATGAATTTAGTCCTTCCACCAGAACCGCTTTGACAATTTTTGATTCAAATAAATTGTTGTTTACGTTTGTAAGAACAAGCCTGTTGTCTTGATTTACAAGTTTCATAACTTTGTCAATGTCAATTTGTTCTTGTACAAGTTCGTCTGCTATGCCTGATTGAGCGATAGCTTTTACAACCCCGAATACTGAAAAAAACTCGGATTTGTAAAAACTCGTATCTTTTTTATCTCCACTTAAAATCTCATCATATATCGCCTTAATATACCTTAAAGATTCTTGTGGAACAGTTATACCAAGAGTTGGGTTTTCAGATACGACATCTTTTAAAACAAGTTCCACAGCATCTGGAAGCATACTTTTTAAAAAGCCACTTTCAAACAAACAATCCAAAGCAGTTTCAATTTTATCAAAGTTAATATTTTTATATTTGCCGTTTTTGAAATCAAACTTTGTCAAAAACTCAATGTTGTCATACACTTTTGCAAAATTGTTTACTTCTTTTCTCAAAACAATTTTTTCATCTCCAACTTTTACTGTTGTCAAGGCGTCAAAACAAAGTTTGTCTATGCCTGCGAACGAATAAATTTTTGAAGGAACTGTAGAATTGAACACATTTACAATTTCTATTGCCTCTTTAGGCAAACTTTCCCTGAGCATTTTTCCTGTTGGTGTATATTCAACATTTTCAGTATCTTCCAAAGCATAAATAACGTTGTCGTTTGTCGAATTTATCAAGGCCCCGAGCGTTGAAGCGCCTGCACTCAAAGGCATAAAAGTTAAAAATACCAAAATCAATGCTTGCACTGCACCAATAGCCCCACCAACGAGTCTGTGTTTCTTTGGTTTTTCAATTTGTGATGATATGTGCGCCTTACCATCTTTTATTACATAAGGTTTGCTTTTATTTTTCAAGAATATCGCTGCCAAAATAAGATAAACAACCCAGCCAATAAAACTGAAAATATACAAAAGAACCACAAACACAGCAATGTTTGCAATGGCAACAGGCATATTGTGAACAATTTGTGCAAATGATTCACTCATGTTGTAAAAATACGCCACCTTATCAATTTCCAAAATATATTTTTCTATGAGCTGTGAAATAGACATTGTTGTACCATCAACCGTGACATTTATACCAATCAATGTTTTTGTAATCATTTGCGAAAAAACAAATGTCAACAATGCAAAGGGCAAAAAGACAGCAATCCTTACACCTGCTTTTTTCCCACCTTTCCACAATCCAAGTAAAAATCCAATCAATAAAAAAATCAATGGAAGCAAATATGCAATCAGTTTTACAATGGAAGAAATATTCATAAAAACTCCTTGTTAAATTATTTTATACAAAATAATA
>CAJKWP010000017.1 GCA_905203645.1 uncultured Christensenella sp.
AAAATACATTAAAAAAATACATCGTTTATTTTTGATGTATTTTTTTTAATATTTAATTTTTTTGATCAGTTACATTTGCATTCTGGGTCGTGGCAAGCACATTCATGTTTCAAATCAATTTCGACATAACCTTGTGAATACGAGCAAAGTGGACATTCTTGCCATGCTTGTTTTGATTTTTTTTCATTGCCACAGTTGCTGCACTTCCAAATTTTTGCCTGCGCTGATTTGTAAAGTTTTTTTGTTTTGTAAAGTTTGTCCAAAGTTGAAAGAATAACGCTGTGTTCGTATTCTACGTCAGCAATCAACAACAACTTTTCGCTTATGTCTGCAAAGCCTTCATCCTTTGCTATTTTTGCAAAATGTGGATAAATATTTTTTGATTGCGAAAGTTCTGCACCACTGCAACCTTTCATCCCCTTTTCCAAGTTGCATTCTTCAAAAGGATAACCGGCAGTGATTTCAATATTTTTGATATCTTTTCCCCCATGAGTTACAAGCAATTCATAAATTACACTTGCGTGTGCCATTTCGTTTTTTGCAAGCAATTTCATTGTATCCGAAATGTATGAAAAACCCTGTGCTTTTGCTGTTTTTGCAATAAATTGATATCTTGCACCGTCTTGACATTCCCCTGCAAACAATCTTGCCAAATTTTCTTTTGTTTTTGACTTTTCAAAATCCATAACTATTTCCTCCAAAACAAATTTTTGCCAATCTTTTTTGGATTTATACTTTCATTTGCAATTTACACAAAGCCAAACAGCAAAGGGCGCAAGTTTACTTGAAAGTGTTATTATTCAAGTTCCTTGCACCCCCTGCTGTTTTCACGTGTACATATTTCTTTTTAACAAAATTTCTTTAACAAACTGCATTAAAACAAAATAAACAAATCATATTTGGAACTTCGATGAACTTTCTTCGCACGAGAGTCCGACCAAAACTTTTTGCTTGCAAATTAAAGTGTTTGGTCGGAGCGCCCAAGCGGCGCGACAATACTTTTAAATAAGACAGTTGACCAACCGTTTTTTCTTTCAACACAGTGTGAGTGTCAATTTTTACCTTGACCCAGTCCCCACCTGTGAAAACACCACGCAAGTCAAAAACAAGGAGTGCAAGGCTCGACACCGATTTGTGGCAGGAGTTTAGTAAATCCTAAATGACTGTCACAAATCGGTGTCAGCAAACACAGCAATCTGACGTTTTTCACTTGCGTACCACCTTTAAGAGAGCGGCTTTTTGGGTATATTCAACAACTCACTGCTTTGTCTTTGATATTTTTTGCGTTTAAGGTGACGCGTGATAACAAACACAACAGTAATGATTATCAAAAGTCCAACAAAACTTGTAACAACGATAACTGCTATTTTGTAAGTTTGTGTTGATTTTATAAATTTTGCATAATCGGTTACATAACCAAACAATCCGTCGTAACATGTTACGCTGTAATACTTGTCAAGCACAACATTTTTGTATCCATAGTCAAATCTCATTGTTCCGTCGAATGGATTTTCTTCTGTTCCGATTGGAACCCAGAAGGCATCTTCGAAATCAACTGTCGAACTGAGCACGTAATAACCCGATGCATAGTTGACTTTGTTGTCGGCATCAACTGGAATGTTGTTGTTGATAAGATAACACATCATTGCAAATTGTTCTGGCGACATGATTGTGTAAGGATTTGCTTCGGTTCCAAGACCTTCAAACATAGATTTGCTGTCAAGCCAATAAATCTTTTTGAACTGAATTTCGATTATGTTTCGCTTTGTCATATCCAATCTGTTTGAAGCCAATGCAAGTGTTCCGCCAGATGTTGTAATTTGAACAAGGTCGGCTATGTCTTGGCCGTTAAGGGTTACTTTGTCCAAAACAAAACGTTTGTTTTGAATTATTTGGAATATATTTGTTTGCAAATAATCTGTCGAAAGTGTAAAGCCAGAAGAGATTGTATTTGACTTTGTTTTTACACTTCCCGAATTGGTGTCATAAATGATTGTGTAACTTATATTTGCCAAAACAAAGTTTGGTGTAAACATCAATTCGTTTCTGCAGACATCGTCAACTGTTACTTGATAACGGTCAAACGTGCTGTTTGCAACACCGTTTATTTGCCAGCCGTACAAATAGTATCCCGCATCGGCAGTATATTCAAAACTGATATAATCGCCAAGTTTGACAATGTATTTTCCGTTTTGCATAACTGCTTCGGCACCATTTACTTTGATTTTTGTAATATGACCATGTTCGGTTTGTACAAGTTTGAGTTCGGTTGTACGTCCGTCAAAGTTTGCGCAATAAACTTTTGGTCTGCTGCTGTAAGAAACTGTCATTGAAGAGTTCGCCGAAAGTATGGTTTGGTCATTTTGTTCTGTCCAGCCCACAAACACATATCCACGGTTTGCTTCGGCAGAAAGTGTTGCACTTTCGCCATCCAAAAGATAAACAGTTATTTGTCCATCTATCGTTGCCTGTCCGCCGCCAGAAACAGTGACTGAAACGGCAACTTTGTAATAGATGTAAATTGTTTGTTCAAACACAGTTGTATCTTGTGGAATAACAAACGATATTGTGTTGTCAGTGTATTTTTGCTCACCGATTTGGATATATGCGTATTGATAATTTTGATTTGCTCTTGGAGCAATAAGGATAACTTCGTTGTCAACATAGTACTTGAACTGCGTGTTGCTTGTAAAGTCCCTAAGTGCGGTTGGCAATGTGTTTGAAAGTCCGATTTGTTCGCTTATTGCCTGGTCGCCTGGAACGTAAACTATGTTGTAAGTTACATACGCTGTTTCCCAATATGCATAAAGTTCTGTATGTTCAATATTCCAATTTGTAAGAACGTTACCGTTGCTGTCAACGTATTTGAGTCCATTTCCTTGAATTTGTGAGTACCAACCAACAAAGAACATACCTGTTTTTGTAGGTCTGATTACATCACGGTCAACTTCACCAAAGTCACTGTTTACCGCCAATTCAAATATACGGTCCTCGGTTGTGTCATCTGAAATGTGGAATGTAACAGGATATTTTGTGTATGTTACAAAAACGTAAATTTTTGCGTTTTGCGACATATTTTGTACATTTACGCTTATGCGTGATATATATATTCCATTGAGTCCTTGACTTGAAACATTGTCAAGATATTGCACGGTTGTTTGTCCTTCAAAGACAATTCCAATCAAGATTTTGCCTTCGGAGTTTGTTACAAATTCATAACCATTCAAAAATTCGGCTGAAAGCGAGAATGATTTGTTTGTTTTTGCAACAACGCTTACCCTTGGTTTTCCGTTTTCGCTTGCACAGTTTTCTGGTGAAACCAAAATGCGGTTTTGTGCGGTCAAGTAATATGGCGAGATAGTTCCGTCTTGTCTGTATTCAACAAAGCCCACGTCAAATTTGTTTTCGTTTGCTTTGATTGTAATCATAACATTTATGTCTGTTACGTATCCGTCAAGAGTTATGTTGCGAAGACTTGAAATGTCATATTTTGTTGAACCGTCGTCGTCAATTTCGATATTTGCAATCGAGTATCCTTGTGCGATTTCAAGTGCAAATCTTGTTTGTTGATTTGATGCGGTTTCAAAAGTCAATTCAAACAATTTTTCATCGTCACCAATTTTGTGAATATATGCGATATCCTGTGTCAAAGCAAGATAGATTGGGTCACCGTTTGCATCATAGCCATCCAAAAATCTGGTTTGTATGTTTATGTTCAAATCTGATGGAGCAAATACGGCACGTACAAGTTTGTCACTTGTTACAAACATATCTTGTCTTGTGCTTGTTGTTACAATGCTGTCATCAACCCAGTTTTGAGTAGTTGTATCAAATATTTGCCATTTTTCAAACTTGTAACCTGCGCTTGCGATTGCTTCAATCACTTCGGCATCTTGTCCGTGTTTGATTGTCTGGCTTTGATTTCCGTCAATGCGTCCATTTTCCAATGCGGAATATTCAATCGTATAAGTTTTTATTGTTACAACAAACAAGATTTGTTTGTCTTGGTCGATTGTAACGCTCAAACTTTGTGCGTCGGAAATTTTTGCATCTAGATCCAAATCGCTGAACCAACCAAGTGGGTTGTATGCGATGTTTGTAACATTTGCACTTGTCACAACGTCGGTCAAATAATAATACGTGTTGTAAGTTATTCCATCAATTTGTTTTGTGCCAACAGCCGTTGTCAAAAAGTCAAAATCAACATAATCTTGTGGGTTTTGTGCGTAAGCAAGTTGATTGCCTTCCAAAATTGCAACTTTTGGAACAAGTGCAAATTTGAGTCTTTGGAACGGAACAAGGATATCTATGTTGCAGGTTATGTTTGCAACTGTTACAAATGTCTGACCGTCCACAAAGGTGATACTTACGTCACCGGCAGAAGACAATTCTTTTTGTATTTGCCACAAAGAAGTGTCAAACAAAGGTTCATATCCAAATCTTGCAACAGGTTGAATTTTGATGCTTTCGCCTGTTTTTATGCCAACTTGTGCAAAGTTTTGGTATTCGGTTGTAATCAAAGTTTCGCCGTCTGCGTTAACTTTGAACACGTTCAAATAACCCATTGAAGAGTCTGTTTCGTTGGTTGTTGTATCCAAGCCAACAGATATTTTTACAATGTTTGTTGATGGTTCAAATTCGACTGTGCCCATGCCGTCTGTGCAGATTTGACTAAGGTACAATTTGTCAAAGATGTCACCTGAAACGTTTGTGCCTTCAAAGTCTGTGCTCAAAATGCTGTAACCTGTGTTTGGCTTGATTTTCAAAGACAGTGTTTCGCTTGAATAAATCTTGATTGTGTATGTTTTGTCGCTGTCATAACTTACTATATTTTGGTCATCACGTGCTTCGGCACGCATATCTTGTTCAAGTTTTTCGACGATGTCAAAATCCAAACTTCCCCAGTTTTCATTGAGTACAACTTTGTATGTATGAAGATTTGATTTGTACAAGATTTTGATTGTAAAGTCGCCCACCATGCGAGAGATATCAAACTTGTGATTTGTGTCAAAGTTGTAATCAATCAAAAGGTCTGTGCCGCTTTGTTTGTCGGATGTGTAAGCAAGTGTGTAGCCTGTCACATCAAAACATTCAAATGACAATGTATCGGTGACTTTCATTTCGATTGTCCAAAGTTTGCTTGTTCCAAACATTTGGCTTGTAACTTTTTGTCCAAGTGACGTTATTGTTATATCTTGCAATGAAGGTATAGTTTGTATTTGAGCGATTATGGTGTTTGCCTGCCAAGTTGCAAGAAGTTCTTTGTCTGTTACAAGGTTGTATATTTGATTTTCAATCCAAACGTTGCCGTCTTGGTCAACCCATTTTTGGAATGTATAACCTTTTCTTTGTGGAACTGGCAAAATGTCGACTGTTTGGTCAAATGTTGCCACAATGACTTTTTGCACTGTTCCGTCAGCAAATTGTCCGCTGTCTGCGTTCAAAAGTGATGCATCTTCCGTGCCTGTGTTTGCATTCAAGGTTATATCAAATTGTTTTGCTTGCCAAATAGCGTAAAGTGTAAGTGTATCCAAAATTGTCACGTTTTGGCTTTCAAGTGTGTTTGTGTTTTTGTCACGTGTCCAACCAACAAATGTATAGCCACGTCTTGAAATTTCGCCGTCAACAGGAAGCGTTACAACGCTGTATTTGTCAAACGTTTTTGAAATTGTGTTTTGATTTTTTGTCCAACTGTTGAATGGTTGATTTGTTGCGATTGTTTCAGTTGTGTCAAAGTCAAGTATCAAATCAAATTGTTTTGTTTTGAACTTCAAAAAGATTGTCATGTTCTTTTGCATTGTGATTTCAAGTATGTTTCCATCTATTTTGATTATTTCACTTTGTAAAAGTTGTTTTGCGTCGATTGATTGTCCTTCAAAGAAGCCAACAAAATCAAAGTCGGCATTTGCTGTTACGGCAATTTGCAATGTATCGTTAAATGTTGCAAACTTCTTTTGTCCAAACGTATATGGGTTGCCGTCAATCTGAACGCTTCCACCTTCTTTTTGTGTGTTGTAATCTTGTCCGTCAAATGTAACCATGTTCAAAATAAGTGAAAGTGTGCCATAAGAATATCTTGCATAAATTGTCTTTGTTGTGTTTGGCATTCCAAATGCTTGATTTACCATTGTGGTTTCAAGTATTTGATTTCCGCCTTCTTTTTGGTCAAACCAGCCTTCAAAGTTCCAACCTTCTGCCCAAGGTGTTGGCAAACTGTCAAATCCTTTTGCATTGAGTCCTTCAAGCACTGTTTTGTTGTAAAGAAGGTCAACAACTGTGTATTGCAATGGTGAATGGTTGTTGCAGATTATTTCGTCAAAGCCATATTCAAGTTTTACGGTTATTGATTGGTCGACAATCGCACCCATTGCTGTTGTGTTTTGCAACTGATAGCAATCTGCATCTGCTCCCAAAAGCACGATAGATACAAGGATATCTGTTTGCGCTTGTGATGTTGCAAATGTTGCACTTGCCCAAACGTCGTCACCGTCGATTGTGCCAGTCAAGGCAATCTGTCCGTCAAAGGTGTTTGTTCCGTCATAGAATTTTTCAAAGTTTGCACTTGCCACAACTGGTTTTGGTGTGATTGTAAGATATGCATCAAGCAAACTTTGGATAAAGTAGTTGCCTGTTGTGCAACAAAGTGTGTTTTGCAAAATTTTGTATTTGTTTGGTTTGTATTTTGCTTGCGATTGTACAAACAATTTTCCGTCAAATTGCGAGTAATCAACTGGAATATCAAAGTTTTCGCCGTTTTTGCCGAATATTTGATAATCGAACGTTACATCTTGGTCAAATTCGCCATAGACAAGTGTTTTGTCTTGAATTTCAACTTGCACTTGCATTGGGTCAATTTTTCCGTAAAGATTTTCAAATGCGCTATCCAAACGATAGTTTTGTCCATCGCCTGTGATTTGAACATTGATTTTTATTCTGTTGTTTGCATTTGCATCTTGATAACTTGCAACAAGGTTGACGTTTTGTCTGTCAAGTTCCAAAATGTCGTCTGTAAGAAGCAAATCACAATCTGTTGTTTTGTCATAAACTTTTGTTACTGGGACATTGTTGTAGAAAATCGTTTTTGGAGTTATTTTGAAAGTGTATTCGCTGTCAAGTTCAAAGTTTTCATACTGACTGCACTCAACCGATTCAATCAAAATTTTGTATTCGCCAACATTTTTGCTGTTATTTTGTATTGCAAATACAATTTTTGTTACGTTTGCCGTTGGAGCAAACACAAGGTTTGAAAGGTTGAAGCAAACACTTTCGATATCAATTTCGTGTCCGTCGTAAACCTTTTGCAAATGGTCCGTGTTTGCAAAGCCAACTTTTACGGTTGCTTCGGTTGATTTTGTAATTTGGAAGCCTTGGTTGTCGGTTGGGATATTGTCCACGATTTCAAAGTTTGCATTTGTGCATGCGGGCGATGCAAGGAAGATATCATAATATCCGATTTCTTCACCTGTCACTCTTTCAAACAAAACTTTTACAGTTTCGCCTGTTGTTTCGCTTATTACATCAAGTGTCAAAGCAAAATCTGCGGTTGCATAAGGCTTTGAGAACATTCCCTTTTTGATTTTTGATGAAATATCAATTTGCGCTGGGGTTATTTCAAAGTCTGTGTTGTCTTTGCCTTCCAAAACAAAGTTTGTATCGGTTATACTTGTTTTCAAATTGTAAACGCCAACATTTTTGCTTGCTGCGATTTGTCCCTGACTTGAAACATATGTTTGAAGTGTTGGGATAGTTATTTGATTTTCGCTTGCATTTTTTATTTTTGCAACAAACGCAGGAATTTGAACTGTGCCGTTATATACAAATGATGTATCTTCAAATTCGACAACAAGTATTCTTTGTGTTATTTCAACTTGAATTGTATTTGACCTTGCTGTCACAATATAATCTGTTGCACCGATTGTATTTTTGGCTTTTGCGGTGACAACAACATAATAACTTCCGCTTTGAGATATGTTTTCGATTGTCAAAGAATTTGCATCAACTGCAAGAATGTTGTTTTCAAAATGCCACTCAAAGACAAGTTCTACATCAGCGGTGTAACTTGCATTTGCACTTATTGTGATTTTGTCGCCAAATTCACGTGATTGGAAATCGTTTGAAATTTGTACTTGCAAATCGTCTTGATTGATTTGCCAAATTGCATAAAGGTCAATGTTTTGTGTGTCATTGAATGTAAAGTCTTGATTTTCTGCAAATTGAACAGTTGTGTCGTTTGCACTTGCTGTCCAACCAACAAAACCAAATCCACTGCGTGTGAATGTATTTGTCAAAAGCGCCAATGTTTGTCCGTACTTGAAGCTTTGAGCGTTCATTGTGCCTTCGCCACCATTTGAATGATATGTAATATTGTATATGTTTCTTATATAGTATAAGTTAAGAACCAACGAGCCGTCTGCTTTTACAATACCCGACGTAACGTTGTTTATATTTGTTTGGTCGAATGTAAAACCTGTGTAAACTTTTGTGATTGCATCAACTGTTGTGTCAACTGTTCCAAAAAGTTCGTCGCTTTCAAAAAGAGTGAAGGTGTCATCATCGGCATTTTGTAGCCAATAATTTGTGACGTATTTTATGTCACCCCTTGCCTGCCATTTTGCCCAAAGAGTCAAATCTTTTGTTATTTCAAACGTTGTGTTTGTTTCATCTTGGGTATAAGTTGCCATGGTTTTGAAATTTTCATCTTCAAACCAGCCAACAAATGTGTATCCTTGGCGAGTTGGCAACGCCAAATCGACAGTTGTTTGATATTTTTGTGTAAATGATTTGTCCACTGTCACAGTGTCATTATAAACAAACGTGATTGTAAATTCTTTGCGAGCAAAGTAAACTTTGATTGCTGCGCTGTTGTCGCCCAAGATTGTCACTTGCAATACTTGACCTGGGTTACTTGTTTGTTCAAATCCAGCAAATGTCAAAAGGTCGTATTGATTTTGAACAACGTTTTGGTCGAATATTTTGATTTTTCCGTCTTCAACTTTTGCAACAAAATCTGTTTGACCTTGCAAGGTCTGTTCTTTTTGTTTTGAGTATGTTCCGTCAAGGTTTTCCAAGAAGTATTGCAAAACAAATCTTGTATCTGTATTTGCAACAAATTTTGGAGTAAGCACAAGGTCATTGTTTGGCATTGTGGCATTTGTAAAGTCAAACTTTTGTTCGCCGTTGTACCAACCGTCAAAGATGTATCCGTCTTTTTGGTCATCTTGTGGTTTTTGAATTGGTTGTTCAAAAAGCATTGTAATTGTTTGGTCGCCCAAGATATATTTGTATGTCAAATCAAAAGATTGTCTTGTGAAGTAAAGTTGTACTTTTGTTGTTCCATCTGGACTTACAACAAAGTCAAATGTTGTGTTTTGGGTCAAATCAAAATCAAAGCCAACTTTTCCAAGGTTATAAGATTGAGTTTTTTCTCCATCTTCCAACACAATCAAAACATATTGTCCGTCTTGATTTTGTATTTTGATTGTACTCAAACTTTGTGCGGTGATTGTCTTTGATACTTGGTCGTAAGAATTTTGGAGTGTTTGATAAAGACATTCAAGTTCAAACGTTGTGTTTGCCTTTGTCCATTTTGCCCAAAGGGTAAAGTCGTGACTTGGCATCGTGGCATTTGTAAAGTCAAACATTTGTTCAAAAGTAATTTCGGTGTACCAACCGTCAAAAGCAAAACCCTTGTTTTCGATTGGGTCGATTTTTGAAATTGTTTGTCCAAACTTGTATTGTTTTTGGGTATTTTGTGTGTTGTTGTAATCGTTATGTACAAGTGTAAGGGTGTAAGTGTTGCGTGCAAAGTACACTTTCAAAACAAGTGTATCTTCACCAGACACTTTGCCCGACAAAACGTTTTGTAAATTTGTTTGGTCAAAGTCAAAGCCTTGGAACGATTGCAAGTCTTGCGTTTTGACAACTGTTGAGCCATTTTTTACAAGTATTTGAAGTGATTGTATTTGAACATCAAAGTCTGTTGTTGCGACAAATTCTTCGGTTTTGCTTGCAGTGTTTTTGTAACTTCCGTCCAATTCTTGCAAGTAATATTCAACCTTGTATTTTGTGTTGTCGTTTGCAACGTATTTTGCGTACAATGTCAAGTTTTGTGCTGGCATTGTTGCGCCTGCAAAATTAAACAATGTTGCAAATGTATCTTCCTTGTACCAACCGTCAAAGGTATATCCCGCTTTTGTTGGGTCAGTTGGTTTTTCGATTGGCTGTTCAAACTTGTAACTTGCAATTTTGTTTTCTTCACCATTTGAAGTTACAAACGTCAAATCAAAGATGTTTCGGTCAAGTGTGACAATATATTTTGCGCTTGAATCTGCCAAAACGTTTATGCTTTGACTGTGTGACAAAAGGTTGAAGCCGTCGGTTAATTCAAGTGTAAAGATTCCCCTTATTTTTGTTTCGCCGTTGTATTCACAAAGAACAATCTTTCCATTTTGCAACTCACCCACAATTTTGTTGTTTGTTGTTGCTTCAAATGTTTTGCTTTGAGTTGTGTAATCGTCATTTTGAATATTTTGTGTAAGTATATCCAACGTAAACGATACAGTGCTTTCTTTCCATTTTGCAAAGATACTTGCGTCTTTTGTGACTTCATAAGGCATTGTAACTTTGTTTGCAAATGTGTTTTCGGTGTACCAACCGTCAAACACATATCCAGTTTTTGTTGGGTTTGGTTCGGTTATGGTTGTTTGGAAGTATTGTATGATTGTTTTGTCTGCCTGTCCGTTTGAATACACAATCGTAACTGTGTACTGTTTGCGTTCAAAGAAAACTTTGAGTGTCAAACTTCCGTCTGCCAAAATAACGCCTGAAAACACTTGATTTGCGTTGTCTTTTTGTACAAAGTGTTCAAACGTGCGAAGATCGATTGGGCTTTGTCCGCTTGCAACAATTTTGCCATTGGTTATTTCAACTGTGTTTCCTGTTATGCCTTCAAACACATCTTGTTCACTGGCATCTGTTGGATAATTGCCCTGGGCATCCATTTTGAAGTATTGAACTGTAAATGTTATACCGTCTGCTGCAACATATTTTGCCCACAAAGCAAGGTCATACGCTGGCATTGTGGCATTTGCAAAATCAAATACTTGGGTTGTTGCACTGTCGGTGTACCAACCAACAAATCTGTATCCAACTTTTGTTGGGTCGGCTGGTTTTGTCAATGGTGCACCGTATTTTAAAGTGCTTGTTTGGTCGCTTTCACCATTTTCAAACTTGTATACAAGATTGTATTCATTGCGGTCAAATGTAAGAGTTATGCTTGTTGACCCGTCCGCCAAAACCGTCACAGTTATTGGCAATGTATCTTTGAGTGTAAAGCCGTTGTCAAATGCTTTTTCAAAATCAGTTTTTACAAAAGTTTCACCATTGTATTCGGATATCTTGAAAGATTTTCCGTCAGCATCAGTTTCAACTTTTATTTGATTTTGTGTAAAAGCAAAATATTCGCTTGTTTTGTCCGTGTATGTTCCGTCAAGGTTTTGTTCTTTCAATACAAATGTGTATTTTACTTTTGCCACTGACCATTTTGCCCAAAGTGTCAAGTCTTCTGCTGGCATTGTGGCATTTTCAAATTCAAACATGTTTGCAAATGTGTCTTCCCTGTACCAACCGTCAAATGTGTATCCAACTTTTGTTGGGTCGGTTGGCTTGTCAAGTGGTTGGTCAAACTTGTATTTTGTCGTTTGATTTTCTTCGCCATTTGAAAGTACAAGTGTAAGGTCATATCTGCTTCGGTCAAAGTTGAGGTTAATTACTGTCGAATTGTCACCTGCAACGCTTTGTTCAATGGTTGTTGTTGACAACACAAAGCCTGCAAAAGATTGAAGCGTTCTTGTTTGAACCAAAGTTTCTTTGTTTTTTATTTGCAATTTTCCGTCAACCAAGGCAAGTGTATAACCTGTTATCGACGTTACCTTTTCGGTGTATGCACTTTCATAAGTATACAACGTTTCGTTATTCAAATCTTGGAAGTTGTAACGGATTTCAAATTGCGCGCTGTCCGCTTCCCAAACTGCATACAATGTCAAATCCTGTGCTGGCATAGTTTCGTTTGTATATTTTTTGTCTGGGGTTTCGTTGTACCATTGTACAAATCTGTATCCCGCTCTTTGTGGTGCGGTCAAGTCAATTTGCTCGCCAAACTTTTTGGTTTGAACATCTTTTTGATTGTCAAAACCAAAATCTTTTGTAAGTGTGTAATTGTTGCGTGTGTATTCAACTTTGATATTTGTTGTTCCGTCACCTTTTACTATCGCAACGTCTTTGTTGTCAAAGTTAAAAATTTGTACGTTATCTGCAAATATTTTTGAAATACTAAATCCCGTTTTTTCAAGTAATATTTTTTCTTTTTGATTTTGATTTGTAAGGATGCAAAGAAATCTTTTTGTGCCGTCTTGAACAATTTTGATTGTATCGTTTGAAGTTGCATTTTTGCTTGTCACACTTTCGTCAAACGTTCCTTGCAAGTTTTCGGTGGAAAGTACAAGGTCAAACGTTGTGTTAGAATTTGTATAGTTTGCAAAAAGTTTCAACTCTTTGTTTGGCATCTGTGTTGAAAGGTCAACTTTTGTAACAAAGTTTGATTCAAGATAATATCCTTCAAACTTGTAACCAGCCTTTTGTGGTTCGATATCAAAACCTGCATCTGAAAGTGTGGTTTGATACTTGACTTGTTTTTCAAAGTCCGCCTGTCCGTTTGCATAATTTACTGTCAATTTGTATTTGTTGCGGTCATATTTCAATTCAAATGTTGTTTCTTGTGTTCCCGAAACAATCGTTTGATTGCTCCATCTAACAAGCGAAAACCCTTGGTCGTCAATAACCATTTTTGTTCTTTGTGTGCCGTCGCCTTCGACTATCAAATAGTGAATGCCGTTTTCTTCACTTACAAAGATGATATCAGATGTTTTTGCATAAAGAGCAAATTGTTGTGAACTGTAGTTGTCATCCAAAATATTTTGGATATTTTTTACAAGTACAAAGCCAACTTGGTTTGAGTTCCATTTTGCATACAGCACAAAGTCATTTGCTGGCATCGTATGGTTTTGTTCAAAATTAAACTTTGTTTGGAAATCTTGGTCACTATACCAACCATCAAATGAATAACCATTTTTTTCAAAGTTTTCAAAATTTGGTTGTTCAATTACTGCACCAAAAAGCAATTCTTTGTATTCATCTGCTTGTTCGTTGTTCTTTACATAATTTATGCGATAGGTTTGTCTGAACGCATAAACTTTGAGCATTGTAAGTTCGGATGTGATTTGTCCAGTCAAGATATTTTTGCTCTGTCCACCCAAAAGTGTGTATCCGTCTTTTATGCTTATTGTTCGTGTTGAAAATTTGTCATATTTTGTTTGCAAGTCTTTGTCTTCGTATACATCCAAAAGCAAAGATTTGTAATCGGTTGAAATTGTCAAATTTGCAAAACTGTCAGTCAATGAAGAAAAGTCATGATATTCAATATTTGGATTTGATTGTCCTTCTTTGTATGTATCAAATGTTCCGTCCAAATTTTCAAAGTACACAAGAACTGCAAACTTTGTATCTTCTTTTGCTTGATAATTTGCAAAGACTATCAAATCGTGACTTGGCATTTTCAGGTTTGCAAAAGTTTCTTCTTTTCCCGCCAATTCAGCGTTTACACTGTCTTGGGTGTAAATCCATTTGTCAAAAACATATCCAAACAATGTTGGGTCGGCTGGTCTTGACACGCTTTGTTCATAAAGATAAGTCAAAACAGTCGATGGATTTGTGTTGTTGTATTGAAGTGTAAGAGTATATGTATTACGTGAAAGATATACTTTAAATGTATTTTCACCGTTTCCGTTTGCACTGCTTATTTCAAGCACTTGACTTTGATTATTGTCTTCAAGTGTAAAACCTGCAAGATTTTGATTTTGCAATGTGATTGTTCTTATGTTTGTGCCATTTTGCAAAACTTTCAGGCTTGTTTTGTCTTGCGCTATTTCAATTTTCAATTTGCTTTCGGTTGCAACAGAAATTTCCACAACTTGACTGCGGGTGTAACCGCTTGTCAAATTTTGTGTGTAAAATTCGATATTCGCTTTTGTTGTAGCTGGTGAAAATTTTGCTTTGAATGTGATTGTCTGTCCATGTTTTGCAATGTTTTCAAGTTCTGTCATGCCCGCTGAGTAAATTTGCAATGATGGATTGAGTGTGCTTTGGTCACTTTGTGATGCGTCAAATTCCCAACCGTCAAATGTGTATCCCGATTTTGAAACTGTTGGCAAACTTATTTTTCCGTCACCAAAGCGAACTGTTTTGTCACTTGCGTTGCTTCCTCCGTTGCTGTCAAAATTGATTGTGTATGTGTGATTTATTGCAAAAGATAAATTGTAACTTATTTCAAAGTTTTGTGAATAATCGCTGTTTCCATACAAAACGCTTGGGTTTGACAAAAGTTCTGAACCAATCGTAAACTTTTGACCCTGTACAAATCTTTTGTTTGAAATTGTATCCTTCAAAACAAAGCCATTCAAAAGTCCAACAATCGAAACTTTGTTTGTATCAAAATTGATTGGTGTTGCGCTTATATCATAACTGGTTGGCAAAACAAGGCGTTTTCCGTCAACAATCATGTTTGTATCTTTTTCAAAAGTATACATATCTGTTTGTGAAGTGTCGATATTCAAAGTGTATTTTGCAACGTTTTCAAAAATCAAATCACCAAGATTTACTGTAACTTTTTGACGATTTATTGCAAATGTTGCCAAAATTTCACATTCTTGTTCACTTGGCAACTGTACGTTTCCATTTGAAACAAATTTTGCACTAAGGTCATAACTTCCTGCAAATATTGGTAATTGTTGGTTTGCCAATGGGAAACTGTAACCGTTCAAACCAAGCACAGCGTTGTGTGTGTAATATCCAGTTGTGGCTGTGTCGTTGTTGTGCCATGTATACAAAACGTCAATGCCTGTTGGAAGTGCGTGCCCATCAAAGTCCACACCTTCTTTTGTCACAAAGTATGGGTGATAGTCGTTGTCAAAAGTGACATCTTGGCTTGTCAAATAATAGCCATCAAAATTTGTTTGTGGTTTTGTGATTGTCAAATTGCCAACAAAAGTTACGTCATAGTTTTGTTTTGCATCGGTTACAACCTGTCCTGCGTTGTTTAGTATATCCCATTCAACGATGACTCCGTTGTTTTCAATTGAATACTCGCCTACGTTTGCACTTTTTGATGTGATTGTATAACGTATTTTGTGACCTGACAAAAGTCCGCCGTTTTCAAACTCGCCACTGCAAACAAATTTGCTTCCGTCATATTGTTTTGTTTGTTCACCAAAGTTTATGGTTTCAACGGTTTTTTGTGATATTGTTCCCGAAAGGTTTGTGCTGTTTAATTGGAAGTTGCCTTTTTTGTAATCTTGATAGTCGCTTAGGTTTATGTTTGTAAACTCGGTGTATGCTCCCACTTGGGCAGATTTGTAAAGTGCGGAAAGTTTCAAAGTTTCAACTCCGCCTGCAAGCGAAATGTCAAAGAGTATATAATTGTTTCCGTTTTGGTCTTTTACTATTTTGTCGCCGTCATAAACTTTGTCAATGCCGTTTTGAGTTATATCAAGAGTGTAAGGTGTTATTTGAACAGTTTTTGTCAAAGTTTCACTTTGCATTGATGCAACTACGCCAGTTTTGTATTCGAACGACATTTTCAATTGTGCGGTTATAGTTTTTGTTGTAACATCTTTGAAATCAAATGTTTTTCCGTCAAAACTGTTTATGCTTTCGTTTGAGTTGTATGTCCATGTGTAAGTGATTACATTTTGATTTTGCTTTTGCACTGCACCAGTGTCTGAAAGAATTTGAAACACAAGTGAAGATATTCTGCCGTCATAAATTTTTTGCAAGTTGTCAAAAAGCTTTTCGCCGTCTGTATAAAAGTATGCATTTATGCCACCAAAATCAAAATCCCAATCTGCATACATTGTAAAGTCTTTTATGTTTGCAGTGCTGTCATTTATTGTAAAGTTGTCATATTTGTTTGTGCCAAGTGTATAGCACACAAGTTCAAGCCCATCTTCGGTGTCGATTTCACTGTCATTTGCCAAAAGGTCGATTGTTTGACTTGTCTTTTTGCGAAGAATATAAATTTGTTTTTGTCCTTGACCTGTTGCATTTTTCAAGTTTTTGTCAAGTGTAAGGACTGCAAAGTTTTTGACTTCTGGATAAACAGCCAATTCCGCGTTATTATTTTTTTCAAACAGTTGCAAAAGATTGAATGTGTATTCTGTGTTGAAATTGACAGTTTCGTTGCCAAAATCATATCTGTTGTCACCGCTTGCCTTCCAGTTGTCAAGCCAAAGCCATGTTTGTTCGCCGCCAACATCAACTTGTGAAGACATGAATGTTGCTTTGAGTATTGCATGGTCTTTCAAATCTTGTATATTTTGAGTGATAAAACTGATTATAACTTTTTCGTTTGTGGTTGTCATGCATACGGCGATTGAAACTTGTTTTCTTATTTCGCCTTCATCAAGATATGAACCCGAAAAATAATTCCAACCTTCGCTCAAAGTCTTTGCCTGGCTTTGAGATTTGTCACAATATTCGAATTTTATATCATAAAGATTTCCAAAGGTTGTAAAATCAACGTCATTGCCGTTTTGGTCTTTCAAATGCAAGTTTTTGGTTTTGTCAAAAACAAAGTTCCGATTTTCGCCAACAACCTCTTGAATTTCGTAACTGTTTTCCCAATTTAATTTTGGTTCAAAGTTTGACGAAAGGTCAACGCCGTCTTTCAAAAACTTGATATCTGCCAAAAGTTCTTTGTCAACAAAGTTTTTGCTGCTTTGTGGATAGTAAGTTCCTATTTCAAAGCCCGAAGTAAGTACAACGGCGCCCAAACTGCTGTCACTGCCTTGCAAAATATATCCAACATCAGTCAAAAGTTTTCTGGTGTTTGCATCCAAGTATTCGCTGTCACGTGTAATTGAAATATAATGTTTTGAACCATTTATTTGTCCAGATTGGTTTCCAACGTTGATATCAATTTCAAGTGGTGTGATTTTGCAATTTACTGTTTCTTTTGTATCAAATGATAAACTTGACAAAGTACCCAAGTACACGTCTTTTGTTGCTGTTTTAAGCGTAAAGGAATAGTTTTGTATGTAATGTTCGCCGTTTGCAAGTGAAAGATTAAATTTTGCATATTTTGCATCTTTTACATTTGCCGTGTTGTTTAAATTTTCGTCAACAAAAACTGCACTTGAAACAACGACATTTCCACTTGTTTGTTGACTGCCACTTACAATTGAAACATTTTTGATCGCTTCTGTGCCGTCATAAATTTTTTCATTGTCAAATTTGATTGTTGCGCTTGCGGGTAGTATCTTAACATTGCCATCAATGTATTTTTCTTTCTCTATGCCTGCATATTTCAACTTTATACTCAAACGATATGTTCCACTGTCAACAACATTCAAAAGCAAAAGTTGTGATGTTGTTTGTTTTGCAAATGAAGTGTCGATACTTCCATTTTTTACTCTTGACCAAGAAATTTGATATTTTTGACCTGAAATATTATCCAAAACGCTTTCAATTTTTGAAAATGCGTTTATACCAACTTGCTTTGCAGAACTTGGTGAACCTGTGACAAATTCCAATGCTGTTTGATTTGTTCCATTGTAAATGAATGAATTCACAAGAGTACTTGAAGTTTTTATAAACTCGAATCCAACAAATTCCCATTTTGCATACAAGGTTATTTGTGATGGGGTTTCTTCGTTTTTTGGGTCATAAAGCATATCGCCAAATTCAACTTGTGAACCAGTGTATTCTGGTGTTCTGTAAAGTCCGCCAAAATCAAAATATTTTGTTTCGCCAAATGTAATGCCTTTGTCAAGTGCACTCCATGCGATTTCAAATTGTGAGTTTTCACCAAACATTTGATTTGCATCATAAGTCAATGAAGTTGTGCAATTTGGTGCAAAAGACAAAACTTTGTCAATTCTGACTTCGATGCGAAGTGGGCTCCACCATGCATAAACAGTTGTATCTTGTGAAATGTCAACTGTGCCGTTTTGGACAATCTGTTTGTTGCCAGTGATGCTTGATGGCGATTTTTTCATATCTTGCTGTGGAACAGTCCACCAACCCAAAAACTTGTAACCTTTTTTGATTGGGGTTATAATGTTACTTGGATATTTTTGACCGTACACGACTGTCAATGTTGCATATTTTTGATTTGTAAATGTTGTGTAACCTGACGTGTTTGTCCAATTTGGTGAAGCATAGTCAGAAGCAAAAAGTGCGTTTGTTGTTCCGTCACTTTGTTTGCCTTCTGCCGACAATGTAAGCACGCTTTGTTTTGATGTGTATTGTGCGTACAGTATTGTGTCTTTTGAAAGTACAATGCTTGAATTTGGATCATATTTTTCACCAGATCCGTTTTGCGTTGTGTTCCACGTCAAAAATTGCAACACAGAGTGCGAAATTACACTTGGCGACTCGGCAACGTGCAAAATTTGACCATAATATCCCGTCTGGGTCAAATCTGTATCAAGCACGTAAGTCCCGTTTGCATTTTGCGACATATATTTGACTGTATATGTCGTCCTTGAAAAGTAAAGGTTTGCTTTCGCAGGAACAGTAATGTTTTGCTGAGTTTGTGAAAAATCAATTCCATTGTTTTCATTTTTTGATTTTTGCACGTCAAACTTCAAATTTGCAGCAAGAGTTTTGTCGGTTATTGGTGTTTTTATTTCAAAACTTTTTGTTATATCGTTGGAGTCTGTTACAAAAAGAACCCAATTTGAAGTACAATCAGAGTTTTCTGAAATCATAAATTTGTAAGATTTTGGTTGATATGGAAGTCCAGTTATTCGTTGTGTAAAATCATTGTTTCCACTTTTGTTGAGCGAATAACTTCCGTCGTTGTTTTGGGTGTAAATACAAACATCCATTGTATTGTCCCAACTTTCTTCGAATGTAGTTTTAATTGTTATTTTGGGATTTGATATTCTTCCGTCACTTGTCAAGGCAAATTTGTCAAGTGAATATTCAAACCATTCTGCAATCAAAGATTGTGTCAAGTACATTCCAAAATACGTTTTTTCATTTTTGTAAATTACTTCTGGAACAGATACAAAATACGAGTCAGAGAAAATATCTTTTTCACCCATTTTGTAACTGTTTTGATTTTCAAGCCAAAGTCTTACGTTTGAAACTGCAAAATGTGTAGGTGTTGTTGCAAAATACTTGTATTTTGACAACTCATAGCGACCTGTATTTTGATTGTATTCAAAGAAACTTAAATCTTTTATTTCTTTTTGATTTGCTTTGTATGATGTTGTCAAAGTTTGATTTGTAAGTGCAAGAGTTGTAACACCATCATAGCCTTGCTGAATCATTGTCAAATCAAAAGTTGTTGGTACAAAGCCAAATACAATTTTATACTCCCCGTTTGCAAAACTTTTGAGTCCATTTATGACAACTTTCAATTTATAATTGCCATTTTCGGTGGTTGTAGACACTTGATAAGTATAATTTTGAGCGCTTACCACCTTGCCGTCTTTGTCTTTTATTTGAATATTGTCCAATCTGAAATAACTTTGATTTGTAATATAAAAACAAAGTTCTGATGTTCCATTTTTTGCAAAATAATGTGTTTCGCCATTTTTTATTTCAGTTGTAATATTTTGGCTTTGTGAAACTTGAAATATGGTTTGTGGCTTTTCAAATATTATTGGATTGCCGTCCAAATAAATTTTCACATCTTTGATTGATGATTGTGTATTGTTGTCAATCATGTCAAGTGCAAAGTCTATTACATTGATTGTTGTAAAAAAACCAATTGGAAACGATGTTAAATTGCTTATAGCATTGCCATTTATGTCCACACTGTTATGCTTTTTGTAATTGTACAAATTCCAAAACAGATTTTCAAATGCATAGCCCGAAAAACCATACTCGCTTTGATTGTAAAATTCGCCTTGTGCGTTTGTTGTGAAGGGTTTGTTTTGAATATCATAAAAACACTCATTCAAATCTTGATTGTAATAATAGTTTTTCAATTGTGGAAGTTGCGTAGAGTTGTCAATCAAAAATCCATAGTTTTGTTCAACATTTGTAACATTTATTCCACTTTTTGTATAAAGCAGTACAAGAGTTTCCCCACCTTTCAGTTTTACGCTTTTTGCATCTTTTGAACTTACTTTTCCATATCTTATTGTAATTTTACCAGCAATCGTTTGTGAAGATTGTGAAACTGGGAATGCATCTGGTGATGTTTGTGAAAGAAAAGCCGTCAAGCCGTTTTTGCAATCTGCTACAGTTTTTGCAAAAGGCAAAATAACGTAAGGGATTGTGAAATCCTTGCCTGGCAAAGATTCGGTTTCTTCCGCATTACCGTCATAACTTGCAAAGTCGACTTGCATTTCGGTTGATTTGAACACAACATAAACAACAATATTATTGTGAACATGGTTGATTGTTGCTTGTCCACCACTTGCTTCCAGCGATTTTTGAGTTACATACCAATTGTCACCTGCGTCTGTTCCAAATGTCAAACCAACATCTTTGAATGTAGCATTTCCCGCATTGTTTACTTTATTGTTGGCATCAAGCACAACATAGCCAAGCATTTCAAATCCTGGCAATATCATTGTGTCAGTAGTTGTCTTCAATTTTATATTTGTACAAGATTCATAATCAAAAAATGTACCTGTTTTTGTATAAAACCTTACATCATTTGATGGCGTACCAGTTTGATCGTTATATCCAACGTATGAATCAATTTGATTTCCTAAGACGTTAACCGCTTTTATTTGAGTTTTCCCGCAAGAGTAAGGAACATACAATTCTTCATTGGAAAAATCGTTTGTTGAGGTGTAAAAGTTGCCATTGCCAGTATAAACTACCGATCTGAAAGTGACATTGTTTATGTTTGCGTTCCAAAAATATTTGAGTTTTGTTGTATTTGGGCAAAGTCTGTTGGTTGTTGTGTCTGAATTTGCATTGCTGTCAAATTCAGTGCGTAAATTTTGTTGATAATCTGTACTATTTTTTTTGGTCACCTTAAACTTGTTTACGTCTGTGTCAAGTTCGGCTACTTCTTTGTAAACTGTTGCATCTGCAAGACGAAAAACAGGAGTATAGCCTGCTATGCTTGGTGCATCATCTATGTATTCGTTGCCCGAAGCAGATATTGTACTCAAAAATGTTTTCTTGTCAGCGATGTCTTCGTCTTTTGTTGTAACAATTGACACACTATTCTTTGGATATGTTTTCAAAGTTGTATACGAAACATATTTTGTTTCCGTACCAAAGGTTCCTTTGGTTGCATATTTATATCTGTTTTGTTCGTTACGATCAATTTGTACTTCAAACAAATCGCTGAAGATAAAATTCAAAGTCTGCATTCCTGCTTTGTTGCCTTTCTCTTCAAAAACTATTGATCCACCTGGATCAGGGAATAAAAACGAGTTGCTTTTTGGAGATTCTGGTCTGAGCAAAGTGGTATTTGTCAAATTTATACTTCCATCACTGTTGAGTGTTGTATGATTGTTGTCACTTACATGCAAACTGTGATATCTTTTGTCTGTTGTTTGTGCTTGAAGCGTTACTGAACTTTTGAAACTGTAACCTCCATTTGGATTTGAACCGTACTTTGTTGGTTTGATATACAAAATCAAGTTGTTGGTATCTACATCGTGCAAGTCAAGATTGACTTCTGATGTCACAATTGTTTTCCCACCGTCCAACGAGTACGGTGTTTTGTAAAGAAGATTTCTTAATTTCAAAAAACTCAATGTTACGCCTGACGAGATTGGTGTTGCTGTATTGTTGTCAGCAAACAAGTAAGTTTTTATCTTGTAACCCGTTTCCATCTGAGTTGTTTCAAACCCATAGATAATGTATCCTTGGCTTTTGCCTGTAAAATCTATGCTTGCGTAAAAAATTTTGTTTGTATAAGTTTCATCGTTGGTATTTTCAAGTTGCATCGTGGTGTAATAACCATAAATGTTTTGTTTGCCGTAATAACGTATAGTTTTGTTGTAATACTTTCCGCCTTCAACATTGTTTTTGAGTTTAAGCGAGTACGTATATTTTTGCGCTGTCGAATAAGTATTTGAGCCCAATGCGTTATAATTTTTATTCAAATATGTACCTGTGGTTATGAAATAACCCGAAGTTTTTATTGGTGTTGTAATTTCATAATAATCGTCAGTAAGGTCTTTTATCATTGAAAAATAATTTCCAACACCTTTGAGTTGTGGAAGATATGGATATGAATTACCGTCCTCATAGCCGTTGTTTTTTCCATTGTCTATGTAAAATCTGTCAAAATCATCTTGACCAAACAATGTACGCAAGTTGTGACCTGAACCACTCATACTTCCAGATGTTTTACTGTCTTTTATGTACCTGTAACCATAAACAAAGCCACCGTTTTCAATTTTACTTTCATAAAAATAACAAAGTTTTACATTTCCGCCAAAGCAAATTGGGTTGATTTTTATGTTCGAAGAAGTACAAGTTTCCGCCTTGCTGACATTTGAATTTTGTATACAAGCGGTTATTACACCGCCGTTGCTTCCAACTATTCCACCTACGTTTACAGAAGAATCTTTGTCAGAATTGTTACCATAAACATCTGCTTGATTTTTGCAAGAGTAAATTTCTACACCTGTGTTTGTTTTTCCTGCAATACCACCAACATTGTTGCAACCTTCGATTTTTCCACTTTTGACAAATATATTTGATATTGCATTTGCTTTTGCCACATAGCCTGCAACCCCACCAACATATTGAGAACTTTGAGTTTTGCAAGTCGTTGAAGACAAAATACTTACATTTTCAAGTACAAAGTCAACAATAGTTGAATTACTTTCTCCATCAGCGGTGCCTCCAACATATCCAAAAAGACCCAAATAATCAACAGATATTGTTGGGTCTATTGTAAGATTTTTTATTGCATAACCACTGCCGTCAAAGCGCCCCATAAAGGACAAACTTGAACTTGTACCGATTGGTGTCCATATCTTTCCACCAAGGTCGATATCTTTTGTAAGTTTGAAACATTTGTTTTTGTAAGTTGAATTTGTTGTTGAATTGTTTATTACCTGCGCCAAATATGACAATTGATCTGCATTTGAAATCAAATAAGGGTCAGTACCTGTTCCACTCCCCCCTGAAAATGAAGTTGCAGCATAGGATAAATTTTGATTTGTGTTTGCAGAAAAACCAAGCGTATTTAGTCCCACACCCCCACACAAGATAGCAATTGATACTGCCAATGCAAAAAATAACTTGTTCAACTTTTTCATATTTTATCTCCTGACAAAACAGACT
>CAJKWP010000018.1 GCA_905203645.1 uncultured Christensenella sp.
TCGTACTTCGTGGGCATTAGATGATCCAGACAATTGGTATCATACACACCGTTTTGGTGGAAAATGCATGGTTATTGGTGGTATTCTTCTTATTGTTTTATCACCATTTATGAATTTATTTATTTTCTTTATTTATTTTGTATGTATTTTTGTTTCAATTTTTATTATTTTATTTTAAGCAAATTTTTGTATAAAAAACATCTTAATTGAAGTCGACTTTGCAAACCAAAATTTTGTGTATCAAGCATATTTTCCAACTCATCAAGATCAACAACATTTATTTCTATATCTTCAAAATTACCAAGGTTTTGTTTTTTGTCAATCTTCACTTCGGCTTCAAAACAAATCAAACTTTCATCACTCATTCCTGCACTTGAAAACGAAGATATTTCGGTTTGCACAAGTGATATTACGCTGGCACCAATTTCTTCTTCCAATTCACGCTTTGCCGAATCTTCGGGGCTTTCACCTTCATCAATCAAGCCTGCTGGAACTCCAAAGATATAATCGTTTATAGGATATCTAAACTCTTTTATAAGAACTACCTTTGTTTTGTTGTCTTCATAAAAGAATGGAATAATTCTTACAGCGTCATCCTTTCTTTTGCCAGTAACCGCCAAATTGTCGATACTCTTTCGTGAAGCAATGTTGTACTTCAATTCTTTTCCAGCGTCGTTTTCAAAAGTCGCTTGAAACATATTAAGATACTTCAAATTTGTCAACTGTTTTACATTTGTCAATTTTTTCATAAAATCTTTTCATTCTCCTTGTTTTTGTAACTGAGCACTATGGCACCCAAATTTTCCATTTTTTCAAGAGCCTGCTCATGACATTTTTGTGCATTGTGATTTTCGCCATCAAATGTATAACATCCGTTTTCAAAAACAATTATCTTTGTTGCAAGAGCGTTGCGATTTATATAGTCAACAAAACTTTCCACAAAATTCAAAACACATATATCCGTGCAACAACCACAAACATACACTTTGTCAAAAACGTTTTTTGCCAAAAGATTTTGAAACTGTTTTGTTACAAAACCATTTGTTGTATTCTTGCATATTTGAAAATCAAAGATAGATGATATATTTTTTAACTGCGGAATCAACTCACTTTCTGGCGTACCTTTCAAACAATGTGGTGGAAACGTTTGAAACTCCGCATCATCCATACTGTGACAATCTTTGAACGCAACAACTTCAAAATTGTTCTTTTTTGCTTTCTTTACAAGACTTACAATCACCGGAGTAATCTTGTCAATCTGTTTGTCAGCAAGCGCTCCAAAATTTACAAAACCATTTACCATATCAATTACTACCAACAAATTTTTCACTTCTCCCCTCCATTTTTGTGCCTTTTACAAACTCAGCACATTGAATATTTTGATATATTCATTTTGATAATATCACACAAAAAATATCTTGTCAACAAGTTTTTAAAAATTGTTGACATTTTTTTGTCACTTTGATATTATCATTTTGAAAATATAAAGCAACTATTGTAAATTGTAAGCACTCAAAAGCCTTTATTGTTACAATATCTATGACTTTATCTGACGTAAAGTTGCAAGAATATTCTTATATCATGTATAATATTCTTTCAAAAATACTATTTTTTAAACAAGTACAAGTATTTGTTTTTTAGGAGAACAAATGTATATAAACAAAATCAAATTTACACCAAAAAGATATTCAAGTGGCGAATTGAAATTGATGCGTTCATATTTGGATAGTTTTGTCTGTGATGGCAAAGCAGAAATACTTTTTGAAAATGACTTTTCGATTTTTGAACTTTTGCTTATTTTGGATTATTATAAAACTCAAAACATAAAAACAGATTTGATACTTTCATATCTTCCCTATCAAAGGATGGACCACAACGGTCGTAATGAACTGAACACACTTCAAAATGTTGCAAATCTGTTCAACAATCAAAATCTTGACTCCATAACTATTTGCGAACCGCACTGTGATATAAAATGTTTCAAAAATTCAAAATCTTTAAGTTTGATAAAAAAAATGAAAGACGTTGTGTTTTCTCAAATTGATTTTGACAACGAACAAGACTTTGTTGTTTTGACGGACAAAGGCGGATTTCAAAGATACAATGATATTGCAAAAAACGTTGTGTATTTTGAAAAGCAACGTGACAGTCAAACTGGGCTTATTGTCAAGCAACAAATGATTGGAAAAATCGACCCAACAAAAAAGATACTTGTTGTTGACGATATAATTTCAACTGGTGACACAATTGTAAACATCTTGGACGAACTTTGTTTGCAAGGTGCAAAACAAATTTATATTATGTCCGGACACATCGAAAACAACAAATATAATCGCAGACTTTTTGAATTTGAAAACGTTCAAAAAATATATTCGACGAACAGTCTTCGCAAAATTGGTACAAAAAAATTGAAATTATTTGATGTAAAGGAGCTTGTTTATGGACAAACAAAACGTACAAAAAATTGTTGAATGGATAAAAGATTATGTCACGACGGCACACGCTGACGGAGTTGTAATCGGCATGAGTGGCGGAAAAGACAGTCTTGTTGTTGCAAAATTATGCACCGAAGCAATTGGAAAACAAAATGTTTATGGTGTGATAATGCCAAATGGCGAAATGATTGACAAAAATGACGCAGAAATATCTTGTGAACTTTTGGGTATAGATTATTCAATCTTGAATATAAGCAAAACTTACAACTCTCTTTTGCAAGATATCAATCCAACTTTGCAAAAACTTGGAAAAACCGCAAACACAATCACAACCATAAATACTGCACCAAGAATAAGAATGACAACACTTTATGCCCTTGCCGGAAGTATGAATTATTTGGTTGCAAACACTTCAAATTTGAGCGAAACTATGGTTGGTTACACAACAAAATGGGGCGATAACGTTGGCGACTTTGCACCCATTGCAAACTTTACAAAATCCGAAGTTTGTCAAATAGGATTGTTGCTTGGACTTCCCAATGATTTGGTAAACAAAACGCCAAGCGACGGACTTTCGGGTAAATCTGATGAAGAAAACCTTGGATTTACGTATGATAATCTTGACAAATATATAAGACTTGGCATACAAAATAACGACTTTGAACAAATAGCCAAAATGCACAAATATTCTGCACACAAACGAATTGGTGCAAAAAAATTTGAAAACGATTTGCCAAACTTTTTTGAAAGGAGATAAAAATGCTTACAGAAGAAGATAAAAAATTTTTGTTGATGTATTCAGACAGTGAATATCAAAAACCAAGCGTAACCGTTGATGCTGTTGTTTTTCGCCTGTCCGAAACAAAATCACAAAACTATCGCAAATTGCCACAAAAAAAATTGCAAGTGTATTTGACACAAAGGGCTTATCCCCCATTCAAAAACAAGTATTCAGTCATTGGAACTTTTATTGACTTGAATTTTGAACTTGGCAAAACAATGAAACTTTGTGTAAAGAAAAAAGTAAACTTGCAAAATTTTTATTTTGAACAACTTTATACTTTTGGTGAAAAAACTCGTGACCCAAGAACGCGTGTGTTGAGCACAAGTTATATGCTTTTGACAAATCAAGAAGAAAAACTTGAAAACGGAGAATGGTTTGATCTAAATCTATCCGAAACTATTTTGCAAAATACAAGGTCGAATAATGGTTTTGAATTTGAAAAACAAGTTAATCTTGTCCTTTCAAACCAAAATAACACTTTGGAAAATATTTTGAACGTAAAAATAGCAAAGGAAAATTTGCAAGAAACAAAAACAGTTACTATTCAAAATTCATGTCTTGCTTTTGACCATGCAAAAATAATTTACTATGCACTGGAAAGACTCAAAAACAAACTTGAATACACGGATATAATCTTCAATCTTCTGCCAAAATATTTTACTTTGACAGAACTCAAAAACTGTTATGAAGTTATACTTGGTGAAAAATTGCTTGATGCAAATTTCCGCAGAAAAACCGCCAAATTGGTTGTTCCCACACAAGATTACATCACTGGAAAAGGTCACCGTTCAAGTCAACTCTTCACCCACAACCCATTTTGGAACATAAACAATTTGGATTAAAAATGTAAAATTATTTGGATAATGTTTTGGTTAATTTTAAAAAAAACACTTGCTTCATGCAAGTGTTTTCAATTAAATATCTTTTGTAAATTTTGTGTTGTATCCATCATTGGTTTCTGGACGCAAGTTGTTTGGGAATTGAATATCAGTTTTTATATCAACAACAATTTGTTGCAATTTTTGAGTCAATATATAAGGGTTTTCTATATCATACAAAACTTGTGCACCAGATTTGCTTGAAATATAGATATCACCCACTTTCAAAATTTTGTCAATCAAACCAACTTTCAAGTTGAAAGAATCAATTTCGGAATAATACAAACTTTTAATATCAATGCCAATTATACCAGATTTGATAATTATGCGTTTGTTTGTAAATGCATATTCAAGATTTTTGTATTGCCTGTTGGCAGTAACAACCTTTGTAATCCAAATCCACACAGGCAAAAGATGAAAAGCAAAAAATACAACATAAAACAAAATCATTGGCCAAGGCATATTCATGTGTTTGTTTGTATAAATAATCATACAGATAAAAAAAGCATCCAGCATCAACCATATCAATGCTATTGGCAACATAGAAAGGATATTGCCCCAAACGAATGCCTTTTTCTTTGGTTTTCCACGCCACAAAATTTGTTCGTCTTTTGCAAGGGCTTGCTCGATTGAAGTAAGTTCCACAGCGTCGTTTTTAAAATATTTTTCATCAATCTCTTTCATTATTTCTCCATAATTTTTTATCAAATTATTTTGCAAACAAAAAGAAGCTCATTATTTTGTTTACATTTTGATTATATCAAAACCTGCAAATAATGCAAAATAAATTTTGAATAATTTGTATCAATTTGTTCTTTGAAAATCACTTAAACATGTTTTGAATTTATCAGGCATTTGTTTCACAAAAAAAAGAAGATTGCTCTTCTTTTTTGTATGCTAATCTTGTTTCACATTTGCCAATGTATATGGGGCTTCTACACCATCAACATAAACAATGATATCATCAAGATTCAAATATGGTAGCATGCCACTTAGTAAGTTAAATCTTATTTTAGCATCATTCTTGTCAATTATAAACATTGTAGAAAAACCAGGCATTAGACGATTTGTATCTTCTGACGAAGTAAACTTTGAAAAGTCAATAGGATTCCATTCTTCTCCGATATAGTCAAAAAGAAAGAAACCTGCTTGAATAATATTAAATTTTTCATTGACATATTCAAATCTTTCCGCCTGCTTAAATTCGCAGTATGCAAAGAGTGGATCTCCGTTACTGTCTTTTGGTATATTAACTATTACACCATCAGTTGACTCAGCACTCATTATATCCGAAATGATACTTCCATCTTTTGCTTTGAAAATTCTTTTCCCATGCAACCAAAGTTCAATATTTTTTGCACCAGCATCAATTTCGTATTCTTTGTTATTGTATCCCCATTTTGCGTACAAATCTGTATTCTTTGTCAATGTGTATGGCAATGATATAGGTTCACCACTCAATTCAGGATTGTCGTACCATTCTTTCACATATACCTCAGCACTTGTCACTCCTGAATTATCGGCAATAGATGAATACATTTTTGTACTGTTAAATTCACTGAGCACTGAAATTTGTTTAGTTATTGTTGTTGTAGTAATATATTTGAAATCAGAATCAGTGCCAGTAATAAATTTGTAATTTTCATGGTCTGTATGAAAAGTAGCGTTATACTTTGTCAAATTTTCCAAATTGTTAGTTACATTAAAGCCAATTTGAGCTTCTACTGCGTTTCCAGAATTATAAACTTGGACATTTGGGGCTTCGACTGCTTGATTTGCAACAAAAGACATTTCAATATAACCAGCATTTGTGTAATTATCAGAATTTGATACAAGAGCATATCCGCTCTTTCTTATTTGCTTGTATTGTTCAATAGTTGCACTTCCAACCATACGGCTTAATGTAGCAAAGTCATAATCTGGAATAATATAGAAAGCATTATCTACTGTATCGTACAAAAAGTTGTTATAAAATTTGATACCAAGTATGTTCTCTGGATAAACAAGCAACAAAACACGGTCTTCAATTGAAATAGCATAACTATACTTTTGCAAATCACCAAATACAATTCCTGCGCTCATCATGCTTTGGGTCCTGAATGCCTTGTAGCCGTCAAACATAACCTGAATGTCTTTGCCATAATCAAAGAAATTGAATATCTTTGTGTTTTGTTCCCAAACTGAATAGAAAGTTTTGTTTGATGTCAACACATAAGGAAACTTGATTGGTTCGCCTTGACATTCTTGGTTGTCGTACCACAATGCAACACGTCTGTTTGCACCATTTTCTTCAAAGTATAATTCTGGTGCTTCTTCCAAAACTGTTGTTTCGGCTACGTCATAACTTGTTGCGTTTGATTGGTTTGAAAATTGCTTTGTTCCACTTGAAAACGTGGCTGTGTAATTTTGCAAAACTGTCTTTTCAATTGTAACAACAAGTTTGAAATCGATATTGGCATTTTTTGAATCATCTTCAACTTCAAATACAAAACTCATTTCACAATCACTGCCAACACTTCCGATTGTTGTCATTGCCATTTTGCCATCTGTTGGGCTTTGTGTTGTTTTGACGTTTGTTGCAGTTTTGTTTTCAAATACTGCTGTTGCCGTAACTGGATAATTTGAAAGGTTTGTAAATTTTAAACATACATTTACCTTTCTTATTCCATTTTCGTCTTCATAAAATTTTAATTGGTCACCAAGGCTCCAAGTTGCCAAAGTTGTTTTGTTTTGGTCTGCACTTGTATAGTCCACGTACTGTGAAACTGAATTTGTGAGTACGTCATCTGTTGTTGGTGACGTTGGGTCGGTTACTGTTTTGTAATCAACTGATTCATAACCGTCAGCACCATACATTTTGCCTTGAACCAACACACTTGCATCACGTGCTGTGTATGATACTTGTCCATTGATAGAAACATTTGGATTTGACGCAGCATAAACACCAAACATCATAAGACAGATTGAAAACATACACGTAATTGCAGAAATGATTATGTTCTTTCTTCTTCTCATCTTTTCTCCTTTTTGTATTTTTACACTATGCAATATTGTTATTGTCTGTAAAATATTCGCTTTAATACTTGTACATAGTTATTATATAAAATAACTTGTTACACAAATAACGTTTTGCGTTTTTGAAGTTAATTATTAGCAAACTCGATAATTTGCCAAGTATTTATCGACAAACTCGATATTTTCAAAGGTCGTTTTTTTTTACAAACCGCCCCAATTTTGCTACATTTTTATTATATGATACCCCCCCCCCCCATTGTCAAGCGATTTTGCAATTTTTTTTTGGTTTTCAAAAAAAATTTTACAATTTTTTTTGCTTTTTCCAAAATTTTTTGCAAATAAGCAATCTGAAAGTTCCCTGCCAGATAGACATCTTTTGCAAAAAAAATATGCAAAATGCTTGGACGGAAAATGCCATTCATGGCATTTTGGTAAATTTTTTTTGAAAATTTGACTTGAACGCCAATTTTTGATAATAATAAATATATTGTAAACACTAATTAAGTGATAAATAACAAATATACAGGAGAATAAAATGATATTTCAAAAAGAAGACGGTGCAATATGCCTTACAGATTATGACAACACCCTTGTTTTTCCATTGCTTGTTGAAGAAATCGAAATGCTGAGAGATGACAAAAACTATTTTGAAAATTATATCAATCTCAAATACATGGCTGACGAATTTTTGCCTGGCACACCAATAGAAGAGCAATACAAATTGTACAAAGAAACAGAATGTGACCTGCCATGGCTCGCCGTTTGGGTAATCGTTTCTGCAAAAGATAAAACCATCGTTGGAACGTTGGATTTCAAAGCCCTTCCCGACGAAAACGGTGAAATTGAAATTGGATATTACGTTTCACCAAGTTTCAGATGTCGTGGTTTTGCAACAACGGCAGTGAAATTGCTTTGTGATTGGGCATTTGAAAATGGCGCAAAAAAAGTTGTTGCCGAAACGGACAAACAAAACATTGCATCAAAAAAAGTTTTGACGAACAATGATTTTGATTTGAAAGATTGCAACAACAACTTTTTGATATTTGAAAAATCCGCTCAAGAATAATTATTGACGTTAATGTTCAATTTGATTGTAAACAAAAAGAAAAGCCGAAAAGGCTTTTCTTTTGTTTTTATGGAGCTACTGGCGGGAATCGGACCCGCGACCCCCACCTTACCAAGGTGATGCTCTACCCCTGAGCCACAGTAGCATGTGAGAGCAATGAATGCTCTCTTGGGTTTTTGTCATACAGACGTATTTATAATAAATAATTTTAAGCAAAATGTCAATATCAACGGTTAGATTGCTTCATTGTCGTCGACATTTTGAGTTTCAACGTTGGTTTGCACTTCAACTGGGATGCAGTTTCTGTAACGTTTGAGTCCTGTGCCTGCTGGAATAAGTTTGCCGATGATTACGTTTTCTTTGAGTCCCAACAAATTGTCTGTTTTGCCTTTTATAGCAGCATCAGTAAGAACACGAGATGTTTCTTGGAAGGATGCGGCAGACAAGAAGGAATCAGTTGTCAAAGACGCTTTTGTAATTCCAAGCAAAATACGCTTTGCAGTTGCAGGAACGCCACCATCTTGCATAATACGATTATTTTCTTCTTCGTAGTGCATTACATCACAAACTTCGCCTGGAAGAAGTGTTGTATCACCTGAACTTTCGATTTTGACTCTTCTGAGCATTTGTCTGATGATAACTTCAATGTGTTTATCATTGATTTTAACGTCTTGTGCACGATAAACCGAAATAACTTCGCGAAGCAAGTAATCTTGCAAGCCTTTCAGACCACGTGTTCTCAAAAGATCAGATGGATTTACTGAGCCTTCGGTAAGTTGAGTACCAGGTTCAACTGTGTCACCATTTTTAACTTTGAGATAAGCGGGTTTTTTGATTTCATAATCAATACTGTTTTCATTGTTTTGAACAGTAACGATATAGTTTTTGCTTTCTTCTTTGATTTTGACTTTTCCGCCGATTTCGCAAAGAGGTGCTTCACCTTTTGGACGTCTTGCTTCAAATATTTCTTCGACACGAGGAAGACCTTTTGTGATATCGCTTGCGACAGCAGCACCACCAGTATGGAAGGTACGCATTGTAAGCTGTGTACCAGGTTCACCGATACTTTGTGCGGCAATAACACCAACTGCTTCGCCGATGTTTACCACATCTTTACCCGACATATTTCTGCCGTAACATTTTGCACAAACACCATGTTTTGAACGGCAAGTCAAAAGTGAACGGATTTGAACTGATTTTATGCCAAGTGCGGTAATTTGTTTTGCTTGTTGTGGCAAAATCATTGTGTTTGCTGGAACAATAACTGATTTGTCAAGTGGGTTTATAATATCTTCGACTGCAAATCTGCCTGAAATTCTTTCTTCCAAACTTTCAATCATAACATCGTCTACGATAAGATCGGTAACTGTTATACCCTTTACCTTTTCGCCACGAGTTTCAAAACAGTCGTCTTCTGTAACAACTACTTCGTGGGAGATATCAACCAATCTTCTGGTCAAATAACCAGAGTCAGCTGTTTTCAATGCTGTATCTGCCAAACCTTTACGTCCACCACGAGATGAAATAAAGTATTCAAGTGGAGTCAAACCTTTTGAGAAGCTTGATTTTACAGGAATATCAACTTTTTGTCCTGATGCGTTTGACATAATACCACGCATACCAGCAACACCGTTAAGCTGAACGTTGTTACCACGGGCACCACTTGTAACCATCATTTTTACTGGATTATCATCTGAAAGATATTCCAAAACTGCGTTTTGAACTTTTTGTGTTGTTTCGTTCCATATGTCAATATTAGCGCTAAGTTTTTCGTCCAAAGTGATAAGCCCTCTTTGGAGCATTTTTTCGTTTTCCAAAACACGTTTGTCGGCTTCTGCCAAAAGTTCCTTCTTCTTTGGTGGTTCTTGCATATCAAATGCGTTGATAGTAAGTGAAGCCAAAGTTGAATATTTGTAACCCAAAGATTTCAAATTGTCAACAACGATAGCACATTGAGTTGTTCCAAGGTTGTCAAATGATTTGCTTGTGATAACTTTCAAGTCTTTTTTGATTACAGGTTTGTTGATTTCAAGTTCGCAATAATTTTCGGGATTTGTACGATCAACAAGACCCAAGTTTTGTGGAATTGCTGTGTTGAAAATCAATCTTCCAATTGAAGTTTTGATTTTTTTGCTGTAAGTTTTTCCATCAACAGTTGCAGTGCGACGTACCATGATTTCGGCTTGGATATCAACTGTACCAGTTTGATATGCAATCATTGCTTCGTCTTCGCTGGCAAAGATTGTTCCCTCACCTTTTGCACCCTTTTTGATTCTTGTCAAATAGTAACATCCGATAACGATATCCTGTGATGCGTTTACGATAGGTTCACCATCTGAAAGTTTTAAAATGTTGTTGCTTGCAAGCATCAAAGTTCTTGCTTCGGCACGAGCGTCAATGCTGAGTGGAATATGGATAGGCATCTGGTCACCATCGAAGTCGGCGTTGAAGCCCGAACACACCGATGGGTGAAGTTTGATTGCCTTTCCTTCAACAAGTACTGGTTCAAAAGCCTGGATTGAAAGTCTGTGAAGTGAAGGAGCACGGTTCAAAAGTACAGGATGATCCTTGATTACTTCTGCCAAAACGTCCCAAACAACAGGTTTTTCCCTTTCAATAAGTCTTTTTGCACTCTTTATGTTGTGAGATTGATTGAGTTCAACCAATCTTTTGATTATAAATGGTTTGAAAAGTTCCAATGCCATTTCTTTTGGAACACCGCATTGGTACATTTTGAGTTCTGGCCCAACAACGATAACCGAACGGCCTGAGTAGTCGACACGTTTACCCAAAAGGTTTTGTCTGAAACGACCTTGTTTTCCGACAAGCATAGCAGTAAGAGATTTCAAATCACGTGCTTTTGCACCTTGAATTGCTTTTCCGCGTTTGCCGTTGTCGATAAGAGCGTCAACTGCTTCTTGAAGCATACGCTTTTCGTTACGAACGATTACTTCAGGAGCACCAAGTTCGATAAGTTTTTTCAAACGATTGTTACGGTTGATTACCCTTCTGTAAAGATCATTAAGGTCACTTGTTGCAAATCTGCCACCATCAAGTTGAACCATAGGACGGAGTTCTGGTGGCAAAACTGGAATAACATCCATAACCATCCATTCTGGTTTGTTTTTGCTGGTCAAAAAGGCTTCAACAATTTCCAACTTTTTGATCGCTTTGATACGTTTTTGACCTTTTGCAGTCAAAAGCAATTTTTTGAGTTCTTTGCTTTCTTTTTCCAAATCTACTTCGGACAAAAGTCTTTTTATTGCTTCCGCACCCATTCCAACTTCAAATGCATTTGGACCATAAGTTTCCAAAGCATCACGATATTCTTTGTCTGTTATTATTTGTTTGTAGACAAAATCGGTATTTTTGGGATCAAGAACAATATGGTTTACATAATAAACCACTTGTTCAAGATTTTTTGGTGTGATATCAAGCAAAGTACCGATACGTGATGGAACACTGCGGAAGAACCAAATATGTGTTACAGGAGCAGCAAGTTCAATGTGTCCCATTCTTTCACGACGAACTTTGCTTCGTGTGACTTCAACACCACACTTGTCGCAAACTACGCCCTTATATCTTATTCTTTTGTATTTTCCACAATGACACTCCCAATCTTTGCGTGGTCCAAAAATACGTTCACAGAACAAACCATCTTTTTCAGGTTTTTGTGTTCTGTAGTTGATTGTTTCTGGTTTTGTTACCTCACCATAAGACCATTCTCTTATTTTTTCGGGAGATGCGATTCCAATTTTTATAGAATCAAAATTGCTTAATTCAAACATAACATTATGCTCCTATTTTTTGTGTTTATTCGTCAAAATCTTCAAATTCGTCGAACATTCCGCTTTCATCAAAGCCTGGGGCTTCTTCGTGTATTTCTTCATCCAAAGTTTTTTCTGTTTCTTTGGTGGTTGTTCCAATATTGCCAAAGTCCAAAGAAATATCCTGCAATTCTTCTTCAACATCTTTTGAGAAGTTCATATCTTGTTCGTCTTGTGAAAGTTCGTTTAATCCAACTTCTTGTTTGTTTTCTGTAAGAATTTTTATGTCCAATCCCAAAGATTGAAGTTCTTTAACCAATACCTTGAATGATTCTGGAATTCCAGGTTCGGCTATTGGTTGTCCTTTTACGATTGCTTCAAAAGTTTTTACTCTGCCGACAACGTCATCGGATTTTACAGTCAAAATTTCTTGCAATATGCTTGAAGCACCATAAGCTTCCAAAGCCCATACTTCCATTTCACCAAATCTTTGACCACCGAACATCGCTTTACCACCAAGAGGTTGTTGTGTAACAACCGAGTAAGGTCCGATACTTCTTGCGTGCATCTTGCTGTCAACCATGTGGTCAAGTTTGAGCATATATTTGTAACCAACGGTAGCAGGGTTGTTAAATGGTTCACCAGTTCTGCCATCATAAAGTTGGACTTTTCCGTTTTCTGGGAAATTGTTGTCTTTCAAAAGTTGTCTTATTGTTTGAGTGTCTGCACCGTCAAATACAGGTGTAGCAACTTTCCAACCAAGGCTTCCAGCAACAAGACCCAAATGCACTTCCAAGACCTGTCCAACGTTCATACGTGAAGGAATACCAAGTGGATTAAGCACGATGTCAAGTGGTCTGCCATTTGCCAAGAAAGGCATGTCTGCTTCTGGCAACACGCGTGATACGACACCTTTGTTTCCGTGTCGACCAGACATTTTATCGCCGACGCTGAGTTTACGTCTTTGAGCAACGTATACTTTGACCATCATATTTACGCCTGGGTCAAGTTCGTCTTTGTTTTTACGGCTGAAGACTTGAACGTCAACTACGACACCACCACGTCCATGTTGAACACGGAGTGAAGTGTCCCTTACTTCCCTTGCCTTTTCACCAAAGATTGCACGCAACAATCTTTCTTCAGGTGTAAGTTCGGTCTCACCCTTAGGAGTAACCTTTCCGACCAAGATGTCGCCAGGTCTTACTTCGGCACCAACACGGATGATACCATTTTCATCCAAATTTTTGAGTGCATCTTCGCCAAGATTTGGGATATCCCTTGTGATTTCTTCGTCACCAAGTTTGGTTGTACGACATTTCATTTCTTCGACGTGAAGAGTGATTGATGTGTAAACGTCTTCTTTTACAATTCTTTCGCTGATCAAGATAGCATCTTCGAAGTTGTATCCTTCCCAGTTCATATAACCGATTAAAACATTTTTACCAAGTGCCAATTCACCGTTTTGTGTTGAGTAACCATCAATGATTACATCACCTTTTTTGACTTGTTCACCTTTCTTTACGCAAGGTTTTTGATTTATACAAGTATCAGCGTTTGTTTTTGCAAATTTTGTAAGATAATAACTTTCTTCACCAAGTTTTGTTTTGATTCTTACTTCGCTTGCAGAAACATAACTTACAACACCATCATTTTTTGCATGTTGCATAACGCCGCAATCACGAGCTACAACGGCTTCCATACCGGTACCAACAATAGGCGCTTCTGGACGCAAAATAGGAACAGCTTGACGTTGCATGTTTGATCCCATCAACGCACGAGCAGAATCGTTATTTCCAACAAAAGGAATAAGTGAGGTTGCTGCCGAAATAAATTGCCTTGGTGAAACGTCCATATAGTCTACATAAGAAGCTGGGACTTCTACGATAGAGTTTTTGTAACGACAAATAATACGCTTGTTTATAAATTTGTTATTTTCATCAAGTGGTTCAACTGCTTGAGCAATATATGCTGAATCTTCGATATCAGCCATATAATATTGATAAGTGTTTTGCACAACACCAGTAGCCTTGTCAACAGGTCTGTAAGGTGTTTCCAAAAATCCATATTCGTTTGTTTTTGCAAAGTTTGCAAGTGTGCTGATAAGACCAATGCTTTGACCTTCAGGAGTCTCGATAGCACATATACGTCCATAGTGTGTATAGTGAATATCACGAACTTCGGCACTTGCTCTTTCTTTTTTTACACCACCAGGACCAACTGCGGAAATTTTACGTTTTTGTGTCAATCCAGAAAGTGGGTTGATTTGGTCCATAAGTTGTGACAACTGTGATGAAGCAATAAAATCTTTGAGTGCTTTGTTCACAGGTCTTGGGTTTACAATTTGCGATGGTGTAATTTCAGAAAATTCTTTACCTTGCAAGGTTTCTTTGATATTCCCAGCAAGTTTGTTGATTCCCGAACGGAACGCATTTGCCAAAAGTTCACCAACCGATGCAATTCTTCTGTTTGACAAATGATCAATGTTGTCAATTTGACCAATGCCGTTCAAAATGTCAAGATAATAACTTACAGTAGCCAAGATATCATCCATAGTAAGTGTTGTAATCATCAAATTTTTTGCATTTTCTTTAATGGCTTGCAAACGTTTTTCTTTTGTTTTGTTTTCTTTCAAAATTTGAACAAGGGTTGGATAATAAACATCTTCCAAAATTCCAAGTTCATCTTCTTGACAAGGGAACACTTTTGAAAGTTTTACGCGGTTGTTACCACGAATCAAATGGTTTTTGTGAGCAAGTTTTACCCAAACTTCGTTTACACCTGCATCTTGGATTTGTCTTGCTTGTTCACGAGTGAACACGTCACCTGCTTTTGCCAAAACTTCGCCGTCGACAACGATGTCGTTCAAACTTACAAGCCCTTCAATACGATTTGCAATAGAAAGTTTTTTGTTTACTTTGTATCTGCCTACCCTGCCAAGATTGTAATATTGGTCAGAGAAGAAGAATAAGTTAAGATAATTTCTGGTTGATTCTGCTGATGGAACATCTGTTGGTCTGGTTTTTCTTGCGATTTCAAGCAATGCTTCTTCTTGTGTTGCTTGTGGTTCTTTGTCCAAAACAAGTTTGATATGATCATCATTTCCAAAAAGTTGCAAAATTTCGTCACGAGTAAAGCCAAATGCTTTCAAGAACACGCCGAGTGTCACTTTGCTTCCACGATCCAAAACAAGTTTCAAAATTTCATTTGCACCTTGTTCAATTTCAATCCACATACCACGTGTAGGGATAAGTTGAGCACGAAGTGTTGCATTGTTGTCTTTTTCACGAGTAAAGTACGCGCTTGGAGAGCGGACAACTTGCGAAACAACAACTCTTTCAATTCCGTTGAATATGAAAGAACCCTCTTCTGTCATAAGTGGTATATCGCCAAGGAAAACTTCTTGGTCAATCGCTTCACCTGTTTCTTCAACAACAAACCTTGCCTTTACTTTCAAAGGGAAAGTATAAGACGCACCCCTTCTTTTGCATTCTTTGATCGAATACTTTGGTGGAGTTGAAAGGTCTGTGTCCAAAAGATACAATTTTGCCTTTCCACTGTAATCGCTTATTGGTGAAAATTCATCAAGCACCCTTCTTATGCCGGTTGCCAAAAATTCCTGATAAGCACCCTTTTGAATATCCAAAAGGTCAGGAACAGGAAGAATTTCATCAAGTTTTGCAAAAGTGTACCTTGTGTTTCTTCCGCATTTGATTTTTCTAAGGCCTATTTTTTCTTGCATTGTAATACTCCTTGTTCTATTAAGCAAAAAAAGGTCTAGACAAACATAATTTGCCTTTCACCTTGTTTTATGCTATTAAAAAATTACAGATTCTTTCACTATTCAATTCTATAACCAAAACATATTAACACGAAAAAAAGTTTTTGTCAACGAAATTTTGCAGATAAAATCAATAAATAATATTTTTTTGACCAATATAATACATCATTTTTGACAAAAAATCAAATTTTTAAAAGGAATTCAAAAAAAATCTGAGAGAAATTTGCTCTCTCAGATGTTTGTTGTTTTTCAAAAAAATAAATTTTATTGTTTTTCCAAAATATCTTTCAAATTGATACATTTTTGTTATATAATAAACTATATGGAAAAGTTTTATGTATTTTTGGATATTGATGGTGTGCTTTGGGATTGGAAATATCAAAAAGAATTTTTGAAACAAAATCCACATCTACACGGACGATTTGTAAACAAATTTGACCCAAAATGCATTGACGCACTGAATTTTTTGCTGAAAGAATTGTCAAAAAAATACAATGTCCAACTTGTTCTTTCTTCAACTTGGCGACTTGAATTTGAAAAAGCGATATCTTCACTTTTGAATCAAGGGCTTTTATTTAACAAAAAAATATTGGCTACCCCAATAATGAAACATGATCGCCAACTTGAAATAGAAACGTTTTTGCAAGACAAGCCGAACAAAAATAACTTTGTTATTTTGGATGATGATTGCAACTGCCTTGACTTTGACCAAAACAAAATAATAAAAACAAATATTGAAAACAATTCCCTTTCAAAAGAAATGGTCAGAAATTTTTTGAATTTTATATCACAAAAAGACCACCAAATGTAAACATTTTTAACAAACAAAAAACGAGCACAAAAGCCCGTTTTTTTATTATGTCCGAAGCCAAGTGAACAATTCACAATTTAGTAAACTTGACTCCTTTACCCACAGCGACACTTATGTAGACAGCAAACGACGGCAAAGGGGTGTAAGGAACTTGAACAGTGATGTTGTAAACGTCTCTGCAGGCGATGCAATCGCCGAAGCCAAGTGAACAACACACCTTCAAGTAAACTTACACCCCCTTTGCCGTCGTTTCTGAAAACACCTTTAAGTAAGCGATTCTTCGATTGCCAAAATCAACACCCATTCCCCATTTTGTCTTTGCTGTGACCAAATGTTTGATTTTTGCAAATAGTAATTTCTGCTGTTTGTATTGCCAGCGAGAACGAAAAATTTTCCAATTATATCATTCCCATTTGCAACTTTTTGCATTTCGTTATCATCTTCATCAATTTTCAATTCAAAAGAATTTCCGTCTTTTTCCAATTTTGCATTTGAATTTTTGTTGGAGGAGTAATGGAAATCCAGCAAATCAAAATAGTTCACAAGGCTATTGGTATCTGGAGTTTGCTTGTAAATAAGATTATTGTATTGCAATTTGTAGTCATATACATTCATTTTCCCATCTTGATAATATGACAAATTGATAATATGTCCCGTAGCGTTTGAATTTGCTTCGTATTTTACAAATTTTACACTTGTTTGTCTGTTTGAGTTTGAAGTTGTTTGATTTGGATCAAAAGTGTAAACAATATCAAAGCCATTTTTGTTGTTTGCAACAATTTCGCCATACCAAATGTTGTACAAATCTTTTTTGTCAGATTCGGATGTGCTTTCTTTCAAATCACGAATGTCAAGTTCTATTTTGCAGTCAACATAGCAATATTCAAATTTTACAAAAAACTTTCCAAGTGTATATGCTGGCATTTGTGAAATTTTGCCAATAAGTCCACCTGCACTTATGTCGCAACTTGTGCCATAAAAATCAGATTTTACTTTGATTTGGTTTGTACTGTAAGAATTTTTGATAACAAAATTGCCATTTGAATTCTTTTCAATATACATAAACCCAACAAAACCGCCAACTTTTGCTTGCCCAATATTGTCGTTTGAAACAGAAATGCCTCCACCTTTGACAAAACATTGGTCAACAAGGTCTATACTTTGATTTGCAACATTGCCCTTTGAAAGAGTTTGTTTTGAAAGTTTTATATCAGCACTTGGTTTTGATGTGACACTTCCAATCAAGCCACCTGCAATTTCAAGTCCGATAACATCGCCTTCAAAACCTGACCTTGCTATTTTCCCGCCGATTGCTTCGCCTGCAAGACCGCCTATTGTTGATATGTAACCAGTAACCAACGTTGCACTGACTTTTGCATCAAATATTCCACTTTCAAGAATATTTTCACGGCTAAGTGGAGGAAGATTGCTTTCATCACCCAAAAGTCCAACTATTCCGCCAACTGCAAAGGCTGTGAAAGGAACGTTGCGGAATAAGTTTTGTGCGTCTTGAGAAACGTTCAGATTTACGTCTTGAATTCTTCCATAACTTTCACCTGCAATAAGCCCGCCATAGACCGCCGCCTGCAAGAATTGCCCTGAGTGAATTGATTGGTCAATGTTGCTTACGGATACACCATTGCCAATGCCACCAAACATGAGTCCAGCAAATTCTGCGATTGATGCGACGTTGCCATAAAAACTTGTATTGTTTACAACCCCGTTGCCTGCCAAAACACCTGCCAAACATCCCGCATAGGATACTTTTGACAAACTTGTAACACTGTGTGCTTTTATCAAGAAATAACTTGCAATCTTGTCGTTTTTATCTTCAACAATTTCGCCAAGAACAGTTTTGCTTCGGAAAGTGCTGTTTGCCGATATTGAAGACGAACAATTTATGATTTGAAAGTCATTGATTGCTCTTCCTACAAGACCACCAACGATGTTTTTTCCAAGTACAACCAATGTTGAGTTCTTGTTTGTTCCACTGATTGTGACATTGCAAAGTGTTCCACCGTCCAAAGTTCCGGCCAATCCCCCAACACAAGTAGCATTTGGAAGGTTTATAAACTTGGGTTTGAGCAAAAGATTTTTTACGCACCCTTGTTCCGAAACACCATTTCCAATTTTTGCGAACAAACCTGATGAAGCAAGACTTTTCATGTCATCTATCACATATTCACTGATAAGCATTCCATTGCCTTCAATATCGCCGGCAAAGACTATTTCGTGCAAGTTTGAATACAAAACTGATTCATAATTTATATCACAAACAAGTCTGTAGTATTTTGTATTTAAATTGTTACTTAAAGATTTCAAAATATAATCTTCAAAATACTTGGCATTGATGACTATATATGGATTGTAGATGCTTCCTCTTGCCTCGCCAACGTTATCATAAACATAGGTTACTTCACCTGTTACTTCGTCTGTTATTGTTGCGTCAAGGTTGAGTTGTTGAATTGATGAAGTGATAATATTTGCGCTTACAAGTTCCAATCTGCCTGGAATAAATTGTTTGTCTTTGTTGTTAAAAATATTTTCGGTTGAGTTGAGTGGGAAGAACCAGTTGCCTTTTGTCACGTTTCTTTCATCGCTTATTGTAAAGCTTTCAAAGTTTGATTTGTCGGCAAATTGTTTTATGTTGAGCGCTGCAAGTCCATCAATCGAGTTGTTGCTTGGATTGATTGAGTAGTTTACAAGTCCTGGTTCGCTGAGATATTTGCAACCGTTAACCTTTCCTTCCGCGTTGTCAAAGACAAATCCGTAACTTTCTTGTGAAAGGCTTTTGAGCATACTTGTACTGAAGCTGCTGTAAATGTCACCTGTGTTTTTGAATACAAATCCAGCAGATTTTGAAGATGTTGTGATTGGAATATTGCTGTAACAGTCGGTTATCTTTCCTTCGTTTTGGAAGACAAAGCCCGCAGTTTCGGTTGAACTTTTTATTTGTTTTGAAGTGTCATTTGCATAAATTGTCAAGTTTAATGCTTGCAAACTTGTTCCGCTTGTATAAGAGGTTATGATAACACCTGTATTTGTTTTGTCCCCACTGTTGAAGCATACAAAACCTGCTGTTTTGCTGTTTGTATCTGTGCTTGTGTTAATAAGCAAACAATCACTTGTGCAAGAAGATGAGATTTTACCATTGTTTTGGCAAACAAATCCTGCAAGATTTGAAGAAGAAGTAATATTTGCTTTCACACGTGAATTTGTTATATATCCGTTGTTCTGACCGACCAAACCGCCAATATAAACGTTTGAAGAGCCTATGCCTGAAAGTATCATTCTTATGTTGTTTTCGTCCATTGTTTCGACATAGCAGTTTGACACAATTCCATTGTTTTCACCTGCAAGCAAACCAACATTGATACTTGAACTACCTTCCAATGTAATACGGATACTGCTTTGAACTTGGATTGTAAGGTTACGCACAAGCGTGTTTTGATAAATGGTTTCAAAAATTCCGAACTTGGTTTTGTTTGACGCACTGTAATTGGTTGAAAGAATTATCTTTTTGCCATTGCCGTCAAGTCCCGCAATTTGTTTGTCAATGGGAACAAAGTTGCTTGATAAGACAATGTCGTCTGTCAAAATATAATAAGAATTTTCTTGCATTGACATCAACTCTTTTTCAGATGAAATTGGAGTTGGTGTATCGATTGAACTAAGTTGGTAAACATTTGCCGTAAATATGTCTTGACGTGAACCATAAGCTCTTGTTTCGTTTGAATTGAATTCTTGGAATACCGCAACACCACCTTTGTATTCATAACCATAAGAAAGTCTGAATCTGTAACGTGAACTTTCAGGTGAATTAACTTTCAAAGGCAAGAATACTATCTTTCCATCAACTATTTTCAAAACGAAATTATTGTCCGTATTTTCAGCTGTAACATTTTCTTCGATTTTTGTCCATGCAATTGAGTTGTCAAAGAAGTATGTGTTGTTGCTTCCTTTCTTTGCAAGTTGATATTCCCAAATTGCATTTTTTGTAACCGCATCAGTGAAACGTTTTGTTGTGGTTGGAAGTTCGGCGATACTTGTGCTGTATTCGGCGTTTATTCCGTTTACAAGTTTTGTATCAAACACATAATGGTCGCCCATTGAAACGTTTACAACACCGTCACTGCCTTGGTCAACTATGGTATTTTCGTTTTCGTTTATGGTGTACTCTACAATCGTGATGTTGATTTCATCTGGATTTGATAAAACAACATCACCATCAACGGTTTTTCTTCCATATACAGTAATCTTTGCATTAACCCCACCCAAATCTGTTGCACTTGGATAAGTAATATTGCTGTTTGTGATACTGATTTTGTTGTTTTGTTTGTCAATCGAAATCAAGTCAGAACGATTTGTTTCAATGATAACTTCGTCGTCCGAATAACCATAAGTATTCAAAACAAAATCATAACTTGACCCACGTGTCAAAAAGTAAGCATTGTCATATTTTTGCTTATTTTGTATTTGCAAAGTTACGTCTTTTGCAAACTTGACTGTTATTTGTTTTGAAACTTTGTAAATATCGCTTCCGTCTTTGTATGCTGTAACATCAAAGTTATAAACTTGACCGTTTGCAACATCCAAAGAGCCAACTGTGTATTTTACAAAGATACTTTCTGTTAGCAAATCACGAGGTATTTTCAAACCGTTTTCGATTAAACTTGCACCTTGCAATGTGTTTGCTTCTTGGTCAATCAATGCAAACAAAAATTTGTCAGAAGACGATGTGATTGTAAGGTAATCATAATCTGAAATTGTTGGAACAACACTTATGCGGAAATGATTTGCATTGCCTGGATTGATATATGGACTTTGTTGATTTCCACTGTTTATATCTTCTTGATTTGCACCTTCAAAACTTTCAAATACAATTTTTGAAAGTTGTTGTTTGTAAAGGTCAATTTGCAATGCAGTTGAAATATTTGTACTTTCCGCTTCAAACGTTACAAAACATCCGCCTTGATAATCTTGTGGCAAATTTTGACAATCAAAATAAATAGTATAATTTATTTCGATTTTTTCCAATTTTATCAATTTATTTATTT
>CAJKWP010000019.1 GCA_905203645.1 uncultured Christensenella sp.
ATGGGGAACTTCCAGAAAAAATATGAGAGAGAATACAATGAAATTTTACTTATCGGTTGAAAATTAATGAATAGAATGGTAAAATGGAAAGGAAGTCAATGAACGATTTAAAAGAAAATAATATTGGAACAAAAGATACAAAGATAACAAGGTTACCACTAACATCAGATTATGTTTTTAAAAGAATATTTGCAAGAGAAGAAAATAATTCAATGCTAAAGGACTTCTTAGAAGCAATTTTGAATATACATATAAATAAGGTTGAAGTAAAAAACCCAGAATTAACGCCAAATATGGCAGATGAAAAACTTGGAATATTAGACTTGAAATTGGATATAGATAATGAGAAAGTAGTAGATGTAGAAATGCAAGTTTCGAATGAACATAATATAAAAGAAAGGTCTAGTACATATCTATCAAAACTTGCAGCAGAACAATTAAAAGCTAAACAAAATTACAAAGAGTTAAAAAAGATAATAACAATAAACATATTGAAATATAATTATTTAGAGAGAAATTCATATCATTCAATAGCAAGAATGAAATATGAGGACACGAATCCAACTGAATTTGTTGATATGGGTTATGAGCAAGAAGAAAAAGAAGCAACAAATACGTTTGAAATGCACTTTATAGAACTTCCAAAATTTAAAGAAAAAAATCCAGACTGCAATACAAAGCTAGAACAATGGCTATGGTTGATAGATGGAAGTAAGGAGGAGAAAGTAGAAATGTCGGCAAAAGAGAATGAAGAAATAAATAAAACAGTAAAAGAACTAAATAAATTAAGCAAAGATCCAGATGAAATAGCTAAATATGAAGAACGTGAGTGGAGTATTATGAGATACAATGTAGAAATGGAAACAAATAGAGAAATAGGCGAAAAAGAGGGAGAAGCACGTGGAGTAAAGATTGGTGAAAAACGAGGCGAAAAACGTGGTAGAAAAGATAGAGAAATAGAGATTGTAAAAAAACTACATTCTTTAGATACACCAATTGAAAAAATTGCAGAGATTGTGGAATTAAGCACTGAAGAAGTCAAAAAAATAATAAAATAATAAAACAAAAAAACAGACAAAATTATTTGAAAATTTTGTCTGTTTTTGTTTTAGATATTTTCAAAGCCTTTATCTTCAAGTGTTTTGATTGTTCTTTGCATATTGCGATATATTCCGTGTTCAATTTCGGTTTTGAACGTTTCAAGTTCGGGATTTTGTGTGTTGCTTGCGATTTCTTTTTGTTTGTCATATTTTACGCTTACAAACTGATAACTCAAACTTTGGTCATTGTCAATTGACATAACAACATAGTGTGCCTTTGTTATTTCTTCTGGCGAACTGTTTCTTTGGTCGTTTTGAATATATGAAGTTGAAAGTCCAACACTGCCACAGCAAATAAGTGTTTTGTTGTAAATTGTGGTCAAAAATGGATAATGAAGATGTCCATAGATAACCACGTCAGCAATCTTTTGCGACATTGTATTTTCAGATGGCAAAAACATTGCATGATTTTTTCCAAGGTCTTTTTCAAAACTGTTGACAAAATCAAACATACTTTTTGGAGTTGCGTGGAAAAATCTTACAAGTTTGCCACCAACTTCAAATTCATAACTGAAAGGAATGGCTTGCAAAAAGTCCACGTCGTCTTGCGTGAGCAAACTGCGGTTCCATTTTATGCGACCATATTCAACTTTGTCTTCCTTGAAAGGTTCGGCATCACCAGAAAATCTTTTGTCGGTGTTTCCAGCAACAACAATTTGACAATATTTTTTGACAAGTTGAACACACTCGTGTGCATTTTGCCCTTTTCCAATGATATCCCCAAGACAAATGATTTTTTCAATTCCTTGTTCTTTGATATTTTTCAGCACCGCTTTGAGTGCTTGCAGATTTGAATGTATATCTGCGATTATTGCAATTCTTTCCATTTTCTCCCCTGAATTACTTTTTGATATATTAACATATTCCCTGCAACTTGTCAAGGTTGGTCGATTTTTCAACACGCAATTTTGAAGACGTTTATCATTGCACATTTTTTTTAAAAAAAATATAAAATAATACTAAGCATATGGAGAAATAAAATGGAAAATAAAAATTGCAAAAAAAATATACAGCCAAGATGTTTTCAACATACGAACTGTATTGGTTTGGTCGGCCCAAAAGGTGCAACCGGAATAACGGGCTCCACAGGTGCACGTGGTGCAACTGGCCCCACTGGACCAACAGGTCCAACAGGCCCATCGGCAAATCAAGTAGTTGCTCGTTACAAAACAACACTGACATCTGAAGAACCAGCAAAGGTTGAATCTCAACAAGAAAACAATACGACATATTTGGACTTTTTTATTCCGCGCGGTTACACAGGAAAAAGTGAAGTTGTCAAAGCGGGGACTGTTACTACTTTGGATTCTGATCAACCTGCTGATGTTCTTGACCGCTTTGAACAAGATGTACACTATTTGGATTTTTTGATACCAAAGGGTACACAAGGCATCCAAGGACAAAAGGGTGACCAAGGTGAAAAAGGCGTTGGCGAACAAGTAAGCGTAGATTGTGTATATACGGTTGATTACGACGAACCCGCAAAAATTGAAGATGAATTTGCAGACAATATGCACAGATTGTCTTTTTATATCCCACGCGGTGCACCATTTTCAAGTGCGAAATCGTTGGCTCAACTTGTCAAAAAATCAGCACAAACAATCCAACAAGCCGGCACTATGCTGGAATTTGACCTCAGTACATTCCGCAATTGTCAAACGACAACAACATCTGTAGAAAAACTTAAGGAAGGTATGTACAAAGTCGATTTCGGCGTTTGCGTAGATGCAAAACAACCTCTTGTCTTCCAACTTTTTCTTAATGATAATGCTGTTGCAAATTCGGACATTGTTTTGGACTCAAACACATTCGCATGCAAAAGTATTTTGCTTGACGCAACCGAAAACTCCAAACTCACTTTGCGTGTAACATCTTTGACAGGGTTATTTACATTTGATAAAGACAAAAATTATGCTTATCTTACTATTATCCCAGTTTTCTATTAAACAAAAAAATAAGCCAAAAGATTTTTCAAATCAAAAATTTAAAAAAGAATGATATTACATCGTTATTTTGCAAGATTTGAACACAATCAAGGCTTGTTTTTTTTTGTATTTTTTTTATTTTGTGCTATTATATTGTCGATACAAATTTAAAAGGAGAAAATATGGAACAAATCAAATCATTTTTCAAAAAAATCAAATGGGAAACTTTGATAACAGCACTTTTTGCCATTGCGATTGGCATTGTCTTCATTGTCGTGCCACAAAGTTCTGCTGACGTGATTTGCATCGTTTTGGGCAGTGTGCTTATTGCTCTTGGTGCTTTTTTGCTCGCATTGTATCTGTTCAGTTTCATTTCACTTTCTCATTTGCTTTTGCTCAGCATTTTGCTTGTTACAACGGGTATTTTGTTCTTGACACAACCTGCCATTATGAAAAATCTTTTTTCGATTGTTTTGGGACTGTTTTTGATTGTTGACGGAATTGTCAAATTTGAAAATGGAATTTCATGTGCATCCGCAAAAGTCAAAGGCTCTTGGTTGTTGTTCGTTATGGCAATTTGCTCTGTTGCACTTGGCTTTGTAGTTGTTTTCGGTTCATTTGATTATGTAATGCTCTTGTGCGGAATTTCACTTATTGTTGATGGCGTATTTGACGTTGTTACAACAATTATGTTCAGTTCTTACATTCGCAGAACCGAAAAGCAAATCAAAAACATTTTGAAACAAGACATAATCGACATCTAATAAACCTTTTCAAAACAAAAAAAACTTGGAAAATCCAAGTTTTTTTTGTTTGCCACACATCAAACAATTTTATAAGTAACCGAATACAAAAAATATTTTTGAACTATGTTGGTATTCAAGAAATTAGGTTGATTCAAAATGCCCTCCTTCTTGAACCCAGATTTCAAAGCCACTTTTTCCATCTTTTTGTTTGCAGTATTGAAATATAAATTGATTTTTTTTACTCCCCTGTTGGATAGAAGCCATTTTGTAATTACTTTTATCAAGTGAGTTCCATATCCTTGGTTTTGAAAACTTTGCGTCAAAATTATATCCAAAAATATTTGTCCACCTGAATAAATCTTCACTTCAAAAAATGTTACAATTCCTATTATTTGTTTTGAAATTTTATCTTCCACAACAAAACAGCCATCAAGGTTGTCCTTCAAATAATTATGTCTTGCTTGTTCAACAAAAATTTCTGTTGCTTTTTCTGTAGCATGATTATCAAAATTTGCAAACTCAAAAAGTGATTTTTGACTGTAAATGTTTTGATATAAAAAATCAGCATCATTTGGTTGTAACTTTCTTATTTTGCATCTATCTGTTAAGATTGTTTTCAATCCTTTCATTTTTCACCTCGACATCCTGTTCTGAAGATTCCAGTTGTGATTGCAATGTTCTTACTACGTTAAACCTGTTGAAATTTTCATAAAATATTTTATTTTTTGTTGTTTGTGGTAAATTTAATTTTTGATACAACTCTATACAATCGGTTTGCGATCCCCATGGGCAATCACTACCAAAAACAACCTTGTCTTCACCAACTATGGCAATAAGGTTTTTAATAAGTGCTGTCAAATCTTCAATTTCAGTAATCTTACTTGGATAATATTCTTTTGTAGATTTGTTTAAAATGTCTTTTGCAAGATACAATGGACTCGTATCGATGAATGCATTTGGCAATTTTGCAATTTCTTCAAGTGCTTTGACATCAAACTTTGCGAAATGTGCAAACATAACATTCCCACTATAATTTTTTGCAAACTTTGCGATATCTTTTGGATCATCTCCGATTCCTATTCCACAGTGCACAACTATGGGATAACCAGAATCAAATTTTATTTCCGACATCTTTCTGCTGCATAAATTAGGATGGACTTTTATGCCATAAAACATACCTTTGTAATTTTTTTCAAAAAATTCAAATTCTTTTGGAAGCGTATTGTTCGATATAGTCAAATATATGTACGGATAAAGACCTGGCTTGCCATAACAATCTTTCAAAAGCTTTATATTGTCTTCTCTGTAAGGATCTGGCCCAACGTATGAAATATTTGAACATTCATCACACTTGAACATCAAATTTTGATTATCATCCAAATCATAAACTGTGTATCTGTGTCCAATTTTGCATGGATACAATTTTGAATATATTGGATTTAAAAACAACACAGTGTTCGCCACATATTTTGACTTATCTTTAAGGAAATAATCAAAAGTGTAATGAGAGTAAATAGTAGTTGGCTTGTACGTGATATGCAAATGTGTATCGTTAATTTTTATCATAAAAATTTCTCCTTTATTCTGTTATTTTTGAAAACATCATTACATCTACAAGATTTTGCTCGTTGTCAAAATCAAACTTTCTGAGTATTCCTTCACTCTCAAAGCCACACTTTGAAAGTACTTTTGCTGAATTGGCATTTTGCACATTACAAGTCGCAAACAAACGCACAAAGCCGACTGGTTCAAGATATGTCAAAACTGCATCCATAGCTTCTTTCATCAATCCTTTTCCCCAATAGTTTTCGCTCAAACAATAGCCAAATTCTGCAGATTTCTTCTCTTCGTCAATATCAACCAAACCAACTGAACCAATCGCTTGATTTGTAATTTTGTCAACAATAGCCCACAAATAACTATTTGGCTTTTGACTATCATTTTCCCAAATTTCACAAAGTTTTTTTGTAAGATCAATATTGGGGTGTGGTTTCCATCTCAAAAATTTTGTTACATTTTCATTTGTTGCCCAGTTTTTGTACATATCTTCTGCATCCAAATGTGAAAATGCCCTTAATACAAGTCTTTCTGTTTCAATTTTTTTTGTTCCTTTATGATTCATATCTTCACCTCTTTATTTTTAATATACATGATTTTTTGTCGACTTTCAAGAAACATTTCCCACCGATTGGAAATGTAAATATGGGTGTTGTGTGTCCAAAATCTACATTTGCCAAAACAGGAATATCTCTCAATTCTTTTTTGCTTCTTAAAAGAGTTTCCCACTTTTCTTTGTTCATGTTTGCTGCTTTTTGACTTCGTCCAATTACCAATCCTTTGACACCTTTAAAATCTTTTTGTTGAATCAATGATTCAAGATTACGATCAAATTCCTTAAAGAATAAATCACCGACTGTGTCATCATCTTCCAAAAACAAAATGCAACTTTCAAGTGATGGCATATACTCTGTGCCTTGCAACAAATTGAAAGTACACAGGTTTCCACCCAAAATAGTGCCTTCCGCTTGACCTTGGTTTATGCAATAAAATCCTTCATTTTTTTCAAATATTCTTTTGTTTTGATCCAAATACCAAAAATCGTCACTGTAAGTTTTTGACGGACAAATCTGAATCCAATCATTACTCATAATTTTTTTGAAATATTCAAGAGTATAATCAATTCCTAATTTCATTCCAAAACTTGAATAATGAGGTCCGTAAAAAACTTCAACTCCTGTCTTTGCATAGATCGCATTTAGAATCGCGGTTATGTCCGAAAATCCGCACAACATTTTTGGATTGTTTTTTATGAGTTCATAATCAATGTATGGAAGCATTTGGTTTGAATTTGCTCCACCAATAACACTGAGAATAATTTGAATGTTATCATCAGCAAAAGCATTATGCAAATCTTTTATTCTTTGTTCAATTGTAGCACAATCATAATATTTCTGTGCTTTAAAAATATTTTCGCCAAATGTCACATCAAATCCATTTTGAATCAGCAATTTTTGAGCAGATTGATTTACTTCATCAGAAATAATATTCATGCTTCGTGACGGTGCAATTACTCTTATCGTTGTATATTTCTTTTTTGCCAATACATATTGCATAAATGAATGATTTTTTACATATTCTTCGTCAGCGTCGTTTTCTGTTTTGATCATTGTATCGATATCATCGTACAAAAAGTTATAATCAGGAAATTTTTTTGCAATATTCTTGTCATACTTTTCCAACAATGATTTAAGATACAAAAGATCAAAATCATTATCTTCAAAACTTTCTTGCCAAAATTGTCCTTCTGACAACAAAATTTGAAATCCACCGGTTTTAATTATATCAAAACCATTATTTTTCATCAATTCTTCAAGCATAGCAAGATTTAATATTTCATGTTTCTCTTCATAATTTATATTGTTTTTGTTGGACCATTGCACATACTTTTGAAATATCCTGGAATCTTGATTCGGAATTGCTATCAAAACATATTTGTTTGAAAGTTTATAACATTTATTCAAAAACTTTATTTGTGTATCATTGTCAAAATGTTCAATGACACCTAAACTTGTAACCAAATCATAATTTTTGCCACAAAAATCAAAAAAGTCACCATTTATATATTCGATTGGCAAATCCATATCTTTTGATATTTGATCCGCATATAGTTTTGCTTCTTTGCTTATGTCAAGAGCACTTATCTGTGTACCCAGTGTTCTTCTCAACTCAAATGAAAATGCTGCACTGCCGGCGCCCAGTTCAATTGAGGTTTTTATTGGTGTATCAATTACATTTTGTATTTTTGTGATAACTGAATGATTTGCCGACCACCTTGCAGGTTGCCAAGTCTGATATTTTTTTGCAGGTTCTGTAAGCACTTTGCCATATAATTGGTGTTGGATTTTCCAAAAATTATCTTCAGGTGTTTTCATAGCTTTTGCTCCTTTCAAACGTTATTTTTTTATCACAATCAAATCTTTTGCAAAATAAGTCTATGCAATGTTTTATTTTTGAATAAAACGAAAAATTTTCAAATTTTTGATAATCAAAATTTTCATTCACTTGATAATTTATTTTCAGCACATTAAAGGCAAATTCCAAATTTAATTTTTCTATATTTAAAACTTGGTCCATTCCTTCAATTTTGAGTACACCCTTCCCCACTCTTGTTTTTGTAATATCCAGTTTATCTGCAAGTGAAAGTATAACACACAAGTCATTGTCGCTTTCTTGTGGATAACTATGATGTCTTATCGCACTCAAAATTTCATCTTTGTTTTTTATATTCTTATTTTTCAAAAACTCTTTTGCATAGACATAACTTCTTTCTGCATGATCTTTTTTCCCTTTGTCCATTCCCAAATCATGAAGGCAAACAGCAACGATCAAGTCATCTTTTTTACAACTGTCCAATTTTGCAAATTCTGCCAATTTTGTAGAGTATTGCAAAACATTAAATAAATGCATCTTTCCATGGTCTGCTATTCCATGATCCATCGGATACTTGTTTTGCAAATATTCGATTTTATCAATTTTACTCTTCACAAATTTGTCATCAAACAAATCATCAGCAACAAGTTTTGTTTGACCGTCAAGTTTCAAATATTTGTGTATGTAATCAAAATCAAATCTTTCTGTTATCAGGTCGTCATCATATTCAACTGCCAAGTACTTTTGAATCAATTCTATCACAAACTTGTTTGAATAACCAAGGATATTTTTCCAAAAAACAAGTGCTTCACGATATTTTGAAAAATAATATTTTGAATAACGCGGATAACTTATTTTCTTTACATCTTCATACATCAAATTTGAACACACAAGCAACGAATCTGCAAATTTTAATTCTTTGTAATTTTTAATCTCATAAACCTTTGATAATTTGGAACATTGAATAGCAGATTTTATACCTTTTCTTCTCATAACGAAAGTGCAACTTCCAAATCCGAATTCTACTCCATATTTTTTTGTCGCATTCTCTATTATGATAATATTTCCAATATCTTTATATTCGCCATCCGATACATCTTTGAGTGCAATGTTAAAGTTGCGACCATAAATACCCAGATTTTGTAATCCATATTTGTGTCGATAGTAAACATCTTCGCGCGTGTTGAATTCTCTTTTCACATCATTGTCCACAGCAGAAATTGCATCCATCAAATCTTTATCTTGTTTGTTGATTCTTATCATAACATCACAAGCAGGAATAGAAAGATATTTTGTTATAAAATCAAATACATCCAAAATAATCTTTTCAAGTTTGTCATAACTTACAAGTGCACCTATATTTGTAAAGAAAGAACCCCATTCAGCAGGTTGGTCTTTTTTTTGATTTTGCAATCCCCTTGTTCTGATTGACCTTTGAAGCAAATAAATTCCGTTTGGCGGAATACTATCTTCCAAAAAATATTTTTTCAAAACACTAATAGAAGAACCTACAAATGTAACCGATTTGTCAATTCCAGAAGTCAATTTGACTTCTTGTTCTTTTGTATATTCTTTTTCTCCAAAACATAAGTCGAACTGCCTTTCGACAAACAAAAGATAATCAAATATGTCATTCATGGCAATATGTTTTCTCCATTAAATCTTAAACAAAGACACATATTTCTTATGTCTTTTGCTTTTAAAACCCACATAAAAAATCTTTCCGTTCCCATTCCAAAGCCAGCAGTTTGCATAGGAAAATGTTTTTTCAAATCCATATACCATTTGTATTCACTGTCATCAACTTCGTGGAGTTTAAGTGATTTTTTCAACTGTTCAACATTTTCATGGCGTTCACCACAACCAACCGTTTCACCTATACCCATAAGCAAATCTGCATTCAAAGCTTTTGAATTTTCTATTTTTTGATAAAATGGAACTGCCAAAGCATCATATTTTTTTATCCATACCAGTCCATACATATCTACCATGGCTTTTTCTGCTTCACGCGTAATATTTCGCCAACCATCGTTGTACTCAATATATTTATCGATATTCTCTCCAAACTTTTGTTTCAATATTTCTTCAACTTCATCAAAAGTCAAACAAGGAAATTTTCCTTCAAAATTGGCAACCTTTTGAATATGTGATATATCTCCGATTTGCTTTTCCAATTCATCGCCAAGATTTTCCAAAATTTTTTGTGAAAGAAATTTTATGTATTCTTCTACAAGCAACATAACATCATCAAGATTGCCAGATATTTCAGCTTCACTGTGATAAAACTGGCACAGATGTCTTTCATCTGCTTTTTCACCACGAAAAGAGGGCATAACGTAAAATACACCTTTATGATTGAATCTGCAACCATATTCCAACAAAAATTGCATCGAATCCGCAAGATACGTTTCCACGCCTTGCAAATTTACTTTGACAGGCAACGAGTCACTTCCTCTGCCCATTGGACTTGAAATAGAGCCAGTTGTAACAGGTAAATGTAATGTCTTTATTCCTTTTGACTTGTAAAAAACCATTGTCTCATAAGACAAAATGTTTTGCAATTCAATCAACAATTCATACCATTTGTTGTTTATTGCTTCAAGATAAAAATTGTCCTTATCCTTCCATAAATTTGGTTCATTCAAATATTCCATAAAAATCTCCTTTTATTTGAAATAAAAATAACTATGTACACAAAATACACAGTTATTGTCAGTTGGATATATTATTAGTTTTCTTTGAACTAACGACACACTCAAAAATGTAGGATGATACAAAAAACCATAGATTTTTCATCACAACAAAGTTATCAAATTTAACACTTCGTGTCAACAGTTGGCACTACACAAAATAGTAAACTTTATCAAGATTTGACGATTCGAATATCAAATTACTAAATCAAAATCATAATCCTAATTTTTAAATTCGTTTTTCAATTCTTGGATAAACTTGTCGCAAGCAAAACTGTTTGTCGAAGTTTGGGATGTAATTATGCCGATATTCCTTGGTTTTGAAATAAATTCCGTTTCAACAATTTTTATTCTGCCAGATTTCAAATCGTCCTCCAAAAATTCTTTTATGCTGTAACCTATGCCCAAATTCTTGCTGACAAAATCGGTTATAAGTCCAAAACTTCCTATTTCAAAACTGGGAATCAAATTCAAGTTGTTGTATTGGCACATATTTTCAAAATAGTCACGGTTGCTTGATGGCTTTTGTTGCAAAATAAGTTTTTGTTGTTGCAGTTCTTGATTTGTCAAATAATCCTTTTCAAAGTCCTTGCTTGCAATAAAGCAATCATGCGTTTCAAGCAAAGGCAAGACAACAAAACTGCTTTCATCGCTTATTGGCAAGTTTAAAATTGCAAGGTCGACGATTCCCTTTTTGACATTTTTGCAAAGCACTTCACTGTTTGCATCCAAAATAGAAATAACGATTTTCGGATATTTTTGATTGAACTTTTGTATAAACGGCAACAAAATTTTTCGGATAATGGTCGAACTTGAACCGATGTTCAGCCTTCCTTGCTCCAAATGCGACAAAAGTGAAAATTTGTTTATTCCATTTTCCAAAATCTTTATTGATTCAAGGCAGGCATTGTAAAATTCTTCACCTTCGTTTGTTGGGACAACGCCTTTGGAAGTTCTGACAAACAATTTTCCGCCCAAGAACGTTTCAAGTTTTTTTATGCTGTTTGTGATAGCAGGTTGCGAAACAAACAATTTTTTGCTGGCAAGCAAAATGCTTTTGCTTTCATAAACAGTCAAAAATATTTTTATCAAATTCAAATCCAAATCTTTGTAATTCATAATTTTAATATATCATCAAAAGCATTAAAAGTCAAAATAAATAAATTGGTAATACATGGCAAAATTACAACTCTTCCATCATCAAAAAATCTTTCAATTTTATGTGTCTTACACTGCTTGTTAATAATAGAAATTTGACAAATGGTGTATATTTTTGTAAAATAGTTTTTGATTTGTCGTTTGACACAATTTTACAAAGGAGAAAAAATGTTTTATATTATTTTCAGTGTGCTGTTTGCAATTTTTGTTGCAACTTTTTGTGTGCTCAAATTTGTGGTATTCAAAAACAGCGAAAAATTTGAGCAAACAAGCCAAAAAGTATTGAAAATTGCAAGTATTGTATATTGCTCACTTATGCTGGCTTCAATCCTTCTTCCCGACAGATTTGCACTTTGCTTTTCAAGTGAAGAACTTGCAACTTCGAACATCAACAAGGGCTATGCGGTTGTCAGGTGGTTTTCACTTGTAAACTTTGTCATCTTGCCACTCGCTGTATTTTTCAAAAATAGAACAATAAAAAATATTGCGATATATTTTTGTGTGCCTGTTTCGATTGCATCAATTTTCTTTTATGCAAATTTTATGGCAGATTTCACGTCAACTCTTGGTCGCGGACTCAATTCTATATCTATTTTTTCCCAAGGCTTCAAAAATTTTTTGATAAACCCAGTTTTCCGCTCAATTTGGTTTGGCTTGATTTTGATGTTGCAACTTTTGATTCCAATTGTTATGGCAATAAAAGAAAAACATATTTTTGATTACAAAAATGCAAAAGAATATGGATATTTCTTTTTGGTTTTGCCATTTGTAATTTTGTCAATCATTCCAATTTATGTGCCTCAACATTTGTTTGGATATACAAACATGATATTTGAAGCATACAGTATTGTTCATATTTTGTGGTTTTTGTCAATAATAGCCGAAATTACAATTTTGTACTTTTTGTTCCGCAGAAAGGATACTGACACAAAAATGATTTTGCTTTTTGTATTGGCGCTTTCACTTGTAATGCAATACAATCAAATGTTCTCGGCAATTTCTATCAACGCAAAAAGATTTCCGTTTCAACTTTGCAACATAGGTTCTTATCTTGTGCTTATTTCACTTTTGACAAAAAACAAAAAGTTATTCAACTTTACTGTGATAATAAACGTTGTTGGTGTTATCTTTGCTTTGGCTATGCCGGATCTTGACGGAAAAGGACTTTTTTATCTTTACAATATGCACTTTATTTTTGAGCACGGCAATGTACTTATTGTTCCAGTTTTGGCACTTATGTTTGGAATTTTTCCAAGGCTTGACAAAAGCGCGCTTGTTGACTGCTTGATTGGGTTTACTTTCTATTTTGCCTGCGCATGGGTACTTGGAACATCGTTTAATGCGATTGCAAAAGCAACTGGAAACAGTTTTTATGAGGCAAATTATTTGTTCATGTTCTTGCCAGACGTTGCGATTGACCTTTTGCCATTCACAAAAGCATTGTTTGATATAAACTTTTCAATTGGCTATGCAACATTCTACCCTGTTTTGCAACTTTTGATTTATATAGTATTTGTTGCCGTTTGTACACTTTTGTTCCTTGCAATTATACTTGTTTACAAAACAAAAGATGCGATTGCACAGAATGCTCAAAACAAAGTTGTTTTGCAAAAACAAACAAAAATCCAAACCGCACAAAGCGAAATCACCATTGAAAACGATGTAAACAATGATAACAAACAATAATCTGCAAACAAGAAAGAACGCAAGTCAAATTTTGCAAAACAACTTGTTTCGACTTGCAAACATAATTTGAATAAAAAAAATCAACCTGAAACATTTTCAATTTCAGGTTGATTTTTGTTTTTCAAAGATTATTGCTTTGCTTTGTTTTGTTCAAGTTCTGCTTTCAAATCTTCGATTTGCTTTTTCAAATTTTCGTACTCTGTTTTTGTGATAGTTATCAAATCTTTTTCAGGTTTTTCTTGAGTATCGTTTTTTCTTCTGGCACTGACAACTGAGCAGGCAATCAAAAGTCCAACTGTTGCAATTACCAAAATGATGAATACTTCAATCATTCCTTTGACTTCAAAGATTTCAACACCGGCAATCAAGAGTGCAAGAATAATTCCAAAGCCAATAAGACTTGCATAAGTTGGAATTTGCAAACCAAGCAAACTTTTGCCAAGTTTTGAATAAAGCGAAATCACAACGATAAACAAAACACTTGATATTGAAACAATGCCGGTTATGCGGTTGAAAACGCTGTAAGTAACAAGCAACTTTGAACAGAAAATCACAAGCGCCATAACGACGGATATTCCCAAAAGTCCAAGTCCGACATAGCCCAAAATCTTTTTGCGTTTGATAACCGATACTTCATTGATAGCAATACCGCATGAAATTGCAACAGTACCCACAATCAACAAAATCCGCAGTGGCACACCATCAAAAATTGGCAATTTGAACACAGCCAAGATAAGCATAATGCAAGCGACTGCAAGAGCGGACAATGACACAATCATCAAGATTTTTTTTGTTTTATCCATTTCTACCCCCTTTATAAAATTGTAATATATTCAAAAAAAATAATCAAACAAAATTTCAACTTTTGTTTTTATGGCAAAATATTTGCAAAAACGAACCCGTAAACCCGTAATTTTTGCGCGCCAAGCGTTGCGCCAGCAAACCCCATGCGCACTTATGTGGACAGCAAAAAAATGACCTGTCGGGGAGTAAAATGTATTGGAGAGAGCGATTCTGCAAGAAATGGCAACGTTTCTTGCCATTTCCGAAGCCTAGCGGTGCGACAATACTTTTAGACCCAACATGGTCATTTTAATTTCTGAAAACACCTTTAAGTAAGCGACTTTTAACGGGCAATTTCCGTTTGATATTTGTACGCATTTTTAAACTTGTTCTTTGTTATTTGTTTTCCCTTTGCAACACGATTGTCATAACTTATGCTTCGAGCCGTAACAAGCATTTTTTTGTCGCCATTCTCCAAAAGTACATTACATGGGGTTTCACTGTAATCAGCGTAAAGAAGTGATTTTCCATTTTCGGCATAACTCACAACCCTGAGTCCTTTACGATATCTTGCCATCACGTTGTATTCGCCGATAGGAACCTTTTTGGCATAGCCATTGTCTGTTATAACCGTAATTGCACCACGTGTTGATGCTTGTTTTGCACAAAGTACAAAATCGTTTTCATCAAGGTTTATACCCATTACACCACCTGCACCACGAGTTTGAAGTGGAACTTCGGTGTTTGCAAAATTGAGTGCCATACCATTTTTTGATACCATCAACGTGCTTGCATAAGGTTTTTCTATTTCTACGTCGACAACTTGGTCTTCTTCTTTGAGTTTGATAATCGAGTAGAATGCTTTTGTCAAAATTCCTTCTTGAATAGTCATCTTTTTGACAAAGCCTTGTTTTGTATAGATGATAAAGTTACCTTCAAGATTTTGTGGCATACCAACAATCGAAACAACGTATTCGTGTTCGTTTGCACTTTTGATAAAGTCGCAAAGTTTTATGCCCTTGTCACGCCATTTTGCTTCTGGCACTCCTTCGGCGATAACTTTCAAGCAGTTGCCCATGTTTGTAAACAAAAGCACTTGCTCATTTGACATTGTTTTGAACAAATTTGTGTGAACGTCAAACAAGTTGTTTGAACTGTCTTTGACTGCCAAAGAAAAATTCTTTGCAGGTATTTGTTTGATTGTTCCGCCCGCTGTGCTTGCAACGATTACTTCCCTTGCAAAAGCGGTTTGTACGTCTTCGGTATCTTCTTCTTCAAGTTGTTCAGCGGTAACAATTTTGCTGCGACGGTCATTCTTGTAACGTTTTTTGATACTTTGAAGTTGTTCTTTGACAACACTGTATTGCTTGCGCTTGCTGTCCAATATTGCACTGAGTTCGGCAATAAGTTGTTTCAAGCCTTTGAGTTCTTCTTCAAGTTTTTTGATTTCCAAATTGACAAGACGAGCCAATCTCATATCCAAAATTGCTTGCGCTTGGCGTTCAGACAAATCAAATCTTTCACGCAATTTTTGTTTTGCAATGATTACTGTTGGACTTTTTTTGATAATTTTGATTACTTCGTCGATATTTTTGATAGCAATCAAAAGACCTTCAACGATGTGAGCACGATCTTTTGCAACGTTAAGATCATATCTTGTACGACGAACGACAACTTCACGTTGGTACTCTACGTAATAGTCCAAGATTTCCAAAAGTCCAAGTTGTTTTGGTTTTCCGTTTGCGATAGCCACCATGTTTATTCCAAAAGTAACCTGCAAACCCGTTGCCTTGTACAAAAATTCAAGTATTGCCTTGGCATTGGCTTCTTTTTTGAGTTTGATAACTGCACGCATACCACGTCTGTCACTTTCATCGCGGATTTCTTGAATGCAAGAAAGTTTGTCTTTGTTTTGTTCTTTGAGTTCAACAATTTTCTGAAGCAAACTTGCCTTGTTTGTCTGATATGGAAGTTCGGTGATAACAAGTTGTTTTTTGTCGCCATCGTCTTCAATGTCTACTTTTGCCCTTACGATGATTTTTCCTTTGCCGGTGCGATAAGCATTTTTGAGTTCTTCACCCGCAATGATAATGCCACCAGTTGGAAAATCTGGTGCTTTGATGATTTTCATCATTTGTTCAAGGGTTATTTTTTTGTCATTGATATATTCGATTGTTCCGTCAATAACTTCAGCCAAGTTGTGTGGTGGAATATTTGTTGCAAGACCAACGGCAATACCAGAAGCACCATTTACCAAAAGGTTTGGAAAACATCCTGGCAAAGTGTCAGGTTCTTTGAGTGTATCATCAAAGTTGAAACTCCAATGCACGGTGTCTTTTTCCAAGTCTTTCAAAAGTTCCATTGCAAGTGGCGTAAGTCTTGCTTCGGTGTAACGCATAGCCGCTGCACTGTCACCGTCTATTGAACCAAAGTTTCCGTGTCCATCGACAAGTGTTTCACGAAGTGAAAAATCTTGCGACATACGTACCATTGCATCATAAACCGAACTGTCGCCGTGTGGATGATATTTACCCATACAGTCACCGACAATTCTGGCACTTTTACGATATGGTTTGTCTGGTGAAAGTCCAAGTTCCAACATAGAATACAAAATTCTTCTTTGAACAGGCTTCAAACCATCTTCGACACGTGGCAAAGCCCTGTCCAAAACGACGTGTTCAGTGTATGGAATCATAGATTCGTGCAATACTTCGTCCAATGATTTGTAAATGTAGCCATTGCCAAAACTTTCTTGTACTGCCATTGGTTCAACCTTCCTTTTTGTTTGCTTTTCACTTTGTCCGCTTGATGAAATTTTTGTTTTTGGCAAATTTTTTTCCAAAAAGTCAAATTCTTCGTCAACTGAAATATTTTTATTTTGTTCTTGTTTTATTTTGCTTCGGCGGTCGTCAACACTATTTTTGATTTGTTTTTCAAAACTTTCAAGATCAATTTGCCCGTCCAGTACGCTTGTTTTCGGTTCTTCGTCAGTTTTTTCGGTTTTTTGTGTCAAAAGTTCTTCATAGCCCATTTGTCCAAAAATGACATTTTTTTCTTGTTGAATTTCATTTTTTTTGTCTTGATTCATAATTTTTCCCAAAATAATTAGTTTTTCAATTCATCAAACAAAGTTTCACCTTTGTCAAAGTTTGCATATTGACTTATATACGCCTTTCTTGCTTCGATATTGTCGCCCATAAGGGTTGTTATAAGCCTTTCGGCTTCGGCAATGTCGTCAATGCCAACTTGAACAAGCGTACGCTTTTTGGGATCCATTGTTGTGTCCCAAAGTTGTTCGGGGTTCATTTCCCCAAGACCTTTGTATCTTTGTATTTGATAATTTTTGCCTGCTTTCTTTATTGCATCTGGAAGTTCGGCATCTGAATATACATATTCTTCATAATTGTTTTTATAAACCTTGTAAAGTGGTGGCAACCCGATATAAACGTGACCATCAGTTACAAGTTGCTTCATATATCTGAAGAAGAACGTAAGAAGGATAGCACGGATGTGGGCACCATCTTGGTCAGCATCGGAAAGGATGATAACTTTGTTGTATCTGAGTGATGAGATGTCAAAGTCTTCGCCAATACCAGTTTCAAGTGCACTTATGATTGTGCGGATTTCTTCATTGGCAAGCACTTGGTCGATGCGCTTCTTTTCGGCGTTAAGTGGCTTTCCTTTGAGTGGCAATATTGCTTGGAATGTTCTGTCACGTCCCATTTTTGCACTGCCACCTGCACTGTCACCTTCGACGATAAACAGTTCGGCAATATCACGTTTTCTGCTTGTACAAGAAGAAAGTTTGCCGACAAGATTGTAATTGTCAACCGAGTTTTTTGCACGAGTAAGTTCTTTTGCTTTTCGAGCGGCTTCCCTTACCTTTGCTGCGCCTTTTGCTTTGTTTATGATAATTTCGGCAACAACTTTGTTTTCAGGCTTTTTCAAATATTTTGTAAGTTCTTTTGTAATCAATCCTTCGACTTCGGTTTTTGCTTCGGGATTTCCAAGTTTGGTTTTTGTCTGACCTTCAAATTGAACGTTGCGCATTTTTATGGAAAGCACAACAGTTATACCTTCACGGAAATCTTCACCCAAAAGGTTTTGTTCTTTTTCTTTCAAAAGTCCTTCGGTACGTGCATAGTCATTCATAACCTTTGTCCAAGCGCTTTTGAAACCAGTTTCATGGGTTCCACCTTCGGTGGTTGGAATGTTGTTTACGTACGAAAAGCTGTTTTCGGTGTAACCATCAGTGTACTGAATTGCTGCTTCCAATTTTACAAGGTCACTTTCGCCCTGCAAAAAGATTGGTGGTTTGAAAAGTGAATTTTTACCTTCATTAAGATAAACTGTAAAATCTTTTAAACCGCCTTCATAACAAAAAATATCTTGTTGTTTTGTGATTTTGTCAACAAGTTCAATGACGATTCCACGGTTCAAAAAAGCAAGTTCACGCACACGTTTTGAAATTGTTTCGTACGAAAAAGTTGCGTCTTTGAAAACCCTTGGATCAGGCATAAATGTAACTGTTGTGCCAGTTTTGTTGCTTGTTCCAATTTCGCGCAATGGATTGAGTGAAACACCGCTGTGAATTTTGCCGTTTTCATCAGCAAAACTTGCAAATTCCATGTAGTATTTTTTGCCATTTTTACAAACGGTTACATTGAGCCATTCACTGAGTGCATTGGTTACCGAAGCACCAACCCCGTGAAGTCCACCTGAATAACTATAATTTTCATTGTTGAATTTGCCACCTGCGTGAAGTTGTGTAAATACGACTTCGACGCCACTTTTTTTGAGTGTTGGGTGCAAATCAACAGGAATACCTCGACCGTCATCTTCGACAGTTGCGCTTCCGTCAGTGTTCAAAGTGATTGTAATTTTGCTTCCAAATCCATTTGATACTTCGTCAATAGAGTTGTCAACAATTTCCCACAAAAGATGGTGCAGTCCCTTGACACCCGTCGTACCGATATACATTCCAGGTCTGAGTCTTACAGCATCAAGTCCTTCCAAAACAACGATATCTTTACTTTCGTAAGCCATAAAAATCTCCAAAAATAATATTTCTTTCCAATTATATATCAAAAAAAACAAAATTTCAAGTAATTACTTTTGAAAATTTGTTTATTTTGCACAACAAAAAAAGCTTAAAATCAATAATTTACTGACTTAAGCATTTTTTAGCATATTTATTTTTTTAATTACATCATATTATTTTTACTATTTTTGTATTTTTTTTTGAACATAAAATATTTATTTGAAATACTTTAAGACAAAGATAATCATGGTTTAACATAGTCAAAATTTTTCAACAGCAAAATTGCAGATTTTTTGTCTTGACTTTTGTAAACGTAACTTCCGCTTACGACAATATTGACACCTAAGTCAAAAAGATTTTTTGCAATTTCAGGTACAACTCCACCGTCAACCTCGATAAAAAAATTCAAATTGTTTTGTTTTCGAAAGTTGTCTAAAATTTTGATTTTTTTGTAAGTTTCTTGCATAAAATTTTGACCACTTTTGCCTGGAACAACACTCATCACAAGTACAACGTCGCAATATTTCAAATATGGCAAAATTTGTTCAGTGTCAGTTTGTGGAACAAAGCTGAAACCTGCCAATGCGTGTTTTTTTTTGATATTGCAAAGCGTACGTACAAATTCCTTTTTATTTTTGAAACTTTCAAAGTGGATTGTCAAAATGTTTGCGCCTGCGTCAATGAAATCATAGTATCTTTTTTTCAAATTGGGTGTCATCAAATGTACATCAAGCAGTGCTCCACAGTGACAATTGAGCTTTTGGATTGATTGCAAATTCAAAAGATTTCGACCAACAAATTTTTGATCCATCACGTCACAATGGATAAAATCTGCAAGTCCAAAAAGTTCTTTTCCATAGCTTATAAGTTCGCCAAGACTCTTTGTTGGTTCAGACGAAACCGCAACAGCATTTTTCATAAAAATTCCTTTATAATTTTTGAAGTCATTATCTTTTCTTTGGCTTTAAAAATGATGCCAAAATTATAACCACTTGCATTGGAACAGCGACCAAAAACAAAAGCCACAAGTTGTATTGAATAAATTGCAGATACAGTCCTGCAACAACAGTCCAAACAAGCAGGGATGTCAAAATTGTTTTGGCAAGTTTGTTGCCCCATTTTCTGCAAAAATACAATCCAATTATGACAGATGCTGGCACCGCCCAAATAAATACTTGCCAATAATTGAATTGATAAAACATCTTCAAGTAAACAAAAACAATTGTTGCAACAAGCCACACAACCGATATGGACACCAGGGCGACAGCAAGTTTGTTTGAAAATTGATTGTTTGAAATTGGTTTTGCGTCTTGATGTTCTTCCAACATATAAGACAAAGGCACATCAAAAATATTTGCCAAATTATCCAAAGTTTCTATATCAGGCAAAACCTCACCTTTCTCCCAACGAGAAATCGCCTTGTCAGAATAATTGATTTTCTCAGACAACTCAATTTGGGTGTATCCGTTTTGCTTTCGCAGCGTTACAATATTGTTTGCAACTTCAAAATCGATTTCACGGGAACATGTTTTGCTTGTAGCATATTTCATAGTTATTGACCTCTCTTTAATCA
>CAJKWP010000020.1 GCA_905203645.1 uncultured Christensenella sp.
GATATCAAGGCAAGTTTGATTGATGCGGGTTTTATTTATAAAACAAATGAAGGCACAAACGAAGACAAATACAACATCACTTACGAAGGAAGAAATTGTCTTTCTCATTTTTATACCAAAATACCACTTGAACTTCGTGAAGAAATCACCGAATTCACAAAGAAAAACAGACTCCACTTCAAACGCTCGCAAGAATATGTTTGTGATTATTCAAAAAACGTTGACGGGTCCTATATGGTAACACTCAAAATTCGTGCCGCTTTCATAAGTCAACCTATGCTTGAACTCAAAATAAAGGCACCTTCAAGGCAAAGTGCCATAAACGCATGTAAAAAATGGAAGGAAAGTGCACATTTGGTATATGAAAGTATTTATGAATCTCTTATAAGCGAGGAATAATTATGAATGACAATATTGTGTTGGACGTAAGAAACCTTACAAAAAAATATGGCGATCGCACTGTTGTTTCAAACGTAAGTTTTCAAATAAGAACAGGACAAATATTTGGTTTTTTGGGCGCAAATGGTGCTGGAAAAAGCACAACCATCAAAATGATATGCGGACTGACGTCAATTTCTGGTGGCGATATTTACATCATGGGCAAATCGGTAAAAAACAATTTTGAAAATGCTATCGCAAATGTTGGAGGAGTTATTGAAACCCCTACTCTTTATTCGTATATGTCAGGGCTTAACAATCTTAAATTTTTTGCAAGCCTTTATTCAAACATTTCAGATGACCGCATATTGGAAGTCGCAGAATTGGTTGGACTTTCTTCAAGGATAAAAGACAAAGTGTCATCGTACAGCCTTGGCATGAAACAAAGACTTGGAATTGCACAAGCACTCCTTCACAATCCAAGACTTTTGATTTTGGACGAACCAACAAATGGTCTTGATGCCAATGGAATAAAAGAAATGCGTATTTTGCTTAAAAAATTGGCAAAAAATTATGGCATTGCAATTTTGATTTCAAGCCATATTTTAAGTGAAATGGAAAACCTGTGCGACACAATAGCAATCATAAACAAAGGCGTGATTATCGAATTCAAAACAATGGATGAAATTAAGCACTCTATCAAAAAAGATGGCTCAACGTTTATCCGTGTCAACGCACCAAATTATGCTGGGCAACTCATCCAAGATTATTTGGAAGAAAAAGTCGGCATTTGCAATGACAAAGTACTTTTCAATGCAAACGACCAACAACTTGCGGAAATTATTATTTTGCTTACAAAAAACAAAATCGCAGTTTATGGTGCTGGCGATGTTGATTACAGTCTGGAAGATGTATTCTTGAACGTACTTGGAAAAGTCAACAAGGACACTGCAATAGCATAAAGGATAAAGTATAAAGGATAAAGGAGCAAATTGGGATGAAAGTTTTTAAACTTGCAAAAAGTGAACTTAAAAAAATATTTTTGAAACCGATTATGTTGGTTGCTTTTTTTGTCGTTATTGCAACGTTGGTTGTCACCACGTTTACATTTTCACCTGCCCCAAAAGAAAAAACAACCGTTACACTTGGGGGAACAAATATCATATCTTTGTACAACACATTTACAACCAGTGCCACTGAACAAAACAGCAAAACAAATTTGGATGACAAACTTTCAAAGGAATATCAGTGGGTAAGTCAATATTTTACAAAGATTCAAACAAAATCCGAACTGGAAAGTTTGAATGCAAAAATTGCCGCCACCGATGCCGATATGCAGCAGTTACACCGTGACGTTCTCAGTTATTGCAACAACACAGGTACAACACAAAACGAAGTCAAAGAAAGATTTCGCTTGCTTGCAACAAAGGCATCTGAAACTTACAATTATCTTAACAATCTAAGCGATATTTCATTTTATTTGTCACTCAGCGATTTTGACACGTTGTCAAAGTTTTTTGAAGGCATTGCCAAAAATATCCCATCGGTGTTTGTAAATCCTGATGTGCAATTCCCACAAATAAACAACTTTTTGTCTGAAAATTACAATTTCAAACAAATTTCCGAAATTACGCAGAATTTGAAAGTTTTTGAAATAAATCAAGAAAAGTATGACGAACTCATCCAAAACTTTTACACCGAAATTTATCCAACTGACAATGAAACAAAATTGGGCAAATTGTTTGAAGAAATAAAAGACTTCGCTCTGGCAAATTCAGATTCTACCCTTCCAGAAGATTTTGAAAAGTTTAACAATTTGGTTTCAAATTACAAAAGCATAGTTGTTATGTCATCAAATGCACTCAAAAATGGCTGGATTGTACAACTTGCTGGAAACAAAAGCGACAATGAACTTCACGAATTTATTGGATTTGCAAATTACAACAGTTACATCTACAAACAAGAAGTTGCCAAAAACGAATACTTGCTCAAAATCGGCAAATTTGATTATCAGTTTTTGGAACCAATGAGTTTCAATCGCAACAGTGGCGAAAAAACAAACGTATTTGACTTTTTGGTTTTTGCAATGCAAATTGTTTCTTTTGTACTTGCAATAATAGTAATTTTTGTTGCCAGTGGAACAGTTGCCACTGAACTTTCAAATGGCACTATGAAAATGCTTGCAATACGCCCATACAGTCGTAACAAAATTATTTTGGCAAAGTTTTTGGCTTGCATTATGTTTATGATAATGATGGTTCTTATGGCATTTGTAATTTCATTTGCAGTTGGATTCTTCACTTATGGAATTGGTGCCACAAATGTACTTGTTGTGTTCAACAGTTCAAAAGTCATCGAAATGAATGTTTTTGTAGTCACAATACTTTACTTGCTTTCCTGCATACTCAACCTTATATTCTATATTTCCCTTTCTATACTTGTATCAATTTTATTCAAATCAAATGTAATTTCCGTGATTGTTGGCTTGTTGACCTATGGAATTTCAATTATATTCAACGCATTGTTATATGCAAAAAATTGGATGGTTTACTTACCTTTCGCACATTTTGATTTGTTCAAATATTTTGGAAGCGTAGTAAACAATGGTGATTTCTTTGGCTTCTCGTTGGCTAACGGCGGAACCTTTACAATAAGCATAATTTATCTTTTGATATGTATACTTTTAAACATCTTTGCTTCCACATTCATCTTCCGCAAAAGAAACATTGCTTAACTAAAGTCGCAATAACAAAAAAAAGAAACTCTTGAAAATAGGGTTTCTTTTTTCTTGTATAACTCAACCACAATTTTGGTCGACATCTGTTTGATTGTCTTCTTGGGCTTTTTGCAAAGAATCTTTGATATCAAAATCAACGTTGACCGCTTCCACGTCTTCCCCTTGCAAAAATTCGGGTATTTCTTCTTCATCAGGCAATTTGTAATCCCTGTAAAGGCTGTCGCTTTTCTCTTCTTCGGTCAATCTTATAAGTTTGATTTTTTCAAGCAATTCGTTGTAATCTGGCAAGTCCTCGATTGATTGCAAATCAAATCTTTTCAAAAAGTCTTCGGTCGTGCCAAAAAGCAATGGTTTTCCGATAACATCTTTCCGTCCAACGACTTCAATCATGTTGTGTTCAAGCAAAACCTGAACAGCATAATCAGAACTCACGCCACGGATATTTTCGATATCCAATCTTGTAACTGGCTGTTTGTATGCCACAATTGCAAGTGTTTGCATTGCTGCCTTTGTCAAAGCTTTTTCCCTGATAGGATTCAAAACAGCAGCAATATAATCTGCATATTTTGGGTTGCTTGAAAGTTGAATTTTGTTTCCGTAAGAAATCAAATGTATTCCACTTTCGTCACACAACTCTTTTTTAAGTTTTTCAACTTCTTTTTTTATGTCAGACACTTCAAAGGCAAGTTTATCAGCAATATCTTTGAGTTCCACACCTTCGCCTGAAACAAACAGTATTGATTTAATTATTTCTTTAAGTTGTGATTTGTTTATCTCATCCATTTCTTCCCTCTCCAGCAAATATTTCTATTTCACCATAGATGTTTTTTTGCACGCATTTTATAACTTGCATTTTCATAAGTTCAAGGCAAGCCAAAAAGATGTTAATCAACTCACTTTTGGTTTGGTTTTCTTCGAACAAATCTGAAAATTTCAGTTTTTTATGTATCAAAATAGCGTCTTTGATTGCAACGATTTTTTCAGCAACCGTAAAGCGGTCCTTGACAATCTTTTTGGGTTCATCTTCCTTGACCTTTTTGTCAATGCGGGTCATAATCTCAACAAATGCTTGGATGAGCATATCCATCTGCATATCTTTGAGTACAAAGTGTACTTGTCCCACGGTTTCATCTGGCTTTTTGTAAAGGCGTTCGACATCTTCTTGCAGTTGCAAAACTTCGCTTGCCTCTTTCAAAAGTTTGTATTCTTGAATTTGTATAAGCAAATTGCGTTCTGGGTCATCTTCTTCAGCAACTTCTTCTTCGGGCCTTGGCAAAATATTTTTGCTTTTGATTTCCAAAAGTGTTGCAGCGACTGTAATAAAGTCGGTCGCTTTGTCAAGGTCAACCGTATCAATAGATTCCATGTAAAGCATATATTGGTCGGTTATAAGTGACAATTTTACGTCCATGATATCCATTTTGGATTGTTTTATCAAATCCAATAATAAATCCAATGGACCTTCGTAATTGTCCAATTTAAATCTGTATTTGTCATCATCAATGAGTTCTTCTTCTACAAGATTTTCTTCCATCTTGACCATTATATCTTATAAAAGACCTTTAGTCAAGTTTTCACAAAAAAAGTCCCCAAAACAAATCGAATACACCAAGAAATCCAGTCATGACAAAATCATAAAAAATATCAAATACTGGTGTTATAATCAAAATCAACAACAATATATTGCCATATTTGTACATAAACTGAACAAATGGATTGTTGTACTTCAAAAATGTAGCAATAAAATTGAATCCATCAAGAGGATAAATTGGCAAAATATTGAAAATTGCAAGTGACAAGTTTACAACAAATGTAAAAAGCAAAAAATAATTCAAAAAAACAAGAAGATAATTTGAATAGATCGTCACATCACTGCCACAAAAATGGCAAAGCAAATAATAAAATCCGCTGAAAACAAATGCAAGTATCAAGTTTGTCAAAATGCCACTTAAAGAAACAAGAGCATTGCCCTTTTTATAGTTGTGGAATTTCATTGGATTAACTTCAACTGGTTTCGCCCATCCAAATCCAACAAACAAAAAGCACAAAATTCCAATACCTGATAAATGAGCAAAGGGATTGAGTGTCATTCTTCCCATCAATTTCGCCGTATCATCACCGCATTTGTAAGCAATAAAAGCGTGAGCAAACTCATGAAAAGTTATTGCAATGGTAACAGCCAAAAAATAGCCAAGAGCCAAGCAAAACAGCATAAGCCCCGTGATATTTGAATTTAATATATAGTAAATCATTTACAGTATTCCTTAATATTTAATCAATATTTTAACAAAATACTAACACCAAAAAATATTTCTGTCAAATCAAATCACCAATATAACTTGGGCACTGAATAAAAGTAACAATATTGTTTCAAGCAAGTTTACAATAGTTAGCAAAAGTATAAAAACCCCAAAAAGCAAAAATGAATTTAACCCATATATTTTTCCGTATTTTTTTTTGCATATTGCCCTGTTTCTTACGATACAAAAAAACAAGCATCCAAGAGCGAGCATTATAATTTGAGCAGGTATTATAATGATTATGGCAGTGAGTATTCCTCCCAGACCATACATAATTATAAGCAAACAAGCATTGAGTCCCAAAAGATAAGATCTGAATGCAATAACAAAAAGACCGATTGGGAACAAAAATGGCGCCAGTGAACAAACAAGCAATATGGCACAGAAGCAAGTGTATGACAAAAGTCTTTCAAAAAAAAGCTTTGAACTTGCAATATTTCCATTTGCGAATTGAGTCAAACCATAGTCATTGAAATTGAGTATTTCACAACCACCTGCGTATTTTATTGCGGTAAAAATCCCAGTCAAAAAGCCAACAAGCAAAACAAAACCAAGTACACAAAGCCGAATTTTGTTAACTCGAAAAAAACTTAGACAAATATATGTAAAATTGTTCCATTTGCCAATGTATTTGTATGATTTCATATAAATATACTATGTCGTAAATTGGCAAAATAACACGGAATTAAAAAACGCCTTGCAATTTGCAAAGCATTTTTTGAATTTTAATATTCACATTCAATCAAGCCAAGTTTGTCATCATTTCTTTTGTACAACACGTTTACCTTTCCAGTTTCCGCATTCAAAAATACATAAAAATCGTGTTCCAAATTTTCAAGTTGCATTTCAGCATCTTCAACAAGTTCAGGTTCCAAAACAAACTTTTTACGTTTGTAAATATCTTTTGGTGCATCTTTTGGTTTTTCACTCAAGAACAGATAAGATGCTTGGTCAAAAGCAGATTTTTTGAACAAATCTTTCTTTTTTTCGCTTTGTTTGATGATTTGTTTTTCGATTTTGGGCAAAATTGTATCTATATTTTCATACATATTTTCGCCTGATACTTCTGCCCTGTAAATTTGGCCTTTGTTTGTTATTGTCAATTCCATTTTATAGGTTTTATTTTCAAGTTTACAAACAATTCTTGCTTTCGCATCGTCTTCAAAATATCTTTCAAGTTTGCTAACTTTTTTTGAAATGATTGTTGCCAATCTTGCTCCGATGTCATAATTTCTTTCAATAAATTCAAGTTTCATAATTCTCCTCCACAAATAGTATATCAAATTTCTTGCATTAAACGCAAATTTTTAAACCATTTTAAAACAAAGATTATCATTTTCAAGCAATATTCTAATTTCACCAGTTTTATCCAAAACCCCAAGCAATATTTTTTCGGCTATTCGGTCTTCGATGTGTTGCTGGATAAATCTTTTCAATGGTCTTGCGCCATAAGTTATGTTTGAGCCATTTCTTACTATATAATCTTTAACATCCGTATCAAAACTAAGATATAACCCTTGTTTTTGCAAACGCTTGTTCAGATTTTCAAGCATAATAGTGCATATCTTATACAAATCATTTTGCGACAATGGATGGAATATGCACACTACGTCGATACGATTTATAAATTCAGGTCTGAATCTGTGTCTGAGTGCATCAAAGTAAATTTGTTCAACGTCGACTGGTTCGCTGTTTTGACTAAAATTCATTCTGCGTTTTTCAACTTCACTTGCTCCCAAGTTTGTTGTCATGATAATGATTGTATTGTTAAAGTTTACAAGTCTGCCCTGGCCGTCGGTCAACCTGCCGTCATCAAGTACTTGCAACATTGTGTTGAATATATCTGGGTGTGCTTTTTCGATTTCGTCAAACAAAACCACCGAATAAGGTTTTCTTCTTACTTGTTCAGTAAGCTGACCACCTTCGTCATAACCAACATATCCCGGTGGTGCACCGATAAGTTTTGAAACTGAGTGTGCTTCCATGTATTCACTCATATCAATTCTTATTATGCTGTTTTCGTCATCAAACATCGCTTCTGCAAGTGCTTTTGACAACTCGGTTTTGCCAACACCAGTTTGCCCCATAAACAAGAATGATCCGATTGGGCGTTTTGTATCTTGGAAACCCACACGTGAGCGTCTTATAGCCTTGCTGACAGCCGAAATAGCTTCTTCTTGACCAATCACACGCTTGTGCAAAATTTCTTCAAGGTGCAAGAGTTTTTCTTTTTCACTTTCGGTTATCTTGTTGACAGGTATCCCCGTCCACTTTGAAACTATTTCTGCAATTTCATTTGCAGTAATTACACTTGTCGAATTACTCTTTTTGATAAGTTCTTCACTCAAATCATTTATTTCGTTTTCTATATTTACGATTTGAATTTGCAACTTTGCCGCTTTTTCATAATTTCTTTGGTTTGATGCCTCATCACGATTTGCAACAAGTTGTTTAAGTTTTTCTTCTTTTTCACGTATAATACTTGGTTTAAGATTGAAGTTCACCTTTGCTTTGCTGCTTGCTTCATCAACAAGGTCGATTGCTTTGTCTGGCAGACTGCGATCAACAATATATCTGTCAGATAATTGAGCTGCGGCGATAATTGCGCTGTCAGAAATTGTCACCTTGTGAAAAGCTTCGTAACTGTCCCGTAAGCCTTTCAAAATTTCGATTGTTTGGTCAACTGTTGGTGGCTTTATTATAACAGGTTGAAATCTTCTTTCCAATGCCTTGTCTTTTTCGATAAATTTGCGGTACTCGTCGGTGGTAGTGGCACCTATCGTTTGCATTTCACCACGAGCAAGATAAGGTTTTAACATATCTGCTGGACCTGTTTCACCCTTTTCAGAGCCTGCTTGAACCAAAGTGTGTATTTCGTCAATAAAAACGATTATATCTTGCCTTTGAGTAATTGTTTCAATAATCTCTTTGAGTTTTTCTTCCATGGCGCCACGATATTTTGTACCCGCCATAAGCCCACCAATTTCAAGTGAAAAAATAGTTTTATCTTTCAATAATTCTGGCACATTTCCACTTGCTATTGCCAATGCCAAACCTTCTACAACAGCGGTTTTTCCAACACCCGCTTCGCCAATCAAAATAGGATTATTCTTTGTTTTTCTGCAAAGAATTTCAATTATTCTTTGTATTTCTTCTTCTCTGCCAATAATCGGGTCAATCTTGTGTTCACGAGCCTTTTGAGTAACGTCTGAGCCTACTTGAAGCAATTTTTCTGGTAATGAACCTTCTTTGCCAATTTCAAGACTTTCTTGTTTTGGACTGTTGTTTTGAAGAAGTGACAAAAGTCTTGTTTTCAAATCGTTCAAATTGATACGATAATAATTTACCATTATTCTTACAGCAAAACTGCCTGTGCTTGAAATCAAAGAAAGCAAGATATGTTCAGTTCCAACGTAATTATGCAGCAAATCAACAGCCATTTTTTGCGCAATTTTAAATACTTCTTTGACCCTTGGAGAAAGTTCAACTTCACCGTCCATGTTGATTTCGTCAGCAGATTGAGCAAAAATCTTTGAAAGATTTTCCCTTGTCATTCCAAACTCCTCAAGCACTTTTGAGGCGATATGTTCTTTGTTTGCAACCAATCCATACAAAATATGTTCTGTACCAACTTGATCACTTCCGTATTTCAGTGCAATGTTGGTTGCATCTTCCAAAACTTTTAAAACGCTGTCAGAAAATTGATTGTCAAGATTCATAAAAACTTTCCTTTAAAAAATATATACATAAGAGTACTTATGTATATATTTTAAACAATTTTGATTTTTGTTACAACATTTTTGATTGTTTTTTTGCATTATTTTTGTTCAAGCCAATTTTTTATTACTTTCATCCTGAAAATATCGCGTTCGTTGCTTGAAATTTCCTTTCCATATTCTTCAATAAGATGGGCCGGCTGAATTTTTTCCATCAAAAGATCAATATTTTTGATTTTCAAATCTTTTATATATAGGCACATCCCCAATTTTACTTCGGAAATCAGTTTTATGGCTTCATCACAGCTTATTTTATGAGCATTGTTCAAAATTCCCCATGCTCTGCAACATATATCCAAAATTTCGTCTTTTTGCATTGCAAACAATTCTTGTCTGAATTCTTTTTCCATTTCGCAAATTTTGATAGTTACATTTTGCACGTTTTTTATCAATTCTTCCTCTGACTTGCCCATTGTATTTTCATTGGAAATTTGATACATATATCCTTTTGCCAAACTTCCTTCACCATAAGCACCCCTGACCGTAAGTCCAAGTTTTGAAACACTTGACGCCAAGGAATCAATTTTGCCAAGCATAGTCAGCGCAGGAAGGAAAAGCATAATCGAAGCACGCATTCCAGTTCCCAAATTTGATGGTGACGAAGTCAAAAAACCAAACTGTTCATCATAAGCTATTGAAAAATTGTCCAAAATAAGTTCGTCGAGTTCATTTATGCGTTTGTAACATTCATCAAGGCACATTCCTGACAGCACACATTGTTCCCTTATGTGGTCTTCTTCGTTTATCATTACTGACAATCCATCTTTGTAACTTATAGCCAATGAAGAGATATCTTTGTTGTCAAGCAATTCTTTGCTTATCAAATGTTTTTCCAAAAGAACAAGGCTTTTTATGTTTGTCATATTTTTAATTTTGAAAAATTCAAAATCTCCAATATTATTCAAAATTTCATATATTGCCTTTGTTATTGACAACGCTTCATCATAATCGGAAAGTCTATTTGGAAAATTTAGATTTTTTATATTCCTTGCAAGTCGAATACGAGAAGAAATTACAACATCATCAAAGTCACTCATAACTTTTCTCCCTTCAATTTTGCAAGTTCTTCGTTGAGTTTAACCGCCAATTCATAAAAATGATTTGCTATTGCGTCATCAATTTGTTTTTCCAGCCTTTCAATTTTTGAAAGTGGATGTTTGCCATGATTTACAACACAACCTTGTAAACTGGAAATAATTGGCAACAGTTCTTGCTTGAACGTTTGATAGCATTGTGGACATCCAACAAAACCGCTTTGTTTTATTTCGAAAAAAGTAGTTCCGCATTGGCATACTTTTTCATGTTCGTCATCAAAAAAAACAGATAAATCCTCGTTCATCCCATTTTTTCCAGCGCACTGAGTGCAAATATAAACTTCTCTGTCTTCACCATTGACCAAAATTTTTGTAAAAATACTTGCTTGATTTTTACCACATTTTTCACACTTCATATCTGTTACCCAATAAAACTATATTTTAAATCTTGTATAACACTTTTGACTTTACAAGTCAAACAAAAAAAGCAAAGACAGACTATCTTTGCTTGACGTATTTTTGTTTTTAATCGTGTTTGAAAAAATCAAATGATTTCATTATTTCGTCCAAATTTTCTTTGGGATTAACTGCTTCTTTCAAATCAAAACCACTTTCATTTGGACTTGGATAATCATTGTTGTTTTTGGACAAAAAGTTTGTGTACTTGCTTGAAGAATCATCTTCTTGAGTCAAAAACTTGTCAGCAAGTGTTTCAAATTTTTCGTTTTTGCCAAGTTCCAAAGAAGATATTGGTTTTATCATGCTTTTTTCTTCAATTCGGTTAAGTTCAGTTTGCCCATTTTTCAAATCCTTTGAAACTGGTTTCCTTTCCATCTTTTTGACTTTTGGATCTTTTGTTTCCCCAGAGTATTTTGACATCTTTGCAAGAAGAACACGCATTGTATCGTTGTCGCTGCTTATTGCAGAGTTATCATTTTGAATATCTTGTTTTAAAACATTTTCAATAGATTTTTTAAAATCGTTTAACATTGTTTTGATATTATGAGAATCTTCCAAATCGGGATACTTGTTCGTCATTTCGTTTAAAAGCATTTCCCATCTGTCATAAAGAATGGATATCTGTTGAATTTTGAGTTTGTACACATTTTTGCTACTGGCTTCAATTTGCTTTGCTTTTTCAATAGCAGCAGTAAGTGCAATAGCAATATTTTCACCATTAACTCTTATTTCTTCTTGTTTTTCTTTTATCGCAAAATAATCACCTTCTGCTTTTATGCATCGATTTTTCCATTGCAACAATTCTTTTTGCAATGATTCAATGTATGTATCGACTTCCTGTTTTTTATACCCGTTTCTTTCGCTTGCGAATTCCACCTTTACTCTCCTTTGTTCTGCAAAGATAAACAATAAATAAGCAAATTATAACAAACAAATACGATGTTTGAACAATCCAAAAATATAGATGGTTCAATTTGAATATTTTTGTTACAACCAATAATACCACTTGACAGAAAACAATTGCAAACATTTTTAAGTGAATATTTTGACGAAAAATCAGGTAAAGGCAAAAAAAAGCGAAACAGATAAAAGAAAAATATATCTGAACAGCATACTGATTCAAACCAAAATAGTAAACCAAAAAACCTGATATACTGCACGCAAAGCAGCAAAATGAAAACAAAATTGCACTGTCACGATAAAAACATATGCCAACAAAAACTTGCAAACTTGCAACAAAAAACAAAAACAATGAAAACCAAAGGTCTGCAAATGGCTTGTAGCAAACCAGTCCTATTGTCAAGCAAACTAAATAACACAATGACAATAGGACGGTCAAAAACTTTATTGCTTTTGTTCTTTTGATTGTTTCCACTTTGGTATTAGTTTGAATGAAACAAGCAATATTATACCTGTCAAAATCATAATCAAACTCAACAACTGGCTGACACGGACAGGGCCCAACATCAAACATTCTGCATTGTCACGAAATTGCTCCAAAATACATCTTACAAGACCATAAGACATCAAATAAATCGACATTATGGTACCTATTTGCAAGTTCTTTTTGCTGATTAGATATTGCAAAACTCCAAAAATTACAAAGTCAAAAAAACTTTCATAAAAGAACGTAGCCAAATGCCATTCACCGTTTATTTGTGTTGACAAAGGATACCACATAAGACCTGGATCTGTTACTTTGATGCCATAACAACAGCCTGCAAAAAAGCATCCAATTCTTCCAATGCCTTGACCCAAAACCAATGAAACCGCTGCAACATCTGCCACTTCAAAAAAGTTTTTCTTGAATATCAAGCAGTACAAAACAACACCCAAAGCACCACCAAGTACACCGCCAAGAATAGCCATTCCACCGCTTCTTATATCAAAAAACTCTGCAAAGGAAAAACTTTTTGCATCAAAAATGCAATAATATACCCTTGCACCAATAACTGAAAGTGGCAAAACCATCAAAGCCAAAATGTAAATATCATCTGACTTTAAATTTCTGTACTTTGTGTTATGCGACGCAATAATTATGCCGATCAACATACCTATTGCAATTATTACACCATAAAATTTTATTTCAAGTCCAAACAAACTGAACCCATCGATTATATTCATTAAATCCATGTTAATATTATATGTTGAACAATCAATAAAGTCAAAAAAAATATCAAGAATATAAGCATTCTTGATATTTTTGTTTTGTATTTTTTAAATACTCATTTGGTTGCCTTGGTCAAGTGCTTTGGCTTTTGTAGACATTTGATCAAAAGTATAACCAATTTTGTTCAAATACTTAACCAAATCTTGCAAGTTTGTTATTTTGAAATTTTCTTTTTCAGTGAATTTGTGACCAATTTTTTCAAGTTCACCAAGTTGAACATTATAATTTATTTTGACGCTGTTACGCTTTGTTTGTTCAACGTTCAAAAAGTGTTTTCTGAAAATTTCTGACAAAATCATAAAATTGGTGTTGTTTAAAACTTGTTCCTTGTCTGCTGTGTACATTGCAACAGTTTTGTTCAGATTTGGATCTGTTATTTCTTCATTTGTAATATGAACAAAACTAAGATTTGCTCCAGCAGGGTCTTTTGCATAATATTTTGTTGCTTCATTATAAGCTGTTTTTGCACTTTTATACATGCACTCTATCATTTTTGGTTTTTCTTCTTGTGGTTTTGGTATTGTTGGATATACACCTAATTCAGTATCCAATTCACCAACCAACTCTTTGAATTTGTCTTCTGAACAAGAATATGTTGATGTAACAAAATTCAAGATATCTTCTGGGGTTTTGAATGTATTTGCCTTCACAACTTGTTTTACTTTGCCATTTTCAGTTGTTTTGTATGATGAAGCAAAATCAATTTCAAAATCAACGCCATCACGTCTGTGAGCCAATGCTGTTCTGTATGCTTCGGCAAGTAGATTTATAGTAAACGTTGTACCACGAGTATAAGATTCAGTGTTCAAACTTGAAATTTTTTGTCCGTTACATTCAATGTTTGTTTGAAAACCTTTTCGTACTTGATCTGGCATAAACGCTGTTTTTCCAAAAGTGCTTTCAAATTTATTTTGAGTCTTTGCAGATTTACATATAATGTCTTCTTTTGAAATATCTTCAGTAACCTTTGTTGAAGCAGGACTCTTCTGTACTTTTTTCTGTTGTGTATTAACTTTTTGAGGTTCTGGTTTAGCGTTTATTTTTTCACCATCAATTGTCAATTCAACATCAGGTACTATTTCTTTTGCAACTTTCTTTGCCTTTTCATAAAATGTAGCCAAATTAAGTCCCAAATCTTTGAATACACAGTCTGAGATTGATTGAGATGAAGTGTATTTATGTTCATGTGCTTGAGTTGGGTCTTGAGAATCAAAAGTTGTTACGCTGTAATCAGGCTGTTCGCCATTCGCTTCGTCAACAAGTGCTTTGACGTATGCCTCAGCCATAAGATTTGGAACAAAATTATCAAATCTTGTTTTGCTTACAGTTGACATACTTGCAATTTTGTTTTCACCTGAAGACAATTCCATAACGAAAGGATAATCACGTTCATCTCTTTCAGGTGTGTTTATAATTCTTTCCTTGAATTCTTCTGCCAATGTTTTTGAATCACAATGAATTGAGTTGCTTGGAAGTTCAATGTTTACTCCTGCCAAGTTTACACTTTGTACATAATTGTATTTTGTTGCAAATTCTGGTTTTGGATATTTTGCTTGCATAGTTGAACGCAATCTGTTTGCTTCTTCTTGACTGCCTTTAACTTCGGCAAGACCAACTTTTGCGATCAATTTTTGACGAGCAATTTCATTTTTTCCAAGTTTTTTCAAAAAGAAATTTTCTTTTGACATGTTGTCATAATTTGGCAAAACCTTGCTTGCTGCAGCCAATTTAGTCTTGTAATATCTCTTCACAAGTTTCTTCTCTTTACTTGGATTTTTCTCTGAACTTTTTGCAGCTTTTCGCAATGCAGTTTCGGCCTTCAAAGCATTACCTTTTGCTTTTGATTTTTTTACAATGGTGGTAGTTGTAAGTGTAATAGCAGTTGGTGCAACAACACAAATACCAATCATTGTTAATGCTACAACTAATCCTGATACCATAATAATTTACCTCCAATATATTCTTCTTGTGATAATTATATCACATAACCACGAAATGTCAATATGCTCCTTGAATTTTTTTTGCAATTTCACACTTATTTTTCGATCTTTAATATTTCACTTTTCAATCTTTGATATTCTTCGTCATCAATAATTCCACGCTGTTTCAAAATGTTCAACCTTTCAATTTTTTCAAGGTCACTTCTTTCAATAACTTGACAATTTGTGTTGTTGTCAGGATAAGTGACTGTAAAAGGTTCTTCTTGCATTTGATTTACACCGATAATGGCAAGTACCCCAACCACAGTCGAGCAAAGCAACAAGAAAAATATAGACCAAGCCAAAGCAGAACTTTTCACCAAATAAAATTCTTGGCTTGTCATATTAGAATATCTTAAAAAACAACTGCCACCAATAATTGCTGGCACCCCAATCGCAATCGGTATCACCAACCAGCTTGTTGTTACAAGTATGAAAATACCTTGGATAATCGCAATTATCCCAACAGCCTTAAATAATCCACTGCTCTTGTTCATTTTTGCCTCTATTTGATAATATTTGACAAAAGTTTGGCATACTCTTCGTCAGTTATAGCGCCACTTTCTTTCAATTTTTTGAGTCTGTTGATTTGGTCAATCATATCATCTTTGGCTTCGGATTGCGAACCACTTACAGCCTCTTGATTTGCATTTTGTTCAACCTTGTCAACAGCTTTATCCTTTGCAAATACTGCTACAAGCGAGCAAATCGAAGCGACAAGGCTTCTTACGAAAACAATTTGCAAAATCGAAATAACAATAAACATAGTGCGTTTTTCTTTAAACTGTTTTTCATCGAATTTAAGACAAACAAAAAACAATACTGTAAATACCAAAGATGCAACCATAGTTATCAAGTAAAAAGTGAAAAGTGCTTTAAACAATATTTCTTGCAGTTGGGCAAGGTCAATAACAATTTCACCTTCTGCTTGCAACGCTTCAAATATTCCAATATAGTCTGCAAGATAAACAACAGGATTTACAACCAAACTAATAAAACTTATTAAATTTGAAACAAAAGCCAATGCCATGAATATAGCAGATACCAGGATCAAAGTTTTTCTTGTTTTGTACTCCATAATAACTCCTTAATTTTGACATCGTTATTCTAACATATGCTCAGGTTATTAGTCAACTTTGTTTGACAAATAACTCGATTTATATATATATTACTTAAAAAGGGATTTTTTATGAGTAAAGTTGTAGTTATAACTGGTTCATCAAGCGGTATTGGAAAAAATTTAAAAAAGATGTTTGAAGAGAACGGTGACATTGTAATTGGCCTTTCAAGATCAGAAGGTCAATCACCAACATCTTTCCCTTGCGATTTGACTGATGCTGAACAAATCAAGACAGCTTTTGATTTTATAGGTGAAAAATACGGACATGTTGATATTCTGGTCAACAATGCTGGTTTTGGCATTTCAGGTGCCACAGAACTTGTAAGCGAAAACCAAATAAAAAACATTTTTGATGTAAATTTTTTTGGTGCACTTACTTGTGCAAGATTATGTCTGCCACTTATGGACAAAAACAGCAAAATTATAAACATTTCTTCAGCATGCGCATTGTTCCCGCTTCCTTTCCGCACACTTTATTGTTCAAGCAAGTCTGCGTTGAATATGCTCAGCCAATCGTGGGATTTGGAACTAAGACCTTTTGGAATAAGAGTTGTATCAATTTGTCCTGGTGATATCAAAACAAATTTCACAAAAAATCGCGAAAAATCTTTTGAAACCAACAAACGCTATGACAACCGTATCAAGAATGCTACAAGTTATGTGGACAATCGCGAAAACAAAAGAATGAGTATTGATACAGCAGTCACAAAAATATTCAAAATCTGCAACAAGCGAAATCCAAAACCCATGTACATTATTGGTGCAAAGTACAAATTGTTTTACTTTGGACAAAAAATTTTGCCAATAAGAATTTTTAACGGTCTTATTGGGAAAATCTTTGATGGCAAAAAGAAAAAGTAGCGTTTAGCTACTTAGTTTATCCAATTCTTTTTTCATTTTGCACAAAATTTTCTTTTCTATACGACTTATATAACTTTGCGATATCCCCAAATAATCCGCTACTTCTTTTTGGGTTTTTTCTTCATTTCCAAAAAGACCAAATCTCAAAATCATAATGTCCCTTTCACGTTTTTGAAGTTTTTGCAAGGATTGAAACAACAGTTGTTTTTCGGCACTTAATTCCAAATTTTTTGTAACATTTTCTTCCTCAAAGCACAAAACATCGCAAAGCAAAAGTTCATTTCCGTCGTTATCGCAGTTAAGTGGCTCCTCCAAACTTACTTCCGCTTTAATTTTTGACGATTTTCTCAACTGCATCAAAATTTCGTTTTCTATGCAACGACTTGCATAAGTCGCCAACTTTATATTTTTGTTGTTGTCGTAACTTTGAATTGCTTTAATAAGTCCTATCGCACCTACTGAAATCAAATCTTCAAAATCAATTCCTGTGTTTTCAAATTTTTTTGCAATATAAACAACCAATCGCAAATTATGTTCTATCAGTCTTTCTTTTGCGACTTGATTGTTGTTGGCAAGTTCGTTCAAAAGCACTTCTTCTTCCTCGGCGCTAAGTGGCAAAGGTAATGCTTCATTGCCACAAATATAGCACACTATATCAAGCGGCGTATCCAACGAATTGTGGCTGAAAAAAGATTTTAATAATTGTATAATTTTTTTTATCATAATTTATTCTCCATTAAGGCGCAACTTCCTATCAAAGCATTGCACCCAAATTTTGCTTCAAAATTGTTAAGACTTAATCCCAGAACACAATCAAGTTGTTTGGACTTGTCCACAAGGTTAATTTTATCTGCTTCAAACACAAGCATTTTGTTTAATCCATTTGCAGTTTGAGTTGTTATGTAATCATAGTTTTGCAAATAATACTTTCCTGCCAAAAAATCATTATCAGAAATATTAAGTAATTTTTTGAAAGTAGGATAAGAAATGATGATAACAGGTTTTTGTTTGTAACAAAGCAAATTCCCAGTATCAATATATGCGCTTATTTTGATATTTATATCTTTTAAAGATATTGTCAAAATGCAACTTTTGTCCTTTATATCTTGCTTTTGTCGAACCTTTTTCCATACGTCAAAAGCAAATTTCAAAAGTATAAACACAGCAAGCAAAATAATCCCCATAGGCAATCCTTTGTAAAGTAAACTTCCCTTTTCCATCAACGAATTGGGATAAAGTGCCAACACAAGTGCAAAACATAAGCCACCACAAATAGCTGTCAAAAACAAAAAACAAAAAAATGACAACAAAAAATCTTTAACGCCTTTGTTTTTGAAAGCAATAAGAACCATACAAACGCCCAAAATTATTTTCAAAGCAACAAGAATAACTCCATCAAGATTTATTATCGGATAAACAGCGGAAAAAATTGTACCCAAACAATCCGCCAAAAACAAACGTAGAAAGCACGTTTTTTTGTATATCAATTTTCCAGTCAAATAAAGCAAGATATAATTGAAAATTCATATTTTGTTAAAGTACTTTATAGGAATTAGTTGCAGCTAAGGGATGCTTATGATACAATAATAATATGTTATTGTGATGAAAAATGGGATTTGACGAGGATGTATTACAAAATGAAAGGAAGTAGTTGCGGTGAAGGTGGCGATGATCGGGCACAAGGATTTTCCGAGTCGCTCAGGCGGTGTGGAGGTCATGGTTGGCGGGCTGGCCAGAAGTCTGGTGGAACGCGGCTATGACGTTACCGTGTATAACCGCGGCTTGGAAAAGCACCATAATGTGTACGATGTGGACGGCGTTCACGCACGGCGGGTGTTTACCCTGCAAAAGCCTGCACTGAATGCCACGATCTACTCTTTTCTGGCTACTTTTGATGCGCTGTTCCGGGGCTTTGATGTGATCCATTACCATGCCATCGGACCCAGCGTACCGCTACTGATCGCTAAACTGTTCGGCAAGCACACCGTATGTACGGTGCACGGACTGAACTGGAAGGTGGACAAGTGGCGCGGCTTTGCAAGCCATTACATGAAGCTGGGAGAGAGGATCGCCGCAAAATATGCGGATGATCTGGTGGTGCTTTCGGAGACGGAGTGGAACTATTTTTTGCAGAAATATGACCGCGCCTCCATTCTGATCCCCAATGCTATCCGCTTTTATGAAAGGCACGATTGCAGTCTGATCCGGGAAAAATATGGGCTGGAACAGGGAGAGTACATCCTGTATGTGGGGCGCATCTCGCCGGAAAAGGGCACGATGGATCTGGTGGAGGGCTACCGCAAGGCCAAGACAGGGAAAAAGCTTGTACTGGTCGGCCCGCTGGATGACAGCGAATATTGCAGAGCAGTACAGCAGCTGGCACAGAATGACCCTAATATCATCATGACCGACTATGTGGTGGGCGACACGCTGAAGGAGCTTTACAGCAACTGTGGCCTGTTCGTTTTGCCCAGCCACACCGAGGGACTTTCCATTTCTTTGCTGGAGGCGCTGTCTATCGGTGCACGGTGTCTGGTGAGCGATATCCCCGAGAATACGGTCGTGACCGACATTTACGGTGCGGCCTTTACGCCGGAGGATACGGACGACCTTGCCCGGGCGCTGGAGCGAGAATGCGCACAGGAGTACCCGGACGCAATGCGGCAGCAGCAGATCGAGTACGTCCATACAAATTTTGAGTACGATGTGATGCTGGACCGTTACGAGGAGGTCTATCATCATGTGGTGGGCGATCCGCTGACGGCGATGCCCTCCACCCTGAAAAAAGAAAAAGTGCTGGTCGGCACAAAAGCATAAGCAAAGAACGCCCCGGAAACGTTTGACAGCGTTTCCGGGGCGTTTTTCGTTTAGATCAGCGGGGCGATGAACTTGAGCATCATACCCACCAGATGCAGCAGCTTTTTGCCCTGCCAGACACTCTGGCGGGTGGGCTCTACCGTGCGGCACTGTGCCAGTGTATCTTGAAAATCAGCCTCAATACGAGGCAGACAGTCCACACCGCGCATCCAGACCGCGTTTTCAAAGTGGTGGTACAGACTGCGGTAGTCCAGATTGATGGTGCCGCAGGTCGCCGCCTCATCATCGGTCACGCACATTTTACCGTGGCAGA
>CAJKWP010000021.1 GCA_905203645.1 uncultured Christensenella sp.
CGGCGCGACAATACTTTTAGACCCAACACGGTCATTTTTCTGAAAACACCCTTAAGTAAGTATAGATATGAACAGCGCCTTATTCACCTCTTTTATTTTTTGTTCATCAAGCGAAGTTACTTTTTGACCAAGGCGTCGTTTGTCGATTGTGCGAATTTGCTCGCAAAGTATCACCGAATCTTTTGGCAGATTGTAAATGTTTGCTGGCAATTCTATATGGGTTGGAATTTTTGCTTTGGAAAGCTGACTGGTTATCGCCGAAACTATAACCGTTGGCGAATACTTGTTGCCGACGTTGTTTTGCACAATCAAAACAGGTCTGGTCCCGCCTTGTTCGCTTCCAACAACCGGACTCAGATCAGCATAATATATGTCACCTCGTTTGATCTCCTGCAAAATTTTCCAATTCCTTTTCGTACATTTTTTGGTCAGTTAAATCTGCCACTTCATCATTGTATGTCGAAAGAAAATTTTCAAAATCTCCTTTCATAAGCATTGTATGCAAGTCAAGGTCGGTTTGGTTCGCTATCTTTTCTTGCATTTGCTTGTACGCAATGTCGTACGCTTTTTGATTTTGTTGCAGATCTTTATCCCATTGTTCAAAATTTATTTTCATAACAATTATCTCCTCAAAAAAATTATTTAAACTTTGTATCAATCCAAAGTTGGCTCCAAAAGCACAAAATTTTGTGGCAAAGTCCATATTTCGGCATAATTTGTGCTTTGCGCCAAAGTTTCAACAATCAAGCAAAGATTGTAGGTTTTGTTTTGGTCGGCTTCAAACTCTGGCAAAACATAACCATTTGCAATCAAAACATTTTGCCCGCTTCCGACTGCACTGTTCAAGTATGCATATCCATCTTCACCTTGTATCCAGTTTGAGTCGGTTGCGATTTGTATTGAAATTTGATTTGCACCGGTTTCGAGTTGCATTTTTGCCCTTACAATATACTTTTGCGTTGTGGTTGGCATCTGCAATGAAATCGGATGCTGATAAAACACATTTGTCACCGCTGAACCTTTGAGAGTAAAAGACACCGCATTTGCTTGATTGAGTTTTGCATCCAATGTTGTCGCCTTTCCCAGCAGAAAAACAGGATTTGTGTCCGGCACAAGTTTTTGCCAAATTCCAAAATACGAAAACAAATTTGAAGCAATCAAAAGTGCCGAAAGCAAAACTATCGCAACAATGTACCCAGTTTTTTTTGGCAATTCGTTTTTGGCATTCCTTGTTTGATTTTTATTTTTTTTCATAAAAAATACCCTTTTGTTTAAGGTGTATTTTTTTCCATAAAAAAAACACCCTTTTATGTTAGGGTGTAAAAGAAAAGCAAAATTATTCTTTTGCAAGATATTTCGACAACAAATTTCAATCTTTTCAAAAAGGTTATTGATTGTCTTGGTCGTTTTGGTCGTTTTGATTTTCTTGGTCTTGATTTTGCTTGTTATCTTTGTACTCTTTGATTTTTTGGTCAACTGTTTTGTCCAACAAATCAAGTTTTTCTTTGATAGCACCAAACAATCTTTTTGCTTCGACCTTGTCTTGTGCAAAACATTCTTTTGTTTTTTCGGCTACTTTTTCATAGCCTTGTTTTGCTTTTGCAGCGAGATTGTCACATTCTTTTTTGAATTCTTCTTTGTCCATAACCACTCCTTTCAATCTTGTTCTTCATAATTTTCTCTGTGAGATATTATATCAAAGATATATTCAATTTCAAAAACATTTGACAAAAAACTTGAAAATTTGGCATTTTTTTGCAAAAAAACACGTTTTTTTTGCTATTTTTGTTTGATATAAAATATTTTTTGTTTCAATCAAAATAATTTTTCAGATATTTTGCCGTGTAACTATCTTTGCATTTTGACACTTGTTTTGGTGTTCCTGTGGCAACAATTTTTCCGCCGCCACTTCCGCCTTCGGGACCCAAGTCAATGATATAATCGGTTGATTTGATTACATCCAAATTGTGTTCAATAACAACAACACTGTTTCCATTTTCGACCAGTCTGTTCAAAATTGCAATAAGTTTTTTTACGTCATAGGTGTGAAGACCTGTGGTTGGTTCATCCAAAAGATACAAAGTTTTTCCAGTCGATTTTTTTGCAAGTTCGGTCGCCAGTTTTACCCTTTGTGCTTCACCGCCCGAAAGTGTGGTTGCCGACTGACCAAGTTTTATATATCCAAGTCCAACATCGCAAAGTGCTTTGAGTTTTGTTTTTATGGTTGGGATATTTTCAAAAAATTCAAGTGCTTCTTCGCAAGTCATTTCCAAAACATCGTTTATGTTTTTGTTTTTGTATTTTACTTCCAAAGTTTCGCTGTTGTATCTTTTTCCATGGCAAGCCTCACAAGGAACGGTTATGTCTGGCAAAAAGTACATTTCGATTTCTTTTTCGCCTGCACCTTCGCACACTTCACATCGTCCGCCACGGATATTGAAACTAAATCTTCCCGCATTGTAGCCTTTCATTTTTGCATCGGGTGTGCTTGCAAAAAGTTCACGAATAGGTGTCCATACACCTGTATATGTTGCTGGGTTGCTTCGTGGAGTTCTGCCGATTGGCGATTGGTCAATCATGATTATTTTGTCGATGTTTTCGTCGCCTTCTATTTTGTCAAACTTGCCTTGGATAGTCATCATTTTGTTTATCTTGGATGCAAGATAAGGATAAACTATGCCGTTTATAAGACTGCTTTTTCCACTGCCCGAAACACCTGTTATTGCACAAAATACCCCAAGTGGAATTTGTACATCAATATTTTGAAGATTGTTTTGTCTTGCACCAATTATTTTCAAAAAGCCGTTTGGAGTGCGGAATGTGGTTGGTACTTCGATTTTTTCTTCACCTGACAAAAATCTGCCAGTAACCGAATTTTTGTTTTGGGCGATTTGTTGTGGGGTGCCTGTGGCAACTATTTTTCCGCCATGCACGCCCGCATAAGGTCCAACGTCCACAACAAAGTCGGCACTGCGTATTGTATCTTCGTCGTGTTCAACAACAATCAAAGTGTTGCCAAGGTCACGAAGATGTTTGAGTGTCGCCAAAAGTTTGTCGTTGTCACGTTGATGAAGACCTATGCTTGGTTCGTCCAAAATATAAAGCACGCCAACAAGTCCACTGCCAATTTGGGTTGCAAGTCTTATACGCTGACTTTCACCACCCGAAAGTGTGCCTGCGCTGCGTGAAAGAGTCAAGTATCCCAAGCCCACATCGTCCAAAAATCCAAGACGTGAATTTATTTCTTTCAAAATGCTTTCGGCTATCGGTTGTTTTTCACCAAAATCTGCCGAAGAAAAATATTTTTTCAAATCGACGATACTTTTGTTGCACATTTGGACAATATTAAGTCCGTCAATCTTGACCGAAAGTGATTGCGGATTAAGTCTTTGCCCATGACAAGTTGGGCATGGCTGTTCGCACATAAATCTTCCGATTTCAAAGCGGATAAATTCGGACTTGCTTTCTTTGTATCTGCGTTTAAGGTTGTTTATTATGCCTTCAAAAGAGTTGTGGTAACTGCCCGAAAACTTGCCACTTTGCATTGTCATTTCGATTTTTTCGTCGCCATTTCCATACAAAAAGATATCCAATTTTTCCTTGGGCAAGTCTTTTACTGGCACGTCAAGGTCGATATCATATTTTTTGGCAAGAGCGTTGAATATCATGTTTGCCATAGCACCCGTTTCCATGTTCCAACCTGTAAGATTGAAAGCACCTTGTCTTATTGAAAGGTGGCTGTTTTTAAGAACCCTTGCTTCGTCGATATCATTTATAAACCCAAGTCCGCCACAAACAGGACACGCCCCGAATGGATTGTTGAATGAAAACATACGGGGGGTTATTTCGCCGATTGACCAACCGCAAGTTGGGCACGCATAGTTGTTGTTGTACAAATATTCGTTTTGTTCGTCTTTGACAGTCACCAAGCCTTCGGCAAGTTTGGTTGCGTTTTCGACCGCTTCATAAAGTCTTGATTTGATTTCGGGTTTTATGACAAGTCTGTCAACAACAACGCTTATGTTGTGTTTTATATTTTTGTCCAAAACGATTGTTTCGTCCAAAGTTCGGTTTTCGCCGTCAACAATCACCCTTACATAGCCGCTTTTGGAAAGTTTTTCAAACAGTTTTGCCCACGTGCCCTTTTGACCACGAACAACCGGTGCAAGAATTTGAATTTTTGTTTGCAAAGGAAATTCAAGCACTTTTTGACAAATTTGGTCAATACTCATTGCAACAACGGGCTTGCCACAATGTGGACAATATGGCACACCGACACGTGCGTACAAAAGACGCATATAATCATAAATTTCGGTCACAGTGCCAACGGTAGACCTTGGATTGCGATTTGTGGTTTTTTGGTCGATAGAAATTGCTGGCGAAAGACCTTCGATGCTTTCGACATCAGGTTTTTGAACGCCACCCAAAAATTGTCTGGCATAAGATGACAGACTTTCGATAAATCTTCGTTGACCTTCGGCGTAAATTGTGTTGAAAGCAAGTGATGTTTTTCCGCTGCCCGAAACGCCCGTAAAAACAACAAGGCTGTCACGTGGAATGGCAACGTCAACATTTTGAAGATTGTTTTCTTTTGCGCCTTTTACTATTATTTGTTTCATTTATTTTCCCTATTTTTTTGTTTTTGTTTTTGCCATAATTTTTTTCAAACTTGCGATTTGTTCACGTATTTCGATTGCCTTTTCAAAGTCAAGTTGACTGGAAGCAAGATTCATAATAGCAACCAGTTTTTCGATTTCTTTTGGAATATCTTGCACTTTTATGTTTTGTGTCTTTTTGGTTATTTCCAAGGTGTTTTGCACCTTTTTGACAATCGTTTTTGGAACAATGCCGTGTTCTTTGTTGTATTCGTCTTGAATTTTGCGTCTGCGATTTGTTTCGTCAATAGCCTTTTGCATAGATTCGGTCATGCGGTCGGCAAACATAATTACTCTGCCGTTGCTGTTACGTGCGGCACGTCCGATTGTTTGGATAAGACTGCTTTCGCTTCGCAAAAAGCCTTCTTTGTCGGCATCCAAAATTGCAACAAGTTCAACTTCGGGCAAATCCAAACCTTCACGCAAAAGATTTATGCCGACAAGCACGTCAAACTCGCCGTTTCGCAAGCCGTTGATGATGTCGATGCGTTCAAGAGTGTCAATTTCGCTGTGCATATATCTTACTTTGAAATTGCGTTCGGCAAGATAAGTTGTCAAACTTTCTGCCATGTTTTTTGTCATGGTGGTTACAAGCACCCTTGCTTTGCGCTCGGTTACTTTTGTTATTTCGTCCATAAGCACGTCAATTTGATTTTTTGTTGGAATAACATCAATTTTTGGGTCCAAAAGACCGGTTGGACGGATAATTTGTTGAACAATTTGACCCGCTTTTTTGCGTTCGTATTCGGCTGGTGTTGCGGAAATACAAATCACCTGACCCAGTTTTTGATTGAACTCGTCAAACTTCAATGGTCTGTTGTCATAAGCCGACGGCAATCTGAATCCATATTCGACCAAGTTTGTTTTGCGTGAGCGGTCACCATTATACATTGCCCTGATTTGTGGGATAGATATATGGCTTTCGTCGATTATTGTCAAAAAGTCATTTGGGAAATAGTCCATAAGTGTAAATGGTGGTTCACCTGGCTTTCTGCCGTCAAAATATCTTGAATAGTTTTCGATGCCACTGCAATAGCCAAGTTCACTCATCATTTCGATGTCATAATTCACCCTTTCACGGATACGTTGCGCTTCGACAAACTTTTCTTGTTTTTTGAACTCTGCTTCGACAAGTTCGCAATCTTGTGCAATTTCCGAAAGTGCTTTTTTGAGTTTTTCGTTGCCTACGGCATAATGTGTTGCGGGAAAGATTGCAACGTGACTAAGGTCGCTCAGGGTATGTGAACTGGTTGGGTCAAATTCGCTTATGCGTTCAATCTCGTCACCAAAAAATTCAACTCTTATTGCAACCTGCGAACTGTTTGAAGGAAAGATATCCAAAACGTCACCTTTGACACGGAATGTGCTTCGGTGAAAGTCGATATCGTTGCGTTCGTACTGGATTTCCAAAAGTCTTCTTATCACCTGATTGCGGTCGACAGTCTGACCTTCACGCAGTGACAAGTGCATACGCATATATTCTTCGGGTGAGCCCAAGCCATAAATACATGACACTGACGAAACAACAATGACGTCACGACGTTCAGACAGTGCGCTTGTTGCCGAGTTTCGCAGTTTGTCAATTTCGTCATTGACTGACATATCTTTTTCGATGTACGTGTCGGTCGATGCGATGTATGCTTCGGGCTGATAATAATCATAATAACTTACAAAAAATTCAACACGGTTGTTGGGGAAAAATTCACGCAATTCGTTGCAAAGTTGTGCTGCCAAAGTTTTGTTGTGAGCAATCACCAAAGTTGGGCGATTGACTTTTGCAATAACATTTGCGACTGTGAATGTTTTTCCACTGCCAGTTACGCCAAGCAAAACTTGGGTCTGCAATCCGTCTTGCAAACCCTCGACAAGTTTTTCAATCGCCTGTGGCTGGTCACCACTTGGCTTGTATTCACTTTTAAGTTCAAATTTGTCCATCAACCACCAAATATTGCTTTCAAAATCAAACCAATCACAAACGACACCGCCGCCAAACAAATTGTTTTGAAAAGCAAGAATCCAAGTTCTTTTTTTTCTTTGGCAAGGTCTTTTAAAAAAGTTTGTCCTTTGCTTTTAAGTTTTACACAATAATAATACCCCTTTTTGCCGTTTGACGCAACAAATTCGATAAAATTGTCTTTTGCAAGGCTTATCATAATATCATCAAGTTCGCTTATGGACACCAAATATTTACGACAAAGATGCTCGGCTATTTGTTGAGCCGAGATAAGGCAAGATTGTCGTTGTGGACAAACTTTGCACAGATATTTCATGACCATCTTTTCTTTTTTGTCAAGCAAACTTTTTCTCCATTTTTTTTATTAAAAAAGCACCGCTATCACCGAGCCCAAAAATCCGCCCAGAAAGGCAAACAAAAAAATTGCCACAAAAAGCCAAATCTTTTTGTAGGTTTTTTCTTCAAACAACTGTTTTGCTTTGGGCAGTGGTGACAGGCAGTATGATTTTTCGTCATAATATTTGACCGAAATATACCCCGCATTTTCAAGGTGTTTGAGTATAGATTTGACCTGCACATTTGTAAGACGAGGTGCGCAAGAACACAAATCTTCCAAATCAAAAACCCCATAGCCGTCTGGACATTCATCCAATATCTTTTTCAATACTTTTTTTTCGTTCATAAAGATATTTTGAACAATAAATTGCAAACTATGTAAAAGTGCAAAAAATCAATATTTTTGCTTGAACATTGCTCATTGACAAAAACGGATTTGTGTGCTAAAATTTTTATATGAAAATTGACATAACACAACTGAAAAATCAGTATTGTCAAATATTGTTTGGACAGAATGCAAACAATGTTTTAACGTTGCTTGACAAAATCGCCGTGGCTTACAATCTTTCTATGATTGAAAAGACCGCCGAAAACAAGGATTTGATGTTTGTTTACAACACTCTTTCGTCATCAGACCCAACAGTTATCAACACTTTGCAAAGGCTGAATGGCAAAAATTTGGCACCTGCCCTTTATGACGCACACAAAGCCGCACTTTACACCACTTTTGATGCAATAAAACAATCTTGCTACAAATTTGATGAAAAGGACATTGACCCAAATCAAACCGAAGTGCCAGTTTACAACATCAAAAAAACTTCACAAAAGTTGCTTATAAACGTTGCAAGATTGGAACGAAACAGCAACCCAACTGACAAGGAACTTGACAAATTTTTGCAAATGTATTGCGAAAATCGCAGTTATCGTGACATTCAAAAGGATTACAAATCACTCAGTTTTGTGGATACAAACGACTTGAAAGTTTTTCGCGACACCAATGAATATGTGACATTTGTTTATCCTGACGACATCCCAAACAACTTTGTTATCACCATATCCAGAAAAGACGCTTGTGTGGACTTTTATGAAAAAACACCAACCACAAAAATGGCTTTTTATTACAACACACCACAAACTCTTTTGGACAGCACAAATGACTTCAATGAAATTGCCGTTTTGCGAAAAGACACCATGGCGGAAGAAAGTCGTGAAATTATGCCCGTTGCCCTTCTTTGCACAAAGACAATTTCACCACTTGAACAAAGGATTGCCCAAAAACTTGGGCTGAAAATTATCTTTTCGGAAAATCAATACACACCCAAAATATCCAAAAAGAAAAGCCTTGATTGGAAAGCATATCAGCCATGCAAAAAACAAATCAAATACGACTTTGAATTATAAAAACTGCAACCGAACGGGTTGCAGTTTTTTGTTAGTTGGGCGGGTTGACTTGTTTTGTCATTTTTGTTATTATGTTTGCATGAAAATAATCAAATTTGACAATATTTGCAAAACTTTCAAAATTTCGATTCGTGACAAAGGTGTTTGGGGTGCAATAAAAGGACTTTTCAAACGCAAATACAAAAAAATCGAAGCGCTCAAAAATGTAAGTTTTGAAGTTGAACAAGGCGACATTGTTGGCTATATTGGTCCCAATGGTGCGGGAAAAAGCACAACAATCAAAATCATGAGCGGAATACTCAATCCCACGTCGGGCGAATGTGAAATTGACGGTTTTTGTCCTTACAAGCAACGCAAGGAGTATGTAAAAAATATCGGTGTTGTTTTTGGTCAACGTTCGCAATTATGGTGGGATGTTCCCGTTGTTGAAAGTTTTGAACTTTTGAAAGATATCTACAAAATTCCACAAAAAGATTATGACGAAAATTTGGCACTTTTGTGCAAAACATTGGACCTTGACGATTTACTTATGCGTCCGCTCAGGCAACTTTCTTTGGGACAAAAAATGAAGTGTGAACTTGCAGGTGCGCTTTTGCACAAGCCAAAAATTTTGTTTTTGGATGAACCAACTATTGGACTTGATGCGGTTTCAAAACTTGCCGTTCGTGATTTTGTAAAGTACATAAACAAAGAATGGGGCACGACGATTATTCTTACTACCCACGATATGAACGATATCGAAACACTTACAAACAAGATTATTCTTATCGGTCGTGGTCAAATTTTGTACAACGGAAGTTTCAGTGCGATAAAAGAAAAGTACGGACAAACAAAGACTATCAAAGTGCAATTTTCAAAAGCGTATGACAGTGTTGAACTTGAAGATTATATTGTTGTTTCACATCAAAAAAATACCGCCGTTTTGCAAAACAAACTTGCACCTTTCCATGCAAAAGATTTTATTTCAAAGCTATCTGAAAAGTACGATGTTGTGGATTTTTCAGTCGAAGGCATAAGCATTGACGAAGTTTTGGCAAAACTTTACAAAGATTACAACTTGTAATTTGACAAACAGGAGAAATATGAGTTCTTATTTTGGAATTTTCAAAATGAAATTCAAGGGCGAACTTCAATACAGGGCGAAAGCCTTGTCGGGAGTTTTAACCCAATTTTTTTTGGGCGCTTATGTACATTTGCCTTTACACCGCTTTTATGAAAAATGGACAAGTAAACGGTTTTTCAATTTCGCAAATGGTGACTTATGTTTGGTTGGGACAAGCGTTCTTTTCACTCAGATTTGTTGGAATTGGAAAAAACGTTGCACAAGAAATTACATCAGGAAACGTTTGTTACAAATTTGTAAGACCTGTAAACATTTACAATCTTTGGTTTTGTGAATATGCTGGTGAAAAGATGGCAGGTTCACTTTTGCGTTTTGCTCCAATTTTGGTTTTGGCATTTTTTATGCCCAAAGGTTTTTGTATGTCACTTCCAGCAAGTCCCATTGCGTTTTTGCTGTTTGCAGTCAGTTTGTTTATTGGACTTTTTGTATGCGTTGCACTTTCGATGTTTGCAGTCAATTTAATTTTCAAAACGTTGTCGGCAAAAGGTTCGGTTGGAATTGTAACCACAATTTGTGGACTTTTGGGCGGAATGTATATTCCCCTTCCACTGCTTCCACAACCTGTGCAAAATGTTGTAAACTACTTGCCTTTCAGATTTGTAAGTGATTTGCCCTTGCGAATTTATATTGGCAATGTTGGAACGTTTGATGCATTCATTTATATTGGGATTTCGGTTGCATGGCTTGTGATTTTGGTGGTCTTGGGCAAACTTTTGATGAAAAAGTCGTTGAAAAACGTGGTTATACAAGGGGGCTGATATGTACAGAAAATTTGTTGCAATGCACTTCAAGTCATCGTTTGAATATCGCCTTAACACCTTTTTGATAGCCACATCGCAAATTTTTATTTCGCTTGGTGAATTGTTGTCGGTCTATATTTTGTTTTTGCAATTTGAATCGGTTGGCAACTGGGGATTTTATGATGCTACGCTTATGTTTGGAATAATAACCACTGTTTTTGCACTCACCGAATGTTTTGCACGTGGTTATGACGAGTTTGCGTCACTTATAAAGCACGGCGATTTGGATAGGATGCTTGTAAGACCTGTAAATATTCACAAACAAATTTTTGGAAGCAAAATAGAGTTCATAAAATTTGGAAGGGTTATTTTGGGCATAGTCGTTTCAATTATCGCTTTGGTCAATATTGACATCACTTGGAGCGTATGGAAAGTTTTGGTGTTGATTTCGACATACGTTTGCGGTTTCTTTGTCATTTGGGGTGTGTTTTTGATTGGCGCAGGAATAAGTGTTTTCACAGTCGAAAATCTTGAATTTGTCAACATAATCACCAACGGAAGCAAGGAACTTGCATTTTATCCAATCGATATTTACAAAAAATGGCTGACAAGAATTTTTACTTTTATTATCCCAATCGCCTGCTTCAATTATCTTCCACTTTGTTATCTTACTGGCAAAGGTTCAGTTCCTATGTTACTTTGTGCACTTGCTCCACTTTTGGGTTCACTTTTTGTTGTGCCTTGCATAATATTTTTCAACTTTTGCTTGAAAAAATATCAAAGTACTGGAACATAAAATTTCAAACTTTTTTCAAAATGAATGGCTTTTGTCTTGTTTTTTGAATTTTTTTATGTCGCTATCAATACAACACTAAGCATTGCACTTGGAGCACTCGATGCGGTTATTAAACGGTTTTCAGAAACATAAGCAGTCAGTGATACAACGTCGTCTTTGTTAAGTGACGAAACCATAAATCCACTGGTATTGGTGCTTGTTGTTATGGGGCGTTTTGCAACAGTGACAAGCACGTCGTTGAATGTCAAACTTACATGATCACCAGGTTTTGCCCCAACTGAATTATTGACAGAATAAGCAATCAAATATGTTCCAGTTCTCGGCACTTTTATACCATTGTTTTCTATTTTGCAACCTTTGTTGATCTCAATTTCACCAAGAACAAATTTCCCTTCGTTCGCAACTGTTTGTTGTGCTGGATCGTATATAGTTGCACATATATTTGGCGTCAAACCGGGTGGCCCGGCAACACCTTGGGGACCAGGGGGACCCATTTCTCCTGTCGGTCCTCTTTCACCCGCGGGACCGGGATCCCCAGCAGGTCCTTTTTCACCTGCAACACCCTTTTCGCCCGCTATACCCTTTTCGCCACGTTCCCCCTTTGGTATAAAAAATGTAAGATGATGTGCATTTGCTTGTTTGTCATCCAAAACGTTGGCGGGCTGATCTGGTTCAACAGTTTGTGTTTTTTCAATTATGATTGTTTCGCTTGCACCCACTTCGCCGGGCAATCCTTGCGGACCAATTTTTCCTTGTTCCCCTTTTTCACCACGTTCACCTTTTGGAATAACAAAATCAAAGTGATGTACACCGTCTTGATATCTGTCCGTAACTTGCGCTGGTTGAGTTGGCTCGGTTGTAACTGTGTCCCCCACAACAATTTTTTCAGGAACACCATCATGTCCTTTGGGAATAAAAAAATCAAGATAATGTTTGTTCCCAATGTGCAAAGATTTTACTTCGGCATTTTGGTCTGGAGGCAAAGTTGTTGTCGAGCGAATTACCAATTCTTCGCCGCTTGGTCCAGTTGCACCAGCAGGTCCAGTTTCCCCCTTTGGACCAGTTGCTCCTGTTGGTCCAGTGACTCCAACGGCACCTCTTGGACCATATCTTACGTTTTCCCGATTTTGATTGGTGCAAATACAATTTGGATAATTTTTCTTCATATATTCTCCATTTTTTTTGCATAAGGCAATTTTTTAATATTTTATGCAAATTTTGTTTCAGTGGTGAAAAATTTAAAAAATCGCAAAACAAAAAGTCCACAAAAACCATCTTTTTTTTAAAAAATCTATTGACATATTTTTTGGCGTGTGATATTATACCCATGTTGTCAAAGATTTTGACGAATAATCCTCAGTAGCTCAGTGGTGGAGCACTCGGCTGTTAACCGATAGGTCGTAGGTTCGAATCCTACCTGGGGAGCCAATATTTAGGTTCGCCGGATGGCAATACTGCAATCTGGCGAATTTAAAGATTGTCGCGGGGTAGAGCAGTTCGGTAGCTCGTCGGGCTCATAACCCGAAGGTCGCAGGTTCAAATCCTGCCCCCGCAACCAAATTGATATATGGGGGTATAGCTCAGCTGGCTAGAGCACCTGCCTTGCAAGCAGGGGGTCATCGGTTCGAATCCGATTATCTCCACCATAATTCCTTTTATGAAATTGCAGATTTCTCGCTGAACAAGAATTGCGATGGTTATGCCAAAAATATTCTGTATATATAATGGAATGTAGCTCAGCTGGTTAGAGCACCACCCTGATAAGGTGGGGGTCGGTGGTTCGAGTCCACTCATTCCAACCAATTAAAGTGAGGTTATCCTCACTTTTTTTGTTGCAATAAAACCACCACCTTGTGTTGCAAAGCAACACGCAAAGTTTCGAACTTTGCATCAGGGTGGTCCACCATGTAGCCGAGCGAAGCGAGCGCCATTCACACGCACGCTTCTTGCCAAGTGAATATAAGGTGGGGGTCGGTGGTTCGAGTCCACTCATTCCAACCAGCAAAAGCAGGTTTGACCTGTTTTTTTTGTTTTTTTGCAATGATCCCCCACCTTGCATTGCAAAAAGCAATGCACAAAACGCAGTTTTGTATCAGGGTCCCTGTTGCCGAGCGAAGCGAACGCCAATTTTTCGTCAGAAAAATTATAAGTGAGGGTCGATAGACCATAGTCCACTCATTCCAACCACCAGAAATTATGTTTTTGTTTGCTTTATCTTTTCCCATGCAAACTCATCCCTGCCAAAGTGACCGTAACAAGCGGTCTGTTTGTAGATTGGTTTGAGCAAATCAAGTTCACTTATTATATTTGCGGGACTGAAATCAAAATTTTCTTCCACGTACTTGTAAATTTTCTTTACAGGCACTTTTTCGGTGCCAAAGGTTTCTATGTTGATTGCTATCGGCTTGGCAAGTCCAATTCCATAGGCAACTTGTATTTCACACCTGTTGGCAAGGTTGTGGGCTACGATATTTTTGGCAACATATCTTGCATAATATGCCCCTGACCTGTCAACTTTTGTTGCATTCTTGCTTGAAAAACAGCCACCACCAACTCTGGCTATTCCACCATAAGTATCAACGACAATTTTTCTTCCAACGCAACCCGAATCGCCAAAAGAACCCCAGATTGTAAATTTTCCGCTTGGATTTATTATGTATTGCACATCTTTTGCGTACTTTTTGTATTCTTGCAAAACTTTGTTCAAAACATTTTCTTTGATAATCTTTTCAATTTCATTTGGTTGCAACTTTTTGTCATGTGACACCGAAACAAGGATAGTATCGATTTTTGTTGGCTTGTCATCATTATATTCGACTGAAACTTGACTTTTTGCATCTGCGAAAAAATCGGTTCTGGTTCTTCTGAATTTTTCATATTCTTTCATAATTTTGTGAGCAATCAAAATGGGCAACGGCATACATTCTTTTGTCTCATTGCAAGCGTAGCCATAAATTATGCCTTGGTCGTTGGAACCAACCTCTTGTTTTACAACCGCTTGATTGATATCTGGACTTTGCTTGCCTATTTCTTTTATAATTTTGAATTTGTTTTTGTACCCGATATCTTTCAAAATATCTCGTGCGATTTTGTCATAATCAATTTTTGCTTTTGTTGTCGCTTCGCCATAAATAAACAATTTGTTGTTTTTTATTGCACACTCTACTGCCATTTGAGAATTTGGGTCAGATTTTAACGCTTCGTCCAAAAACGCATCTGCCAGCAAGTCGCAAGTTTTGTCGGGATGTCCAACGTTTACACTTTCGCTTGTAAGAATTCTTTTCATATTTTTATCCTTTATTTTTGTTTTTCCATAAAGCGATTAAAAAAAATCCCATCGTTGCCGACAGGATAAAAATTTTTATGTTTCCCATCGGTCAGCCTTTAGCACCTTGCAAAATGCAGGTTGCTGTGTGGTCGTCAGGGCTGTCCCTCGCACACTCTTTATGGATACAATCATATTACGCCATTTCCAATGCTTTTGTCAAATATTTTCGCAAACCAACTTTGTTGCGGAAAAGCAAAAATTCGACCGTAAATACATACAAATCAAAAACAAACGGGACAAGGCTCGGTGGGGTTTCAAAGCAGGAGTTTAGTTATCCTAAATGACTGTTTTGAAATCCCCACCAGCAAACGCAGTAACGTGCAGTTTTTCATTTGTATGGCGAAGTTTTTTTGTAAAATAAAAAAAACGAGCCCGAAAGCCCGCAATTTTTGCTAGTCTGCTTGGAAAGGCAACAACGCCATTATTCTTGCGCGTTTGATAGCCAAAGCAAGTTCGCGTTGATGTTTGCTGCAAACACCAGTTTGTCTTCTTGGCAAAATTTTGCCTTTTTCGGTGATAAACTTTCTAAGTTTTGCTGCATCTTTGTAATCAACTGCTTTTGATTTGTCCAAACAGAATTGACAAACTTTCTTTCTGCTTGGTTTGCGATATTTTTTAACTGGTTTAACTTCTTCAGTTTTTTCAACTGGTTTTTCTTGTACTTCGCTCATGTTTATTACTCCTTTTAAAAGATTTCCACAAATTGTGGATATTTTTAATTTTTAGAATGGCAAACTGTCATCGTCAATAGGTTGAAGTTTTGCAACTTCTTCGTCTTTTCTTTCTTGACCTTCACCACTTTGTTTTGAACTTAAAAATTCAACTTCGTCAGCAACGATGTCAGTAACATATCTTTTTGTTCCATCTTGTGCGTCATAACTGCGTGTTTGAATAGAACCTGTTACGCAAGCCTTGCTTCCTTTGCGAAGATATTTGCTGCAATTTTCTGCTTGACCACGCCAAACAGTGATGTTCAAAAAGTCAGTTTCTCTTTCGCCTTCGGCGTTTGTGAATCTGCGTTGAACAGCCAAAGTAAATCTGCAAACAGAAATTCCGCTGTTGGTTGTTGAAAGTTCTGGGTCTTTTGTAAGATTTCCAATCAATATAACCTTGTTCATCTTTTACTCCTTAATCTTCTTTTTTTACAAACATATGTCTTACAATTCCGTCAGTAATGTTCATAAGTTTGCTGATTCCATCAATAATTTCAGGTTTAGCAGAAAAGTTTACAAGAACATAAAAACCTTCATTTTTGAAATTGATTGGATAAGCAAATTTTCTCATACCCCATTTGTCGATGCCAGCGATTTCTCCGCCTTTTTCTTCAATCAAAGATTTGAATTTGGCAATAAGTTGTTCGCGTTTTTCTTCGGTAACATCGCAAGCGATAATGTACAAAAGTTCATACTTATTCATTTGGTTTTCCTCCTTCCTTTTGGTCTAGCGGTTTGTGAAAGATATCACAAACAAGGAAATAATTTTCCATTGCACGATATTATAACAAACTATTTCCAAAATTGCAACATTTTTATTCATCGAAAAAATCATTTTTGAAACTACCACTCAATCACCTTGCAAAACCCCACCACCTGCACTTATGTAGACAGAAAAATAAAGGGGTAAGGAACTAAATCTGTGCAATTGTGAACGATTTCTGCAGGCACGTACGTGCCGAAGCCTTAGTGAACAATGCACAATTTAGTAAACTTGACCCCTTTATTTTTCTGAAAACACCTTTAAGAAAGTTTTGTAATTGTTTATCGTCACATCATTTGGTTTGACTTCAAAAAGTTGCTCCCACTTGATTGGCATTGAAATTGGAAGATTTTTGCGTGCACGAAGTGAATATGGCGCAACGCACGTAGCACCTTTTTTATTTCGCAAAAAGTCAATGAAAATTTTGCCCTTTCGTGCTTCTTTTCGGATGTTTGTTGTGTACTTGTCGGGATATTTTTGTTCCATCAAAACCGCCACATTTTTGCAAAAAGTTTCATAACTTTTCCAAGATGAAAAGCCATCAAAAAACGAATAAACATGATATCCCTTTCCCCCACTGGTTTTCAGATAGGGTTTGAGTTTGAGTTCATCCAAAATCTCTTTGAGATCCAAAACACCTTGCCTGAGTTTTTCCAGTGACAACTTTTGGTCGGGATCAAGATCAAACACCATAAGGTCGGGTTTTGAAAAATTGTCACACTTGCATCCCCACGTGTGAAATTCTATCGAACCAAGTTGCACTTGCTTCAAAAGTTGCGTTTTGTTCTTCAAAAAAAAGTATACATCGTCACTTGCATTCGACTTTGAAATTTTGTTTTGCGTCAAAATCTTTTTTTTCTTTGTATCAAATCTTTCAACATCTTCACTTGCCATTGGATGTTTTTTGAAAAACTTTTCACCGTCGTGGAGCCTTATTACACTGAGTAATCTTTTGTCCAAAAACGGCAACATAAGTTTTGCCACATCGTTGTAATAGTTGACGATATCTAACTTTTTTGCTTGCAAAATCTTTTTTTGTGGATGCGTGATTTTTATGTTGCTTACAATTTCAAAATCTTTGTCCATACTTGCTCCTTTTTCGCTATTTTTTTTCTTCTTCCCTTTCAACCTGCTTTGCATCTTTGTCATGACGCAATCCAACAAAACTTGGTTGCCTTAACAGTCCGTCGGCAGTAAAATTTGCAAATCGTATTTCTGCAATGTACAACGGTTTTAAAAAAATGTTTTGCTCTTTTTTTACACTTTGTGGCAAACTTTCAAATGGACAACTTTTTGTTTTTATTTTTCCAAACGCTTTGGAAAGTTGCAAGCGAAGATTTGTATCAAAGCCAGTTCCCACCTTGCCCACATACACAAATTTTTGGTCTTGAAAAAATCCCACCAAAATACTTGAAAGATATGGGTTTTGATTTGACGTTTGAAATCCACCGATTACAAATTCTTGTCTTTTTTTTGTTTTCACTTTGACCCAATCACATCCGTCTGGGTCATAAAAACCGTCTTTCTTTTTTGCAACCACGCCTTCCAAATTGTGCGAAAGTGCAAAGTCAAAAACAACTTTTCCGTTGCCTTTGACATAATCACTTTTCAAAAGATTGCTTGGCAAAGATAAAAAGTTTTTGTCCAAAATATCTTTGCGTTTGGAAAGAGGCAAAAACCGAGTGTCAACATTGTCAAAAAACATAACGTCAAAAAAAACATAAACAAACCCGCCACTGTTTGATTTGATATTCTTTTGCAAAAGTGAAAAATCTGACCTGCCGTCCTTGTCAAAACAAACAACTTCGCCATCCAAAACAAAATTATCTTGCGGGAGTTTGTCCAAACTTTTGCAAACAGATAAAAAGTGTTTTGAAAAATCAAGATTGTTTTTGCTGTACAATCTTGTCTTTCCATTTTGTTTTTTTGCAATTATTCGATAGCCGTCGTATTTTATTTCAAAATACCAATCATCACTTTTTGGCACTTGTGATACAAGGGTCGGTTTACACGGCATAATATTTTCAAATATATTTTTCTTTTTTTTCATTTTTTATTGTTTT
>CAJKWP010000022.1 GCA_905203645.1 uncultured Christensenella sp.
AAGATGATGATGAACTTACGCAGCTGTGTGAATATGCTTTTGAAAATAAAAAATAAAAACAAATGTAAAAATTGTCAAAATTGCAAAAATTGTGAAAATAATCCAATTGAAAATCACAATTTGAAAAAGGATATAGATTTTACAAAATTTGATGAAAACTTTCTGAAAATAAAACTGTTGGAACGTGACGAAGTTTTTTTGCAAAAATATGATTGTAACAAAGATTTGTGCGGTCAGGTTGCAAAGGCAAGATATGATTTTGTAAAACAAGTTTTGCAAGGACAAAATTTGCCAAAAACAATTTATGGCAAAAGCAAACTTGACAAAGTACTTCTTAACAAAGTCTTTGCATTGCCATTGTTCTTTTTGATTTTGCTTGCAGTGTTTTATTTGACGTTCTTTTCTCTTGGTGCATTTTTGGGCGATTTGCTCACTTCCTTTATCGGCACTATATCAAGTGCTGTAACAAAATATCTTTGCAAGATTGGGCTGAACGGTTGGTTTTTGGACATGATTGACGGGGCAATCTTTGGTGGAATAGGAAGCGTACTTTCGTTTTTGCCACAAGTGTGTTTGCTGTTTTTGTTTTTGTCAATCTTGGAAGACAGTGGATATTTGAGCAGAGTGGCATTTTTGTTCGAAGATATATTTTGCAAAATCGGTCTTTCGGGCAAGGGTGTTTATACTTTGCTTATGGGATTTGGTTGCAGTGCGACAAGCATTATGACTGCACGAAATATGGAAGATAAAAACGCAAAAACAAAAATCGCACTTATAACTCCATTTTTCAGTTGCAGTGCAAAACTGCCCATTTATGCCGTGATTGGCGGTGCATTTTTTGGTGCAAACAACGTGTTTGTTATTTTTGGGCTTTATATTTTGGGCGTAGTAACGGGACTTTTGCTTTGTGCGATATTGAACAAAACACTTTACAAAAGCAAGCAACAATCCTTTATTTTGGAGTTTGCACCTTTGCAATTTGTAGGCGTTGGCAGACTGGCAAAAGTTGTTTGGGAAAACATAAAACAATTTTTGATACGCATTGCAAGCGTGATAGTTTGTGTAAATGTTATCGTTTGGATTATTTCAAACTTTTCATTTGATTTCAGATATGTGCCGATAGCAAATTGCGCAAGCATGATTGAAAGTCTTGGCAAAATATTGGCGCCCATGTTTGTACCTTTGGGATTTGGTTCTTGGGGAGCGGTGTCGGCGTTGCTGGCGGGAATAATTGCAAAGGAAGTTGTTGTTTCTTCGATTGCAATCTTCAATGGAGTAAATCACAACGAAAGCAAGTTTTCTCAAAGTTTATCCGACCCAGCATCTGCGGTTTTCTTTACGCCACAATCTGCACTGAGTTTTTTGACTTTTTGTTTGCTTTACACGCCTTGTGTATCGGCACTTGCGGTTGTCAAAGGAGAATTGGGAACAAAATTTGCATTTGTGTCTTTCTTTGGCCAAATTTTGATTGCTTATTTTTCAAGTTTTTTCCTTTACAGTTTTTTGACATTCAATGTGACAAACCTTTTGATTGGTTTTTCTGTTTTGACTTTGATTTTTGCAACAACAAAAACTTACAAAACTGTCAAAGCAAAATCTGAAAACAAAAAAGATATGAACAAAAAATTTGCATGAAACAAAAAAACAAAGTGAAACCAATACATAAAAACAAAAATATTGTTTATCCTAAGAAAAAAGGAATAAGCAAATGAATATCAATTTGATTGTATTGGGTTCACTTTTTATATTGACTTTGTTTGGTGTGGGCGAAAGCGTTTACAAAAAAATTGGTCTTAGCAAATTGTTTATCTTGATTTGTTTGGGACTTTTGATTGGTGGGCTTTACGTGCCAAATTTGAAAATCAAAGACGTATCTTTTTCCATAAGTGGCTTTTTGCTTCCAGCATTGTTTTGTTTGATTTTGGCTTTTCGCGTAAGGTCGGCCACTGTTTTTGTTGACCTTTTGATAAGTGGTTTTGTATGTCTTTTGTTAAGGCTTGTATTTGTCGAATTTGAATTTGTACCAAATGGGGTGTTGTTTGCGGTTATGAGTGCGCTTGGCTTTGCATTGGCACTGTTTTCAAAAGACGGTTTTTCAGTTATAATTTCTTCATTCTTTGGCTTTGTTTTTGGAAATATAATTTTTGAACTTATCAAATATGGAAACATAAATATGCTTCTTGAAAGTCAGTTTTCAATCGCATATGTGCTTGTTTGTCTTGCAAGCGGTTTGGTGTTTTTGTTTTTCAAAAAAAGTTTGCTTGCACAGATGGCAAAAAACAAAATGGCATAACTTAGCGTTTTTTGTTTGCTATTCTTTCGGTGATAATGGTTGAAAGCGAACACACGATTTGTGAAAGTGCATTTTTGATTTTGCAAATCTCGTCGATGTCGCGGTCTTTTGAAATTTCGGCGGCGACAAGTGTACAAAGAATTGTAAGTTCTTCGGGGCTACAATTTTTTTTCATATAAAAGTATATGATTTTTTTTGTTCAAATGGCAAAAACAAAACCGCAAAAAAAATTGACTTTAAGTTTTGTTTTTTATTATAATAACAAAGGTTAAAAATATGGCACAAGAAGCACTTTACAACAAGTATCGCCCAAAGACGTTTGATCAAGTTATTGGGCAGGAACATATCACAAAAACACTTTCAAATCAGGTGAAAAGTGGCAATATTTCGCACGCCTATTTGTTCACTGGCAGTCGTGGAACTGGCAAAACAAGCACGGCACGTATTTTTGCAAAAGCAATAAATTGCCTTGAACCTGTGGATGGCTCGCCTTGTGGCAAGTGCAGTGCATGTAAAAATGTCGAAAATGCCAATGTTGATATCATCGAAATCGACGCCGCATCAAACAACCGTGTTGACGAAATACGGGAAATCCGCGAAAGAGTAAAATTTGCACCAGTAAATTTGAAATACAAAGTGTACATCATCGACGAAGTTCACATGCTTACAGACAGTGCTTTCAATGCACTTTTGAAAACTTTGGAAGAACCACCCAAACATGTAGTATTTATTTTGGGTACAACCGAAGTTCACAAGTTGCCAGCAACAATTTTGTCAAGATGTATAAGGTTTGATTTCAAATTGGTGTCGGTACCCGATTTGTCAAACTTGCTTTCAAATATTTTTGAAAAAGAAAAAATTTCTGCAAATGCCGAAGCAATAAAACTTATTGCCAATGCTGGTGACGGTTGTGTAAGGGATATGCTTTCGATTGCCGATTGTGTTTCTGCCTTTTGTGCAAACAACACAATCACAGCCGAAAAGGTAAATAGTGTTTTGGGTGGCGCTGATGATGAAAACCTTTTGAAATACTTGGGTGACCTTTTTGACGGAAACATTGGCGAATGCTTGATTGATATAAACAATTTTTGTATGCAGGGTACAAACCTTTTGATGCTCATAAAAGATTTGTCCGTACTTGTAAGAAACCTTCTTATAATAAAAACTTGTCCAAACTATGGCGACTTGGTTGTTGCAACAAACGAAGTTTTGACAAAGATGGAAGAACTTGCCAAAAAGACAAGCGAAGAAAAACTTATAAATGCAATGCGTTGTTTTGGTTCAATTGAACCTCAACTGCGATTTGCACTTTCACCAAGGAATTTGTTGGAAAATGCCAGTTTGGAAATAATAACTGGTGTTCAAAAAAAAAACTGATTTCAAGCAGTAACATTGATACAAATCCACGCAACATTTGGGGAAAAGTTGTTTATTTTTTGAAGCAAAACGGATTCAGTGCTTTGCACGTCGTTTGCGCAAACATTGACAATGTTCGCTTTGAAGACCAAAATTTTGTTGTGGAAACAAATGATGAATATGCATACAATTTTATTATGGAAGGCAACAACTTTGACTATGTAAAACGCGCTTTTTTGTGGCAAGATGTCCAGCGTGAGCTCAAAATAGTCAAGGGTGAAAAACAAATTGACAAATATCAAAACGATTTGATAAAATTGCAAAAATTGGTCGACCCGCAATTTTTGAATATAAAATAAGGGCAAAGGAGTTTTTATGAACGGATTTAGGGGTGGCTTTGGTGGAGCAAACATCCAACAACTTATGAAACAAGCACAAAAGATGCAACAAGATATCGAACAAGCAAAAAAGGAAATCGCTGAAACCGAAGTTGTCGGAACAAGTGGCGGTGGAATGGTTGAAGTTGTTATGATGGGCAACAAGACTGTAAAAAAAATAAACTTGAAGCCACAAATCGTTGACCCAGACGACGTTGAAATGCTTGAAGATTTGATTTGTGCAGCATTCAATGATGCCAAAGAAAAAATTGAAAAACTTGAGCAAGAAAAATTGCCAAATATTCCTGGAATGTAATTATGGAACAGAACGAAAGTTTGCAAAGACTGGTTGAATCTTTCAAAACTTTGCCCGGTGTAGGGTACAAAACAGCGCAAAGATACGCCTATTTTGTTTTGGAACAGCCAAACGATGCAATAGAAGAATTTACGCAAAATATGCTTGTGGCAAAACAAAATATTCACTTTTGCAAGATTTGCGGTGGCTTTACCGACAGTGAAATCTGTCCTATTTGTCAAAATCGTGACAACAGTTTGATATGCGTTGTCAAGTCTGCAAAAGATATTGATGTCATGGAACGTATAAAAGATTTTGATGGTGTTTATCATGTGCTTGGGGGTACAATAAGCCCACTTGACAACAAAGGTCCAAACGATATCCGCATAAAAGAACTTGTGGACAGGGTGACAAAACAAAATGTTCGCGAAGTTGTTATTGCAACAAATCCCGATGTCGAAGGCGATGTTACAGCCCATTATATCGCAAAACTTTTGAAGCCACTTGATATAAAAGTGACAAGGCTTGCACAGGGTATTTCGATGGGCACCGAAATCGAATATGCCGACGAAGTTACACTTACAAAGGCCTTTGAGTCCCGTGGCGAAATTTGACAAAGTTTGATGCTTTGAAAAAAGTTGAAAAAATTTTGAAAAAGGGTATTTACAAATGCCAAATTATATGCTAGAATATGCACAAGATTAAACGGAGGAAATCTTATGGCGACAATAAAATATGGAACAGGAATAAACAAAGGTGATGTAGTAGTGTGTGCATCAAAAATTTCAGTTGCCACAAAAACTGCCGAAGTTGGCAAAAAATTTGCTAATGTAAAATCTTTGAATACTGTTAAATCGCAAGAACTTTCTTTTTAATTTAATCTATTCTTCATAATTTTCTCTTTTGAAGCCAAATGCAAAACTGCATTTGGCTTCTTTAGTTTTAATTGCAATCAAAAAATTTTGATTTTTTCTTGAAAAAAAAGTGGATAAATGTTACAATGTCAAAGTAAATAAGTATTACGTTAAAAGGAATTATTATGGAACAGAAAGAACTTGAACAAAAAATTCAAACATTGATTGCAAATCAACTCAACCTTGCAAAAGAAAAAGTTACAATGGATGCCTTGATTGTCGAAGATTTGGGCGCTGACTCATTGGACGTTGTTGAAATGCTTATGACGTTGGAAGAAGAATTTTCTATTTCACTTTCCGACGAACAAGCAAAAGAACTTCACACAGTTGAAGATATTTGCAAAATTGTTGCAAGTTTGCAAAATTAAAGGGAATCAAATGAAAAAGTTTTTGTACATGGTCCTTGGACTTTTGTCGTTACTTACGATGGCAACTATTGTGGGGATGCAAATCCACGCAATACATCCATTCTTGAATTTTTCAGCAGATGTTATGAAAATGCTTGATTATGTCAACAATTTCGGTGCAATGATTTTACTTGCAAGTTGGACACTTGTGTACTTTTGGGGCAAGGGTCTGAAAGTGATTATGACCGTTTTGGTTTTGCTTATTGTTGCGGTGGGTATTGTCGCATTTTGCTTTCCTGACTTGATAACAAAAGTTTTTGGCGCTTAAAATTTTTAAAAGAAAGAAGAATATGAACAAGTTAATATTGATTGATGGAAACAGTCTTGTAAACCGTGCTTTTTATGCTTTGCCATTTTTTACAAACAAAAATGGTGAGCACACTGGCGCGGTTTTTGGCTTTTCAAATATGCTTTTGAAGTTGTTTGAACTTCAAAAACCCACACACGTTGTGGTTGCATTCGACTATTCACGCAAAACATTCCGAAATGAACTTTATTCCGACTATAAAGCTACACGGCGTGAAACTCCACCCGAACTGCTTGCACAACTTGATTTGTCCAAAACGTTACTTGACAACATGGACATAAAATGGATTTGGAAACAAGGTGTTGAGGGTGATGATATCATTGGTACTTTGGCAAAAAGATTTGATGGCGAAGTTGTGATTTTGACCGGTGACCGTGATGAATTGCAACTTGTTGATGACAACACAACCGTGCTTTTTACAAGGGTCGGCATAACCGATACGATGTATTATACAAAAGATAACATGGTTGAAAAGTGCGGAATGCGTGCAGACCAAATTGTCGACTACAAAGCACTTATGGGTGACAAGTCCGACAATATCCCCGGTGTTCCTGGCATTGGAAAAACAACAGCAAACAGTCTGTTAAACCAATATGGAACATTGAACAATATATATGAACATATAAACGAAATAAAACCAAGTGCAAAGGCAAAACTTGAAGCAGGCAAAGATTTGGCGTATTTGAGTCAAACTCTTGCACGCATCAAAACCGATTGCGATATTGATTTTGATTTTGCAGATGCAGAATTTCACTTTTCTTTTCAGCCCAAACTTCGCGATTTTATGGAAGATATGGAATTTTGGTCAGCACTCAAACGTTATGAACAATATATAAAACATGACAATTCCGAAAATGAAGAAACTCCAAATCTTTTAAACTCCATTCAAGACCTTGACAATTTTGCAAACCAAATTCAAACAAGCAAACAATTTGGCTTTTCCTTGCAACCAACACCAACTTTTGCTTTTGACAAACAAACTTATTCGCTTGGCGAAGAACTTGACAAGACTGTATGCCTTGAAAGGTTTAAAACATTTTTTGAAGATGAACAAATACAAAAAATAACTTTTGATTTGAAATCTCAACTTTCCATTTTGGAACAAAACAATATAAATATATCCAAAAACAACATTTTTGATTGTGCAATCGCCAGTTATTTGATATGGGCAGGCACAAAAAGTGAATATCACAATTTTTCTATAGGAAACTTTGTTGAAAAACAAAACGAAATAAAAGATTTGCTCAAACAATACAAACTTGAAGATTTGTACAACAAAATCGAACTTCCACTCACTTTTGTTTTGTACGACATGGAAAAGAGTGGTTTCAAAATTGATGCAAACGAACTTGATGTTTTGAAAAAAGAATACGAAGAAAAGATTGAACAGACAAAAAATCAACTTTATCAGATGGCAGGTGAAAAATTCAATTTGAATTCGCCAATGCAAATCGCATATATTCTGTTTGACAAACTTGGCATAAAATGCCCAGGAAAAAAACGTTCAACAAGCATCGAAGTGCTCAATGAAATTTTGGGTGAGCATCCAATTGTCCAAACACTTATTGATTATCGAAGATATTTCAAAATGTATTCGACTTATATAATGCCTTACAAGGAAATTTTGGAAAGAAAAGGCGAGATTATTAACACAGTGTTCAATCAAACATTGACAGCAACAGGCAGACTTTCTTCAAGCGATCCCAACTTGCAAAATATTCCAATCCGTGATGAAGACGGAAAAAACATCCGAAAGATATTTATTTCAAGATTTTCTAACGGCGTAATTATGTCCGCAGATTACAATCAAATCGAACTAAGGCTTTTGGCGAACTTTTCCGAAGACCAAAATATGATTGGTGCATTTGTAAACAATATCGACATTCACACCAAAACTGCAAGCGAAATATTTGGCGTGCCACCGCTTTTGGTTACAAGTCAAATGCGTCGTGACGCAAAAAGTGTAAATTTTGGAATAGTTTACGGTATAAGTGATTTTGGACTTGCAAAAGGTCTTGGAATTCCAATCGCAAACGCAAAAGAATATATGCAAAAATATTTTGCATCTTATCCAAGCGTAAAAGTTTATCAACAACGACTTATCGAATATGCAAAACAAAACGGATTTACAAGGACAAAATTTGGACGCATAAGACGTATCCCCGAAATCAACGCAACAAATTTTGGAACCAGACAATTTGGTGAAAGAATTGCAATCAATGCTCCACTTCAAGGAACTGCTTCGGATATTATCAAAATTGCAATGATAAGGGTTTATGACAAGTTAAAAGAACATAACCTTAAAGCAAAACTTATTTTGCAGGTTCACGATGAACTTATTTTGGATGTTCCATCACAAGAAATTGAAGAATGTGAAAATATTTTGAAAGATTGTATGGAAAATGTAGTTAATTTGAAAGTGCATTTGCCTGTAAGCATAAGTTATGGCAAAAATTGGTTTTACACAAAATAATCAAATCAAACTACGCAATTTATCCTTTACAAGATTGGCATCAAAATATGGTGCCAATTTTTTTTGTTGATTGCAAATCGTGTATCCGTCCACACATATTCTGTCCATAAACAAAACTTTTGGACTTATATTTTTGTCAAAAGGAAGATACGAATAAAACTTTTGCATTCCAACCCCGCAAAACAAACAAAAACCAGCATCTTTCAGCATTTGATGTTTTTGTGAAATTTTTCCGTCAGTTGCAATTTCCCATTCACCATAAGGATAAACATAAACTTTTGTTTTTCCAATGATGGGTTCAACTTCGCTTTGCCAAAGTTTGATTTCTTGTTCAAACTTTTTTTCGGATATTTTTTTCATGTGATAATGTCCATAACTATGACAGGCAAAATTCCAACCATCTTGTTTGAGTTTTTTTACGACTTGTTTTGCATTTTGTATTTCACTTTCACGGTTAACAGTGTTTTTTGAACTTGTGCGATAACCCAAAATTCCATCAAAGCCGGTAAGACAAATTGTACCTTTTGCACCAAACGGTGAAAAATCTGGATATTTCCTTACAAAATTTTCAAGTATGGTTACAAATTCGTTTGAAGTAGATATTTCATTCTTTCCATTTACAAAAGTTTGTGTCGCAATATTGCCGTTGTCCAAAATTATTTTGTCAACCATTCCTTTTGACATTTTTCTTTGGTCATAAACAACATCGTCAAACGAAAGTATAAGCGCTTTTTTGCCGACAGGTACTTTGACTTTTTGTTTTTGTCCGTCGCCATTTTGACTTGTAAAAGTTTTGTTTATATCAACAAGCACAAAATTGTTTTTGTAAAGTTGCTGCAAAATACTTTCAAATTCATTTGGGGTAATACAATCGTTTGCAAAATGTTTTGACATACTGTTTGACTTTGAAAAAGCCACAGAAGGATAGGCAAGCAAACAATGCGTAAACAAATGATGTACGTCATAAGTATATTCAAATTCTTGATTTGGCGTTTGGATTTTGCTGTCGAATGCAAAAGCAAAATTTTGTGAGTGATTTGCACATATGTTTGAAAAGTTTGCAAATTCAAACAAAATTGCACAAAAAATCGCAAAAATAACAAAAATTTTTAATTTTTTCATACAAATAGTTTTTGTACAATTAAAATGTTTATACAAAAAAAGTACAATACTTAACAAAAAAAGTACACATTTCGCCATTTGTTTTTTGTTACAATTATGCCAGTGAGGGACAAATGGAAAGTTATCAAAATATTTTATACAAAAAAAGAGCAGTGGAAAGTCTGTCAACAATTATTTCTCAGACCGAAGCAAAAAAAATATTGTTTTTGGCAAGCAAGACGGCATATCAAAACTTTGGTGCACTTGTCACAAATCAGTTGGCACTTGCAGATTGTGAATTTGTTTTGAAGTTGTTGCCATCACAATGCACCAAACAAAACGTTCAGGATGCAATTTCGTGTGCAAAAGATTGTGCACTTGTTGTGGCATTAGGTGGTGCAAGTATATGCGATATTGCAAAAATAGTCGCAACAACGTTGGATTTGGATTTTATTTTGATTCCGTCAATGCCTTCAAATTTTGGATATTTTACTCTTGACTCCTTTTGCCAAGAAGAAAACGTCTACAAAAAAATTCGCACAAATCAAGCATACAAAATATTGGTTGACGAAAATATTATTTCAAAGGCAGACCGAAAGCAAGTTATAAATGGACAAAAACTTGTTTTGTCACTTTATGAAGCACTGTTTTCTTGTCAGTTTGACAATTTGTTTTACAACAACAAAAGGGATTTGACAAATTTGAAATTGCAACTTTGCAAATTTAAAGATAACTATGAGTATTTGCAAAGTGACACAGATGACAGCAAATTGGTTTTGATGGATATTTTGATTGAACTTGCTAAAGCTACCGAAGATATGGACAGTATAAATGTTTTTGATTTTGCTTTTTGCTTGAAGACAAAAAGTAATTTGCCATTTGGAACATTGTGCCTTTTGGCAAGCAAAATACTTGCAAATCTTTACAAGCAAACTTTTGAAATAAAAAATATTTACAAGTTCTCTTTGCCAAATTTTGATGTCATTGACCAAAATCTTTCCAGTTTGAACATAAACAAAAAAAGTGTCAATTTCACACCACTCAAATCCATGTTTGACAATTCAGTCTACAAAAAAATCAATGCAATAAAAAATCAATGTCTTGCACTATGTGAAAATTTTGAAAATCAATTATCAAATTTTTCTCTTCCAGCAGACAAAAGTGAATTGCAGCTTGATGACGTTTGCAAAGTGATGAACATTGCTCCTTTGGTGTATAGTTGTTCTCCGCTTGTAAATATGATTTATGGAATCGGACTTTTGAATATTTGTTGATATAACTTTGATTGCAAAATAAACACACTTTATTTTTATTTGCCATCGTAAAAAATATATGATAAACTAAACCTAGAAAAAGGGGAAGTAAGAATGAAGAAAAACAAGAACAAAAACAAAGTGATATTTTCGATAGTTACAACTTTTTGCTTAATGTTATCAGCAATGTTTATCTTTACTGCATGTGGTGGACATAAACATTCTTTTTCAAGCGAGTGGACTTGTGATACTGAATATCACTGGCATGCTTGCAGTGGTGAAGAATGCACAGAAAAAAGTGAATACAAAAAACATGATTATTCAAGCGATACTGACCCAATATGTGATACTTGTGGATATGAAAGAACTTTTGATGAAAATATTGTTACATGTGAAAATAAAATTTCAAAAACTTATAACGGAAAGATTCAGGCTCTTGTTCAAGATGAAGACTTCTCTGTTACGTATGGAAAAGCTTCAGTTTCATACAAGTTGAAAGATACAGAAAACGCATTCACTGCAGATGCCCCTAAATTTGCAGGAACTTATCTTGTAAAAATTCTTGTTCAAGCAAACTCATCTTACAAAGCTGCTTCCAAAGTTGTTGAATATACAATTGAAAAAATCAATCTGAATGAAGTTTTGAAGGATATTGTCAATCCTTATTATAATGGGACAGAAATACATGAGGATTACGTTTTTAAGGGTGAGAATAACAGTTTAACCAGCGATAGCATTAAGGTCAAAATTACATTTGCAGACAAAAATGTAGGAACAGAATCTTCTGGTGTTGAAATTTTTACAACCAAAAGTGACAAATCGGTTCTAGATAATTATAAATTTGATGCAAGCACTTTCAAAGTTATAAGAACTAGAAAAACAATTGTTCTTGACGGTACAAAAAACAGGAAATTAAAAATCAGCGACCTGGATGACGGATTCAGTTTGATAGCACTTGGCGAGAATGTTTTTGGAGTTGTTGAAGGGGAGAAAGTATTTCTTCAAGTTGAAAAGACATTTGATTGGCCAACGGATTCTGAAATAAAACTTGTTATCGATAAAAAAGATTATGTAAAGGGCGAAAATGAAGTTGTAAAACTTTCAGGCGCCGACGCTGGCAATTATAATCTTTATGTTTATGACGCATATCCAGCAAGTGCAACTTATACAAAAAATTAAAAAAAAGCCGAAAGGTTTTTTTTGTTGATAACTTCAAAAAATAATCAAAAATTAAAATGATTATGACACATATTTTTTGGCAATAATGTTTTTATGAAAAAAATATTTGCTCTTGTATGTGTCTTTTTTATTTTGGGTTTTTGTGTATCTTTTTTGGATGTTGATTTTTCAAACATCGATGGACAAGTTACGTTCGTAACATTTACGACACAAAGTTCACCAATGGGGACAACTACAACTCAATGTGGCGACAAAAGTTTTGTAACTTGTGATATAACAAATTTTCAAAATGTCAAATCAAAATTGGAAAATATCCAAGGTTTCACGTTGCGCCCCGCCAATCTTGAGTTTTCACAGTTTTCAAAACAATTTCATCTGAAAGTTGTCAAAACTGAAAAAATTGATGACCAAACAGTAATTTATGGATATTGTCCAAATTTTTCTGACCATATTGTGATTGAATACAAATTTGCAAACGTACAGATTGTTGTCCAAGATCAAATGGTTACAGCAATAGGTGTGCCGGCCATTTTGGATAGTTTTTAAAAAAAATAAAAAGTAAATGTTTAAACTTTTTATATTTGTCAACAATTATGTCAGGAGGTTAAAATGAAAAAACAAAAGGTCCTTAATTTTTTGAAAAAGTATGGGTATTATTGCATAGCGGGCGCGCTGATAGTTGCCATTGGACTTACAGTTTTGTTTGCGACAAAAAATGAAGGCGGTAATGCCAATATCACTCCAGATGATAACATTGTAAGTGTGGACACAAAACCAATTTCATTTGAGTTGCCGATGAAGAATGCAAGTTTGCTTAAAGGGTTTTCTGATACAGAAATTCAATATAACAAAACCCTCAATCAATGGGAAGCACACAAATCTTGCGACCTTGTTGCAAGTGACTTGTCAGTATTTGCTGTTGAAAGTGGTACAATAACTGCTGTTGAAAACAACTTTGCATTTGGCACAATAGTGACTATTACTCATCGTGACGGTTTTGTATCGACTTATGCATCCCTTGCAGACAATGTTCCAGTCAAAAAAGGTGACACAGTAACAAAAGGTCAAAAAATTGGCGAAGCATCTGACACTGCCGAAAACGAAAGCAGTGAAGGAAAACATTTGCACTTTGAAATGTTCAAAAATGGCAATAAGGTTGATCCTAGCAATTATATTTCATTCGGCAAATAAAAACAAACGAACAATAAACAGCGCAATACTTCGTTTACTGGAGTCGTTTTATGACAGTCATTTAGGGTTTACTAAACTCCTGTCATAAAACGACTCCGAGCCTTGTCTTGCTTGTTTCTTGTTCGTTTGTTTATTTACATATTTCTGCCTTGGGATTGTTTTATTCTTTATTTTGTTGTGGTGGGGTTTGGCTTTGTGTCAAAGTCTTATTTTCAAAAAGAGGCTTGTTGTGCATACAGGCAAAAAATATTTTTTTCATAAGTGGATATTTTTGTTTCATTTTGCAAAGCAGTGCAATTTGATTTTTGCATCTGTCAAGATTTTCATTTTTGTAAGTTGTGTTGAAATATTTGTCGTCTTGCAAAAAGTCTGTCAAAAATCTCAGGCAAAGTTCATAAGTTACCAAAAGCGGTGCAACAAGCAAAGATTTTTGTTCGACAGGTGAAATGTCATTCCAAATGGCAAGGTAGCCCTTTGCAAATGCAGCGTAGTTTAAGATGTTGAATGTTACGTCTGTTTCGGGTTGATTTTCTTTTGCACTGTTGCAACCTGACCTTATCGCATCACCAAAATCATAACAAAGATAACTTGGCATAACTGTATCAAAATCAATTACGCAAGTATGTCGTTTTCCAAAAATAATGTTGTTTATTTTTGTGTCGCCATGAATGATTCGTTTTGGCAAGCCAAGTGCAATCAAAGTGTTTATTTCGGCAATCAAAAAATTGTTGACTATCAAAAAGTCAATTTGTTCCTTTGCAAGTTTCACTCTGGCTTGATTTCCGCATTTGACAGCCTCCAAAAAATCTTCGTATCTTTTTTGGGTGTTGTGAAATTCTGGCAATGTAATATAAAGGTTGTTTGCAGGGAAGTGTTCAAGTGCCTTTGAAAATTTCGCAAAAGCAATTCCGGCTTTTTTGAAATCTTCAAAACTGTTTATAGTTTCGTAAACTTTTCCTTCAAAAAATTCAAACAGGCGAAAGTTTTGATTTCCAACACGCTCAAAGCTTTGTCCATCAGCAGTTGGGACAAGTTTCATGGTTGTCATTTTTTTGCTTTCTATGTAATCTGTTATATTTTTTATATTTGTCATGAGCTTTTGTTCATCACCCATGTTTTTTGAAATTTGTTGCAAAATATACTTGTTCGTCTGTGTTTCAACCAAAAAGGTTTTGTTTACAAGTCCGTTTCCATAAGGCTTTATTGAAAGTATTTGTCCCTTGATATCAAACTTTTTTGCAATTCCGAAAAGTATTTGTTGTTTCAATTTTGTTCTTTTGTTTTTCATATTTTATGATATGATTCTTGCAACATAATGGTTAAAAATGCAAAAAAAAATATAACCCGCAGGTTATATTTTATGTAATCAAAATTGCTTATTCTTCAACAGGAGCAGCTGGTTCTTCAACTGGTGCTTCAATAGCAACTTCTTTTTCTGGCAAATGGTTTGCTTCATTTTGCATCAAAAGCCAAGCGATTCCGCCAAGGCAGAACAATGACAAAACAAGGTACATAACTCCGTCATTTTTGCCACCAAGAGCTTTGAGTCTTTTGCCAACAGCGTATGACCAGTAGAGTTCATAGATTCCAAGTGTAACAATCGACATAAAGAAATGACCAACACCTGTAAAGCCCATACCTGTTTCTTTCTTCAATTGATTTTGGAATGAGCAGTACCAATATATACCATAAATTCCGCAAGTAACAATCATCAAAAGAATCATAACCAAGATATTTCTCTTTTTCATAAACAATCTCCTTTTGTTAAATTCGCAATATAAATGCTGTCATAATTGTAGCAAATACTTAATTCAAATGTAAAATAATTTGTAGAATATTTTTAAAAAATCACAAAACAAAGCGAAAAATATCAATTTTTTTATTCTTGATTGATATTAGTTTTTTTTGTTTTTCTCAAATTTGTATTTTGTTTATTTTTACAGTCAAAAAAGTTTGATTGATTGACAACATCACATTGCTTTGATATCATATATATATGCGTACAAAATACAGAAAAGACACAAAAAAATGCCCAAGATGCGGTCAAAAATGTCTGACAAATCAAAAAGATTGTCCGTCATGTGGTCTTATCTTCAAAAGATTGGAAATGGCAACCAACACTCAGGCAAAAAAACAATTTTTCAAAAAGGACAAGTCTGTTGTTATGACAAACAATTTGCCATCTGATGTCAAAAGATGGGTTTTGATTTTGCTTTGTTTGTTTTTGGGACCATTTGGTGCACATTGCTTCGCCGTGGGAAGATATTATCGTGGCACGTATATGCTTGTTGTGACATTGATTTCTCTTGTTGTCATAACAATTCAATACACACACTCGACCGAAGTGTTTATGTCGTACTTTTTTGTATTTCCAGCATTGATGGCTATCTTTTGGATGGTTGATTTGTTTGAAATCTGTTTTGGTTTGTTCAAAGTGCCTGTTGCACTTGAAAGTTGAGGTTTTATGAAAACTGTGGTTGTTGGAATAAGTGGCGGTGTTGATTCGTCGGTGGCAGCATATCTTTTGAAAAAACAAGGATACAATGTCATAGGTCTTTTTATGATAAATTGGGAAGAAGGTGAAAATTGCACTGCCGAACAAGATTATGAAGATGTAAAAAGGGTTTGCAACACTTTGCAAATACCTTATTTTTCAGTCAACTTTGCAAAAGAATATTATGACAACGTGTTTGAATATTTTTTGGAGCAATACAAAAATGGCAGAACGCCAAATCCCGACGTTCTGTGCAATCGTGAAATCAAATTCAAACCCTTTTTGCAAAAGGCAAAAGCACTTGGTGCAGACTTTATTGCAACTGGACATTATGTGAAAAAAGTGCAGTTGCCCGACGGAAAATATGCACTTGCAAAAGCGGATGATTTGTCAAAAGACCAAAGTTATTTTTTGAATCAACTGTCCGAAGCACAAATCAAAGATGCGTTGTTCCCACTTGAAAATTTGCAAAAAACACAGGTTAGGCAAATTGCCGAAGAACTTGGATTGGTCAACGCCAAAAAGAAGGACAGCACAGGTATATGCTTTATTGGTGAACGTAATTTCAAAAAGTTTTTAAGTCAATATTTGCCAGCGCAACCTGGGCTTATAAAAACGGTTGATGGAAAAATTGTTGGAAAACACGATGGACTTATGTATTACACCTTGGGTCAACGACGTGGTCTTGGCATAGGCGGAAAAAGTGATGGCAATGGCGAAAGATGGTTTGTTTTGAAAAAAGATTTGAAGGAAAACGTTTTGGTTGTGTCGCAAGGCGAGGGTGAAGAATTGTTCTCGGTTGGCTTGGATACAAAAGGTTTTAACTGGTTGCCTAACAAACCACAAAACGACGGATTTGACTGCTTTGCCAAATTTCGTTACAGACAACCAGACCAAAAGGTAAAAGTTACTTTTTGTGACCAAAATGTTCATTTGGATTTTTATGAAAAACAAAGGGCTGTTACAGAAGGACAATATGCAGTTTTGTATGACCAAAACGGTGTCATGCTTGGCGGCGGTGAAATTGACAAAGTGTATTTTTAAAAGTGAGTAAAATATGGAATTGATGATTGAAGAAAAAAAACAAGAACTTGAAGAAGAAGTTGGCACTTTTGCTATCAAACAAAAAAACGAACCAAACAAGGATGACGTTTTGGTTGTTATTATGCTTGAAAAAAATCCAAATTTCAAAGGGTTTATAAAATCCTATGAATTGCCAATTTGTGGAAAACAAACTTGGGAATGGGTAAAACTTGCAGTTGACGGTTTTCAAACAAAAACAATAACCTGCACAGGTGAGTCGGATGTATTGTCACTTTTGAAACCACTTTTGAACGACAAAAAATGGACAATGGTGCTTTATTCGGATACGCCACTTTTGAAAAAGAGTACAGTTGAAGAAATTTTGTCTTTTGCCGAATTTAAAGATATGAACGTATTGACTCTTTCACGCGGTTATGTTTTCAAAACCGAATATATAAAACAAGCCGAAACCATACTTTCATCAAATATTGAATATTTTGACGAGGAAGATTTTGTTTCGGTGTATGATTTGAAACAACTTGCTTTTGTTACAGAAATTATGAAAAACAGAATACTTGATTTTCACTTTCAGAACGGAGTTTTTATCGAAAGTCCATCAACTTGCCATATTGATGCAGACGTAATAATTGAACCAGGTACAAAACTTTTTGGAAATCAAAGCATTCGCGGGAAAAGTATAATTGGCAAAAATTGCGTTTTGGAAGGATACAATCAAATTGAAAACAGCATTATTTCAGATAATTGCAAAATAATAAACAGTTATATTCAATCAAGTCGAGTTTCGGAAAATATGGTTGTCGGACCATTTGAAGGTATAATAAAAAAATCAACTTGAAAATAATTTATTATTAAAATTTAGTTTAAAAAAAATAAATA
>CAJKWP010000023.1 GCA_905203645.1 uncultured Christensenella sp.
TTTTTGAAAAAATTTTTTAATTTTAAAAAGATTTATTTGCTACATTGTTGACAAAAAGAAAAAAAACTAAACATAAAAATCTATGTTTAGTAAAAAAAACATCTCTTCAAGAAAGATATTCCGAAAAAAGTTTCGTCAAATCTTTCGTTATTTTTATAATTTAATCTTGAAATAAAACAAAAAAAAGACCTTTTGAAAAGACCTTTTGCCTGGTGGCTCACCCGGGATTCGAACCCGGGACCCCTTGATTAAAAGTCAAGTGCTCTGCCAGCTGAGCTAGTGAACCATATTGAATTGTCTGCCCGACATTGTATGCAATGTATCTTTTGTGTAAGTTTGGCTGGGGTGGCAGGATTTGAACCTACGCATGCGAGAGTCAAAGTCTCGTGCCTTACCGCTTGGCTACACCCCAATATTATTTTTCCCCAAACAAAATAATTGGCTGGGGTGCTAGGATTTGAACCTAGGAATGTGGGAGTCAGAGTCCCATGCCTTACCGCTTGGCGACACCCCAACAAAGCACAATATGCTTGGTGCACTTGGAGGGATTCGAACCCCCGACCTCCGCCTTAGAAGGGCGTTGCTCTATCCAGCTGAGCTACAAATGCATATCTGGAGCGGGTGAAGGGAATCGGACCCTCGCGACCAGCTTGGAAGGCTGGAGTTCTACCACTGAACTACACCCGCAAAACTGATAGGATTTTTAGCACTTTTTAATCCTATCAAATTTTGAAACAAATGTCAATATTTTTTTCAACAAATTTTTATTTTTTTTGACTTATATTCAATTTGAGCAAAACGTTGGCAGTTGCCAGCGCATCATTAAGTGCTCTATGTGCGTTGTTGAGTGAAACATTAAGATGATTTGCAACGTTTTTGAGCGTATAGTTTCCGATAACCATCTTTTCTCTTGCAAAAATCATGACGTCTTCTACCCTGTTTTCAAAAACTATTCCCATTTCCTTGCCTGCATTTTTTATAAATCCCATATCAAAGCCAACGTTATATCCAGACAAAACGCAATCTTTTGCAAACAATGCAAAATCAACAAGTACTTGTTCGATTGGTGGTGAATCTTTTACCATAAAATTGTCTATTGATGTTATTTTTGTAATCATTTCTGGAATTGATCGTTTTGGTTTTACAAGGCTTTGAAAAATCTTTGTTATTACGCCCTTTTCGACTTTGCAAGCACCAACTTCTATTATTTCGCAGTTTGATGCATCAAGACCAGTTGTTTCAACATCAAAAACAACAAAAGTATTATCCATGATAAAGTCGTTGTAATATTCTATATCAAAAAGTTTGCTTTGTTCGGGATTATAATACGTTTTTGGATACACAAACTGATACTCATCTTTAAGTTCAACTTTTATATGTTCTTCATGCTGCAATTGTTGTTTTGAAAGGTTTTCATCAAATCTGCAGGTGTTTATGTATCTTATAAAATAAGTAAATTTTCCAAATTGATTCTGTCTTATATCACCTTGAAACAAATACGACATATCATTGAACAATTTGTCAAGTTTTACTTCGTTGGAAATTGACGAAAAATATATGCACGATATTGTGCCGGTCGCATCGTTAAGTTCAAAAGTATAATAGTGATTCATTACATCGCTTTTGGTAGCCTTTGCTCTTTTTGACTTGAACTCTTTTTTGTTAATATTGGAAATCTTGCCCGCCAAAATAACAGATTGTTTTTCGCTTTTTTGTTCCCGTATCAATTCTGGAAATGTTGGGATTTCCCTTCCAAGCAAAACTGCGGATTCAAATACTTCGTACCTTTTGATTTTTTTTGCAACTGGCGTAGGAACATTAAGTCTTCTCATTTGCAAAAGATCGTTGTCAATTTTGGTGTTTTCAACAATCAAATTAACAAAAAATTCTGCTATAAATCGATGTTCCAAATAATCTTTGAGTTTTTGTTGAATTTGATTGGTTTTTATATATTCATTGAACATTTCGGGCAATGACAAAATCACTGTTATACTTGCATCTCTTTTTACCAAAATATCGTCTTTAGTCAAGTTTGTAAAAATGGATTTGTTGTGAGTTTTGAAATATTCCATTACAGCGGTTTGAACGAGGCTGTCATCCAAAAAACTTTTTTTGTACTTTACTTCAAGTTTGCTGTCCAAAGCCAAAAACTTTTTCAAAAATGCAAATATTTCACTTCGACTTTGTTCATCAATCTCGCTTTTTGTTTCGGGGTACAAAAAAGTTAGTGTACAACAAAAGTTCCTTTTGTCATACACCACTTCCAAAAGTTTCAAAAAATCATATTTGTTTGAAAAGTATTTGTTTAATTCTTTTGTAATTGTATCCATAATCTATCTTTTTTTGTTTGGTCAAGAAACCAAATGTATTATATCGACGACAATGACAAGTCCAAACAGAAGTACCAATCCACCGAAATGAATATATGCTTCAACCGTTCGGTTTATTGGCTTTTTGCGTATCCATTCAATTGTGGTAAAAACAACGTGTGAACCGTCAAGTGCTGGGAATGGCAACAAGTTGAATACACCAAGGTTTGCCGCAATCAAAGGTAACAAAAACAAGAACGTTGCAAGTCCGCCTGTTTTTGTTTGATTTGCTATGACTGAAATTGTGGTGATTGGACCACCTATTTCGGAAATTGGTATTTGGAAAGTTATAAGCATCCAAAAACTTTTAAGGACCATCCATACAAGCCCTGCGGTAAATGGAACACATCGAGCAAGTGATTCACCAAAAGAAAGTGGATGTGATTTTGTTGTGATACCAAACCTTAAGATTGGGTTGTTGTTGTTGTCAAACAAAAGTTTGTTGTCGGTGTCAAATGCTTGTTGAAGTCTTACCGTCAATTCGATAAATTTGCCGCGACGTTTGACTTTCAAAGTAATATCTTCACCTTCATTGTATTTTGAAATCAATTTTGAATAAGTGTTTCCAACAACAAAATCAATTTTTTCATCGTTGATTGCATAAATTGCATCGCCAATTTCAAATTGTGAAGAATACAAATAATTTGGATCGATGCTTGCTACTTCTGGGATATCATAACCAAATGAAACCAAAAGAACAAATGAGAATACAATCGCTGACAAGATGTTGAATGTTACACCCGCCAAATAAACAATTACCCTTTTCCAAGGTTTCTGGCTGTTGAAACAATCTGGACCATCTTCACCTTCATTTTCACCTTTGAAAGCACAGTATCCGCCCAAAGGAAACAATCTTAGCGAAATTTTTTCGCCACGCTTGTTTGTTTTTGAAAAAAGTGCCTTGCCAAACCCAACTGAAAATTCGGTGATTTTGAAATTAAGAATTCTGCCAGCGGTGTAGTGTCCAAGTTCGTGAATAAGAACCATAAGCAAAAGCACCATAACTGCCAAAATTACGTACAAAACTGTTGATAAAAAGTTCATGACTTCCCCCTAGATCAAAAATAACAAGTAACAAATAATTGGTAAATAACAGAACAAATGACTGTCAAATCTGTCCAAAACTCCACCATGACCTGGAAAAACTTGTCCACTGTCCTTCACATGCGCTTTGCGTTTTGCAAAAGATTCAAACAAATCACCAAGTTGGCAAAGTATGCTGGTAACAAATGATAAAATAATTATATGCCAAAATTCTATTTTTATATCACCAAATGCAATCAAAAAAGTGTCTATGGACACCAAAATTAAGTAAAGACAACAAGCTATCAACACGCCAAACACAACACCACTTACTGCGCCGGATACGGTTTTGTTTGGGCTGATGTTTGGACAAAGTTTTTTGCCTTTTAACAAACTGCCACAAAGCATCGCAAACGTATCGTTGCTTATTGGGATTACAACTGCCAAAAGCAAAGCAAAAAGTGATATTTGTTTTTTGTATTCGCCTGCATACATTCCGAAATCACCAAAGTGGTTCAAAATCAAAATTCCAAAAGCAAGAATTGTTGGATAAACAAGCACGAAAATTGTGTTTACTGCCTTTTTAAACGAAAATTTTGCAATGCTTATCCCAGTTATATTTCGGGTTATCATTTCGTTTTGCGTTTGTTTTCTGAAAATTACACCTGTCAAAAAGGTTAATGCAAAAACAAGAACTGCAAGTGCGACCTCCAAAAGTACGCCAAGCCAAATTTGAAACTTCAAATTGATTGCAAGTACAAAAAGTATATAACTTGCAACAGGAAAAATACCTGACGATATTTTGCTGTTGAAAAGATTTGCTTTCGACAAAATTTTTGAAAATTCAAATGCGCCAAGTGTTGTAATCACAAGAAACAAGACATCAAAAATGTATGGTGTAATTTCTCGCGACAAAAATGAAACTGTCAAAAGCGCAACCAACATAGATGCTGTGAAAATTCTGTTCTTCACTCTTTTTCCTCCACTATTGAACCAAATCTGCGTTTTCTTGATGAAAAATCAACAAGTGCCTTTTCAAGTTCTTCTTCGTCAAAGGCTGGCCAATAGGTTTTTGTAAAATAAATTTCGCTGTAAGCCATTTCAAAAAGCATAAAATTGCTTATTCGTCTTTCGCCACCACTGCGAACGACAAGTTCAGGGTCTGGCAAAAAGTACGTATCAAGATTGTCCTTTATATCCTGAATTGTGACATCTTTTTTGCCTTGGTTCAACAACTTGTTGACAGCACGGACAATTTCGTCACGACCGCCATAATTTATGCCAATATTAACACAAAAATCGGTGTTATCCTTGGTCTTTTGCATTATGCTTTCAAGGATTTGTGGCAAATTATTTGGCAATTTTGAAAGGTCGCCCATAAAATTGTATCTTACTCCGTCAAAGTTTTTCTTTTTGTCAATTTGTTTGCTGTTATGCAAAAACAATTTGAACAAAAAGTCAACTTCCTTTTTGGGACGATTCCAATTTTCGGTTGAAAAAGCAAAAATCGAAACGACTTTGATTCCGCGTCTGCGACATGCTTTTGCAATCTTTTTTACAACTGCCACACCCTTTTGATGACCATAACTGCGTGGCATTCCCTGCTCTTTTGCCCATCTTCCGTTGCCGTCAATTATAAAAGCGATGTGATTTGGGATTTTTTCAAGTTGATTGTCCATTTTGTCTTTCCTTTAAATCAAATATAAATTCACCAACAGTAAGAACAATCATGTTTTTATCTGCTTTTACATTTGTAACCAATTTTGTGCCATTCTCAACGCAAAAATTGTTGTCAATAACAGTGTAAGACAAATTGTTTTTTTTCAGATAATCTTCTGCATAAGAAAGAGGTCTTCCAATAAGGTCTGTCAAACTTCCATTACTTCCTTTTCTTTGTTTGCGCAAATTTCGTCACAAGTTGCGTTTGCGTTGTCCAAAACTTTTTGAACATCTTTTTCAAGTACTGCGTATTCGTCTTCGGAAAGTTGTTTGTCATTTTTCATGCTTTTGTACATGTCAAGACAATCCCTTCTTGCGTTACGCAAACTTATTTTTGCATCTTCGCAAATCTTTTTGACTTGTTTTACGATTTCGCGTCTGCGTTCTTCGGTCAATGCTGGGAAAACCAATCTGATAATTCGTCCATCATCCGATGGTGTAAGTCCCAAATCAGCCATTTGCAATGCTTTCCTTACAGCACCCATAGCATTCAAGTCCCAAAGAGAGATTGTAAGCATACGTGCTTCTGGGATGTTAATATTCCCCATTTGATTGAGTGGTGTCATACTGCCATAGTAATCAACCATAACCTTGTCCAAAATGTGTGGATTGGCTCTGCCTGCTTTTACCACTGCATATTCAGATTTCAAAAATGTAATCGCCTTGTCGATATCTTCTTTGTAACCTTGCATAATTTCTTTTACCATTTGTTCGTCTTGCATAAAAACTCCTTGTATAAACAATATACAATAAACTATACAATATTTATATTCAAAAAGGCAAATTTTTTGTTAAGGTTTGGAAAAATAGTTTGGCAAACAAAAAACGAGCGATAATGCTCGTTTTTTGTATCAGTCAGTCTGTAAGCCGAGTTCTGTATTTGATGGTCATCTATCTAGGCATATTGTTTCCAATATGCTCGAGCGGTGTTTTTAAGAAGAAGGGCGAACAACCCATGTTCTTCTTTTAACCTTGCTTCGGGTGGGGTTTACATGTGCCTTGAACGTCTCCGTCCAAGCGGTGGGCTCTTACCCCGCCTTTTCACCCTTACCAACAAAGTTGGCGGTAATTTTCTGTTGCACTTTCCTTAAAGTCACCTTCACCTGCAGTTAACAGGCACCCTGTTCTGTGAAGCCCGGACTTTCCTCAAATTGCCCACAACAGGCAACTTGCGACCATCTGGCTGGCTGACGGAAAAGATGATATCACACTAATATTCTTTTGTCAACCCTTGCTAATTTATATGCGAATTATACTGTAATTGAAATATTATTATACGAACTGTGCATATTGTCTTTTTCTTATCCTGTCAAGTTCTTTGTATATGTAATTATACTGTGGATACAACTTTTTCATAAATTCCTCTTCGTCTGTCTTGATTCTATGGTGCCACTTTTTGGTAAGAGGAACCTTTCCTTCTCTGGTGGAGCAAACATGATGTATTATACAATTTTTATGATATTTATACGAATTGTATCGTTTGCTTATTAATTTCTTTTTTCTGCAAGCGGTATTAAGCGCGCTCATATCAATATACCAGTAATATTTTTTTTCACAACACAACTTGCAAGCTTTTTTAAAGGTGCCGGATTCTCGAATCTTTTTCATGTTCAAAAGCATAACGCCGCTTTGCAAATATTTAGATAATCTGTAAATATCGCGTCTTCCTGCCATCTCTACATTATCGACATCAATATTCCAAAGTTCTTTCACGTCGCCAACAAAAATTGTATCAGCATCCAAATATATTACTTTATCAGGTATTTCTGGCACAAGGTCAGCCAAAAGTCTGACCGTCACATAGTATGAATAATACTTGTTGTTCAAGTTTGGTCCCTTTAACAGGTATTTTCTGAACAAATCTGAAACGTCAATGGATTTAAACGTGCTCTTTGGGTTTGCTTCTTTCAAAATTTTTTCACAAAGAGCATCTTCTTTCTCCGTAAATTTTTTACCCTTTTTATTATATTCGGGTACTTCAACCGTAAGATTAATGACGTTTAATTCCGCTTTTGTGTGATTGGCAAGAGAAATTAAAGACAGAACCAGTTGTACAAGGAACTTTTTATCGACACAATAATAAACATTGATTTTTTCCATTAGTTTTACCTCATATTTACCATCAATCAATCTTCAAAAATTTCACTTTCAAGCGCCAAACACAAAAGATGATAAATTTGAATGTGTTTTTCTTGTATTTTGTAGACTATGTTTTCGGGTGCATTTATCAAAATGTCTGACAAATGTTTGAGCTTACCGCCCCCCTTACCCGTCATTGCAATTACACTTAAACCTTTGGTCTTTGCCAACTGAACAGCATAGCATACGTTTTTTGAATTTCCGCTTGTAGAAATTGCAATAAGAATATCGCCATCATCGCCAAGAGCGTTAACCTGTTGGGCAAATATCATTTTTTCATTGCAATCATTTAAATATGCTGTATTAAATGCACAAAATGACGTTAAAGGAATGCACTTTATTCCACCTTGAATACTGTCTGCTATCAAAGCTCCTTCCTCACCATAGGCAGAAACCAATTTTTCTCTTAGATCCTTTGGCGTGCTTCTTTTAAGAGCAAAAGATTTTAAAAGCTCACCTGCTATGTGTTCACTGTCAGCTGCGCTTCCGCCGTTTCCACAAACAAGTATTTTCTTACCCGCCTTAATACAATCTACAAGCACGTTTATCGATTGCAAAATTGACTCTTTTAAACACTCCAATTCTTTCTTTTCATCAAAAAATTCCATAATAATGTTTTGGGTTCTACCTTTCATAATTCTCTCCTACTTTTAAAAAAATATTTTACTGCATCTACCAAATTTTTAGCATCATACGTAGCTTTGATTTTTTGTTCTTCTTCGAGTTTTGATGGAACTCTGATACTGGGAATACCAGCATTTAAAGCGGTTTGTACATCAACGTTTGAATCTCCAATTACAACGCAATCGTGAACGTTTAAATTAAAATCTTTGGCAGCTTGCTCTATCAAACCAATTTTAGGTTTGCGACAATTGCAATTGATTTTCAAACTTTCGACTTCACCCGCATAACCCTTATGGGGATGATGCGGACAATAATATCTTCCGTCAACATATACGCCTTTATGCCCAAGCTCACTTTCAAGTTTATTGAATATATTTTCCACTTCCTCAAATGTGCATTCTCCGCGGGCAATCACCGGCTGATTGGATATTATAATTGCCAGATATTGACTTTCATTGACAAGTTTTAACGCTTCGACCGCATCGTCTACCAACACCAAATCTTCAGGACACCTTACAAAGCCACAATATTTATTCAATGTCCCATCTCTGTCAAAGAAAATCGCTTTTTGTTTATTTCTCAAACACTTTTTTTGAACAATTCCACGTTGCAAATCGTGCAGTCCGGCAAAATATCTTTCAGGCGTTCCAACATCTTTTATGTATTCAGACGATTTATAAGCAACGACCTTTTTTCCATCTTCAATCAATTTTTTGATAAAATCGTTTTCCATTGAAACGACTTTTGGTTTATCAAAAAAGTATAGAGCAGATGGATTTATAATAAAAAATCCGGCATTTACATTGTTTTTGTAAAAATAATTTCTTTCCGTTCCCTTTTTGTCAATTTTTATAATCTTGTTATTTTCATCGACTATAACAAGGTCACTGTCATAAGGATGGCAATTTGGATGAACCAAAAGAGTTGCAATCGCATTATTTTTTTTATGAAATTTAAGCATGCGGGAAACGTCAATATCAAAAAGCGCATCCCCCATGCAGACGATGAAATCGTCAGTTAGTTTGTTTTTAAGATAATATAACGCTCCTCCAGAGCCAAGTGGCTTGTCTTCAATTATGTAATTTATTTTTATTCCAAACTTTTCACCGTTACCAAAATAATCTATTATGGTTTGATACAAGAATCCAACCGAAATAAACACTTCGTCAACACCGTTTCTTTTTAAACTGTCGATAGCATGAAGCAGAAGTGGTTTGCCGTCCAACTGAACCATTGGTTTTGGTAAAACATTTTTTGTTATTTCAACAAGTCTCGTACCCTTGCCACCAGCCATAATAAGTGCTTTCATTTATACTCCTAATCTGTTATCCAGCTTTCCGTACCGTTTTTTGAAAACTTGATCGTATAAACCTTGCCAGGTAATTTTTCCATAGCATAAATCAATTTTTGTCTGTTGATAGGGTCGCAATATAACATCAAGAACCCACCACCACCAGCACCAGACACTTTAACAGCTTCCGCACCATTTTCCAAAGCATAGTTAATTGTCTGTTCAAGGTGTTTGTTTGAAATAATGCTTGAAGTTTTCTTTTTATATTCCCAAGCTCGTTTCAAACAATCCGCAAAACCTGTAAAATTACCCATAAGAACACATTCTTTCATCTGGTGTGCCGATTCTTTCAAAGATTTCATTGCGTCCATTGTTTCAGTTTTTTTCTCAGAAGTTCTGGCAATTTGATCATTGATGATGTTTTTAGCGAGTTCTTTTTGTTGATCTGCAGACTTTCTGCTGGTGCCACTGTAATACAAAAGTATTGAACATTCAAGTTCGTTTATAATACTTTTGTCAAGTCTAAGCGAATTGACAACCGTAGTCCCATCAGTTTTGAACTCCATCAAATTAAACCCGCCAAAAACAGCGGCATATTGGTCCTGCTTACCACCGGTTAGTTTAAGATCTTCTCTTTCAATTTCATAAGCAAGTTTAGCTTTTTGATAATCTGTAAGTCCCAGTGAAAGCCACTTGTTATAAGCTTCCAAAATAGCAACAACCATGGTTGATGACGTTCCAAGTCCGGATCCAATTGGTGCATCGTTACTTGTACTCATTACAAATGAAAGAGGTTTGCCCCCGTTGTAATCTTTTACAATTCGATTGTAAATTCCTTTATGAAGAATAAGGGTGTTGTCATCGTCAATTTCAAGAAATGGTACACTTTCGGTATCAATGTCGTTTTTGTTGTCATAGGAAATTATCTTTATCCTGTTGTCATTTGTTGGAATAATAGTGCAATATGCATACATTCCAATCGCAGCATTAAATACAACTCCGCCAAACTGGTCGCTGTATGATGGCAAATCCGTTCCACCCCCTGCAAGTCCAATTCTAAGGGGTGCTCTACTTCTTATTTTCATTTTTCTTTTCCTCCACTATTTCTGTAAGTCGCTTTAAAAGTGCATCCGTGCATTCTTTCCACGATATATACAAATCTTTGCTTGCATTTTTTCCGATTTCTTTCAATTTTCTTCTGTCTTCAACCGCTTCACAAATTTTGCAAGCATAACTTTCAACATCATCGTCGGACAAAAAGCCATTAACCCCGTCTGTAACGTCGAAGCCAGCACAAGAGTTTTTTATAAACAAGCCGGGTGTTTGATAACCAGCACACTCGACCTTAACCAACCCAAAGTTGTCATAAATTGACGGAAAAAGCAACAGGTCAGCTCTGGCCAAAAGTTGAGGAAATAGGCTTCGTTCCAAAAAGCCGGTAAAAACAACGACCTCTGAAAGATCAAGCTTCTTGGTTAAATTTTTCAAGTCGTTTATTTCAAATCCCTTACCAACGACAAAAAATTTAAACTTTATACCTTTTTCCTTGACCAATTTTAACGATTTTAAAATAAAATCAATTCGTTTCAATTTCATAACTCGCCCGACATAAATAAGAACAAGTTCGTCTTTGTCAAGGTTAAAAGATTGATTTGCTTTTATAGACAATTCATCTACGTTGTCACATTTTTTAAGGTCTGTGCCAAAAGGAAGATATGTAATTTTGCCTTTATAACCAAAAGATCTGCATTGTTCTGCAACAACAGGTGAGCAAACGAAAACTTCGTCGCATTCGTTATATAATTCACCCATTTTTTGTACCATTTTTTCTGCGATAAAATCAGACTTCGTTACGTCTTTAAATATCGGTCTCATGTTTGAGTGAAATGTCGCCACAATCGGAATATTTTTTTTCTTTGCAATTTTCAAAGCAAATTTTCCCATTCCAAACATACTGTGTACATGAATGATATCAAAATCAGCATTTAGGGCAAATTGTTTGATTTTTTCATCCAATTTTGGCAATGCACAATATTGATTCAAAATTGGGACGTGCATTGATTTGCATCGTTTTATTTTGTAAGGAAAATTGTCTTTGTATCCCTTTTTGTTTTTTGGAACAACAGCTGTTACATCCGACATTTCATTCAAATTCAAGCAATAATTGTGCATACAATTGATGACGCCGTCTACGTCCGGCAGATACACGTCCATCGCTTCCATGATTTTTATTTTATCCATTTTGTTCTCTGACATTTTTATATTTTTTTGTAAAATCATAAGTTTTGTCTGAAAGCGACGTGATCAATTTCAGACAATACTGATGATAATCCCAACAAGGAGGTGCAAAATTTAAATTTTGCAAGTTCGTTAGCAAATGATTTGCGAGCAAAATGAGCAAATCAACATCTCATAAGTTCATACCAATACAATAATATCACAGACAAAAGAAAAATACAAGCGTTTGAATGCTTTTAACAAATTTACAAATGCTCAAGATTTGATACCACATAATTTGAAAAAAAACAATCTGACATAATATGTCAAATTGTATGCAAAAGTTTTTTTTAAAAAATTCTCAAACTGTTCTCAGATAAATTGTTTCAAGATTTCTTTGTTGGAAAGAAGTATTGAACCACCTATGATGCAAGCATTTTCGCAGTCGTCAGTCATTTTGATTGGCAGTGTCAATTTTGATTTGAAATATTCTTCTACTCCAGCGATTTTCGACATTCCGCCGCTCAAAATTATTCCGTTTTGTTTTATCCATGCAAGTTGATTTTCATCAAGCATATTGAGTGTTGTTTCGACAAGTTTTAAAATTTCGTCCAAATATGGCATTATAACTTCTTTCAAGTCGCTTGCATAGACCATTGTTGTTATTGTGCTGTCAATCGAAGGTTCATATACTTGAATTTTCATGCTTGAAATATCATTGTCATAGAACGAAGCAAGTTCAACCTTAATATCTTCCGCCAAAAATGCTGGCAATTCAAGTTTGTATTTTTTTTGTACAAGTTCAATCAAAGAGAGGTTTATGTTTCTGCTTCCGAATGGCAAAGTTGCCCCAAAATTGACACCTTCAAAATCGACCAAGGCAACATCGACATAGTTTCCGCCCATATCGATTACAAAGTTATTTTTCGAAAACTTTTTCATGTCATTTGCCAGTGCAACAAGGTAAACACCCGATACAAAAGCGACATTTTCAATTCCGCACGCATAAAACAAATTGCGATATTGTTGTTTGTCATTTTGATTGAGTCCGCAACAAGTGCAAAGCACACATGACAATTCTTTCAAAAACTTTTTTTTTACATCTGCTTTTTTCAAAAAGTGTGAAATTAGAAGTTTTGCGTATTCTTCATTGGCAACTGTGCCATCAGAAAATGGTGAAAAAACGTAAATATTGGGGTCGTTTATACGCTCAAGTTTTTCAGCTTCAGTACCAAATGCCTTGACAGTTATTTTTTCATCTTTTTTTGAAACAGCCAAAACAGAGCGCTCTTTTAAAACAAGCCCTCCATTTTTTTTGTATAGTGCAAAATAAGTTCCACCAATTTCAATCAAAAAGTTGTAATCAGCCATAATTTCATCCCAAAGTAATATCTATTGTTTGGCGAACAATTCCCCTTATAATTGTAAATGTTACAGTATCACCCTTGTTTGCCTTCAAAAGTGGTATTAACATATCGTTTCTTATGTCGATAGTATAAGTAGTATCGCCGATTTTTACCGCTTCGATAATATCATCAACTTTGAATTTGCCAACAGAGGCACTGTTTTCTGTGATATCAGTAACTTTCATGCCCTTGCCTTCAAAATAATATGATGAATATTCGGATTGATAGCGGTCAACTGCAGAAATTCCAACAACTGGTGTTTGCCACTTGTTTGATGTTTGGTCACCAGCAACAACCTTGTCAATCACAAGCATAACTGGATAAATTGGAACAGCAAAGAAAAGCGAATTCGCTTCATCATTGCCCAAAGTGTTAAGTCCAATCAATTTGCCCGTCATATCAAACAAAGGTCCTCCACTGTTTCCGTGATTTATTGGTGCAGTATGTTGAATAAGATTTTCGTAAACTACGCCGTCTGAATAACTTATTCTGCCTTGAGTTGAACTTACATAACCCAAAGTTGACGTATTTTGAAGTGAAAAATCAACTGGCGTACCGATTGCAATAACTTGTTCAAGTGATTTGAGTTTGCTTTCAGTTTCTATGAAACGGTCAGCCATTTGAACATAAGGCAAATTTATACATTCACACTTTATTATGGCGCAATCCAAGTTTACGTTGTACCAAAGCAAAGATGCATTGTGTGCAGTTTCACTTTTGTTGTGATAAACTTCGATTTTGTAATTTGCTGTTGATGCAGCGGTCGAGATTACGTGATAATTTGTTGCAATATATCCACCACTTGCAACTGCAACCCCGCTTCCAAACGAAACTTCTTCACCTGTACGACGGTTTGTGATAAAAATTGTTACCACTGCGTCGATACTTGCTTCAACAATTTCAGTTGCAGTTGAATTTGGTGCAACTGTAATTGGTGTTGTAAATGTGTTTGTAGGCACTGGTTTTGGGAAAATCGAAAATGTGCATCCACCAAAGGTGCAAGCGGAAATAACCAACATAAACAACAATGTTAAAAATTTTTTTTTCATAATCAATTCCCCCAAATCGGATTAGATAACTTGCAAATTCTTTTTGAACACTTTTTTGAATGCAGGTGCCAATTTGTTTGCAAGTAAAATTTCAAATTGAGCGTCACCATCAACGATGGTTTTCAAAATAACTGAGTCGCCCAAAATATCGCAATTTACGTCTTGTACTACCTTGTTTTTTGAAACATTCAAAACTGTTGCAAGTTTGATTATCATGCCGATTTTTCTTACGGCATCAAGGTCGTTCTCGTCCAACAAATCTTTGTACTTTATCCAATCAGCCAAGTTCAAGTTGTCTGGATTTTGGCAAAGTGAGGCAAATGCTGCAATCAAAATTTCTTTGTGCGAAGCACCACTTATTGGACTGTTTAAAATTACATCAAAAGATACTTTTTCGTTTTGTTCAAAGTTGATACGTTTTCCACTTTCGCAAAGCGAAGCCACGATTTTGAGTGGTTTGATGTACATTCTTGGCAATTTGTGCAAAACTTTGATTTGTTTGAAAAGCATAATTGTCAAATTGTACAAATGGTTGTCAGAAAGCGATTTGTTGTCATAGAACAAGCGAATATTGTCAAGTGAATAATTCATCATTTCACTGAGTGGTTTTTCCAAAATATTTGGAACGATGTAATTGTAAATGATACCTTCACGCATTCCATAGGAAGAAATGCATACTTTGGCAACATTAAGATATTCAAACATTGCGCTTGCTATGCACATTCCGCTTGCCAAAGTGTCTGCCCTGTCAGCGGTTATGCCTTTTAGTTTCATTGTTTTGTCAACATCAAGCCCTTCAACAAAATTGTAAACGTTGTCAAACACTTCTTTGGTGACGGTGTAATTGTTTTCAATTTCCAAAGGATAATGTGTTGCCTTTCTTGCAAGTTTGCCCAAATTGAGAAAACTTACACCACTTCCGATGAATGTACATTCTGGGTCAATGTCAGCAGAAAAGTCTTTTTGTTTGAGAAGTGACAAAATGTACTCTTTCATCATTTTGTTTTTTTGCGAGTTTGAAAATTCTGTATTTTCAAATCTTTCTGCAAGACTTAAACATCCTTCGTCAATCTTGATGTATTTAAGTATATTTCGGCGATTGTAAACAATTATTGCAGAAAAAGTCCAATCTATGTGCAAAATTACACCTTTTGGACATTCGATATTGTTTATAATGCCACTGTAAATCGACTTTGTTTCCTCGTCGTCGTTCAAAAGTTGAAAATTGAAACCTGTGTTGTTGTAAATTTCTTCAAAGAAACTTTTTTCGTTTTTTGCATTTTTGAAAGTTGGTGAAGCAAAAGCATAAGATTTCAATATGCCGTTTGTATCACAAAGTTTTCTGAACATTTTTAAAATTTTCAACGTAGAAGTAACGTTAAAAACACTTATAAGATTGTTTTGACTGATATCTTTTCCAAGTTTCAGATTTTCAACAATTTCATCGACAGGTCTGAAATATATTCCGTCGACTTCCAAAATCAACAATCTCAATGCCATAGCATCAAGTTGTATAACCGCAACTTTTTCCATACACTCCCCCCCCTATCAATAATTTATTTTGATTGCTTCAACTGGACAAGTAGCTTCGCAAGCACCGCATTTGATACAAACTGCGGGATCAATTTGCGATTTACCTTGATCATCCATGCTTATTGCACTTACAGGGCAAATACCAACACAAGCGCCACAACCAATACATTTGTCTTTGTTTATCATAAAAAGTACTCCTGATATTTATTTTCAAACAATATTAACACAAACTTTGATTTTTGTCTACTAAAAAAACAAAATCCAAGTCACTGCTTGGGTTTTGAAAAAAGGCTGTAAATCAGATTGTACGTGCAAAAGATGATGTCACGAATTAGTTTGGTCTTGTTTTTCTTTTTTGAAAGTTTTGACAAATTCCAAAATTGACAAACCAATCAAGAAAATACCAAAGCAAATCTTTAATATTTTGCTGTCAAGAAGCGTTGCCAAAAACGAGCCCAAAACGCAAAAAAGTACACCCGACAAAATAACTATCAAAAGGTATTTTGTACTTATCATTTTGTTTTTGAAATGTATTATAAGTGCTGGGATAGCAAGGAACAAAAAGCATATCAAATTGAGTCCTTGGGCACTCTTTTGAGATATTGACAAAAAAATAGTTAGAAGTGGAATTAAAATCGTTCCACCACCCATTCCCATGCCACCAATTATACCTGCCAAAAAGCCAAATAAAATAAGCAAAAAAATTTCCATAATAATTTCCTTTTTTATTTCAAGGATAACAGTCA
>CAJKWP010000024.1 GCA_905203645.1 uncultured Christensenella sp.
CATCAATTATCTTTCACGTGAAATTGTTGAAAATGCACAAAAAAAATTGGAGTTTCTTGGTTCAAAAGGTGTGAATATTCCTTTGGGTACATTTTCTGGTATGCCAATTTTGGTCGGACACGGTCCACTTGTTAATATAAAACTCATACCGATAGGTGCTATCAACTGCAACTTCAGTTCGAAATTTATAAGTGCCGGCGTCAATCAAACAAATCACAGAATATATCTTGAAGTAAATTCAATTGTAAACATAATTTTGCCTACTGCAAGTCAAAATGTAAACACAAAAACTCAAATTATGATTGCAGAAAACATCATAATAGGCAAAGTTCCACAAACATATCTATATTCTGATGATATTGGAAATCTGCTAAACCTTGTGCCATAATCATATACATAATACAATCTGTTGTGTATTATAATTTTTTAGTTCTTGCCTTAAAAATAATGGCGAACAAAAAAGCAAATCCAACTGCTGCAGCAATCCCGCCTGCTGTTGCCTGCAACCCACCTGTAAATATTCCCAATATACCATTGGCCTTCACAGCACTTATTGCACCTTTAGCAAGTGATGCACCAAATCCAACAATTGGAACATTTATGCCTGCTTTTGCAAAACTGCTTATTGGTTCATAAATTCCAATCGTTTGCAACAACACACCCAAAAGTTCAAACGTAACAAGTATTCTTGCAGTTGTAATTTTTGTTTTTATGACAAGGATTTGTCCAAGTAAACAAACAAATCCTCCGATAAGGAATACCGACAAATAATTTAATGCTATATCCATTTTCTAATCCTCCTCTGCCTCTATTACAACTGCATGTGCTATCCCTGGTATCGACTCTCCTTGTTGACTTGCAGTTGTACTAAGCAATGCACCAGTTGCCAAAAATAATACTTTTTTAAATTCTTTTTTTCTTATCTTTTCGACAAAGAAACTGTTTAACATGCATGCACTGCAACCACATCCGCTTCCACCCATGAGCACTGATTGCTCTCTTGAAAATATAATTTGTCCACAATCACAATAATTATTTCCAAGTTTGTATCCATTTTCTTCCATCAAATCAATAAGTATTTCAACACCCAATTTTCCTAGATCACCAGTAATTATCAAATCGTAATCATCTGGTTTTGTATTTGTATCTTCAAAATGCGCTATCAATGTATTCATTGCCGCAGGTGCCATTGCTGCACCCATGTTATTGACGTCGCAAATTCCATAATCGGTCACCTTTCCAAAGGTTGCCATGGTAATTTTTGGTCCACTACCTTTTGATGAAAGCACAGCACAGCCTGATGCCGTACAGGTCCATTGTGACGTTGGTGGTCTTTGATTTCCCAATTCAAGTGGATAACGAAATTGTCTTTCAGCCGTAGAAAAGTGACTTACGGTTGCACATGCAACATTTTGAAAATAATTTGCATTTACAAAACAAGCACCAAGCGCCAAACTTTCTGCCATTGTGGAACACGCACCAAACAAACCGATATACGTCATATCAAATGCTCTGGCAGCATAACTTGATGAAATAATTTGGTTGAGCAAGTCCCCAGCAAGGAACATATCAATGTCGCTTGGTTGCATTTTTGCTTTTGTTATTGCCCCCATAACAGCATGTTCTATCATTTTTCGCTCAGCAAGTTCATAAGTTTTTTCATCAAAAGAGTCACTTTTCATGACATAGTCAAAATATTTTCCAAATGGTCCAAGCCCTTCTTTTGGACCGACAATTGAATAATTCCCAATAATCTTTGGTGGATTTTTAAATTTTACAGTTTGATGATTTCTTGTTCTATCTTCCATATTTTTCTCCTTATACAAACAAATATATTATGCCTGTTAAAATGCTTGCAACAACTCCCATAACAATGACAGGTCCAGCGATTGTAAACATTTTTACGCACAATCCAAAAATAATACCTTCGTTTTTAAATTCCATTGCTGGTGATGCAATCGAGTTTGAAAATCCGGTAATCGGTACAATGGCACCAGCGCCTGCAAAGCAGCCTATATTGTCCCAAACTCCAATGCCTGTCAAGAGCGAAGCCAAAAATATCAGTGCGATAAGAGTCCAAGTCCAAGCAGATTGTTCCGCCATAGTTGGAAAAATCGCAAGCAAACCATCATTTATACCTTGACCTATCATACAAATTACGCCACCTACCCAAAACGCATTAAAAAGCGATGGCCATGGTCTGGTTTTTGCTATTTTTGCTTCTACATATTTGTTGTAAGCAGATTCTATTTCTTTTCTTTTCATTTTTTTTACCTCGTTTTTGTTATGTACAACTTACAAAAAAATATGTATATTCTTTTCGAATTTACACAACTTAAAATTGGAGGAAATCATGAAAAAAACATATAAAATATTGGTTGCACTTTCACTTGTCATGTTCTCTTTTTTGTTTGTTGGATGCGGAAGCAGCGCAAATGCCAACCTTTCTACAAAAATTGAACGAACATTGAATAATCTTAGTTCAACCATAAAGAAAATTGAAAATATATCAGAAGAAGACTTGATAGTATCTGATATTATGCCTACGCGAACAATGGAAACGACGTTGCCAAAAAATTATGGGACAACTTCTGACAGACAAATAGTTGACTATAACCAAGTAGTAAACACAAATCAGCAAAGGATTCCACAAAACTGTAATACGTATTATCCAAACAATATGATAAACAACGTTAATTCCTTTACGAATCAAACTGCTTACAATGGATGCCAATATGGCAACTATGCATACCCTTATGGAAATTATGCTTATCCAAATTCTATGTACCAACCTTATATGTATCCGAATTACAATTATGCCAATCCAAATTTCAATAATGGATATGGTTATACTAGCTATCCAAACAGAGTAATTTCAAATGTAAACACTTATGGAATTGGAAGGACAAATGTAAACACATATCAAAATGCAAAAACTGCAAATGAATTTGGCACAAACGGAACATTGCAAAATTATTTTACAAAACTTAGCAATCTTTATTCCGTTGCTTCAAATGTTGTAAATACAAATGTGAACATAAACAACGTTAAAAATTCGATATTGGCAAGAATCAGTTCGGTCAAAACGTTATCGGCTCAATTAAAGACCAAAGATGAATTGAAAGAAAGCGAAGCAAAATCAATCAATACTCTTCTTGAAAATATCAACACTTACATTAACAAGTTAAACTTTACAAAAAATGAAGTAAGAACAGAGTTAAATTCAGTAAAAAGACTCAAAAACAATTACACAAGCAACATTGAACAACTCAGCAGTAAATACGTAAGATTGACAAATTGTTTGGATTCAAGATGCTCTTATTATAGCAACATATTGAGTTGTTTGCTCGGATTGGAAAATTGTTTGGGTGGAAATTGTGCTCTTGGCAATCATTCACAAAATTATATATGTCCAGATTGCTTGAAAAATTTTAACCAAAATTACCGAGATGGAGTTTGCCCTGACGGAACATGCACTGACAATAATTGCAAAGACAACAACTGTCTTAACAATCAAAATATTCTAAACAACTTAAACAACAATGGTTTGAATAATGCAGACAAAAACTGCGATGATGGCAATTGTAATGACAATCAATGTTTGAATGGTAATTGTGCAGAAAATACTGCAAACAAAGTTGTAACAAAAGACATCAAGAAACAAGTAATCAACAATCAAGACAAGAACAAAACTTCAGAAAATGAAGCAGAAAAGAAAAACAATGCAAAAGATTCAGTTGAAAGAACTGCAAACACATTGCCTGCTCATCCAAAAAAAGACGACTATATAAGCATGCTACCAATGAAAAAGCATCAACCAGATGTTATTGACAACAAAAATAATTCATACAGCAACCTTTCAAAAGAAAAAATTACGAAATCAGACAAAAAAATTTACAAATTTATTGATAAAAATTTATTTGATAAAAACAATAAAGACACTGTAAAACAAACCGAAAATATACAGAATGAAGATTCAACAACAACTGGAAATTTTTATATTATAAAATATTTCAGCACAAATTGCTAAGATTTAGAATGATTCAACTTCATGCAAAAAGCCTTAACTCATTGTTAAGGCTTTTTAAAACTTTAAAATTTGTGAAGGGTTAGTGTATAAAGGTAGTAGAATCTTTGATAAGTGGACCAACGTTAAATACACCACAGAATGCCAAAATCATCATAAGGACCAGCATTCCAAGGGAAACACCGAAAACTATCCAAGAAAATTTCGATTTGTTGACGCAAACTTGAACAACACCAAATACTGCCCCCAAAAATGCTTCGGTAAAGATAAGAAACAATCCAACTGGCAGGGCAAACATATACACAATCCAACCGCCCAACATAATATTTACTGGATCAGGATTTTGCATATCAGTAAAAAGCAAATTTATGAAAAAAAATGCCAAAAGTAATACTTGCAAAATTATAAAAACCCAACTTGCTGTTCCCCAGTTTTTCCTTGGTTTTGCTGCAACAGGTCTTTGAGCCGGTTTTTGAACTTGTTGCACAGATTTTTGAGTTTGTGGTTGTGCTGTTTGATCCACTGGCTTTGAAACCAGTTCACTTAACTTTGCACCGCAGTTTACACAAAACTGGGCATCATTGACATTTTCTTTTCCACATTTGGTACAAAACATTGTATAAAATCTCCGATTTTTTTTTTAATTATAACAAATTTTGTTGTATTGTCAAAACGTTTAACTCAATTTTTGTTTCAATTTTTCCAATATTTTATTTTCCAATCTTGATACTTGAACTTGCGAAATTTTGAGTTCCTGTGCAATTTCAGATTGTGTTTTGTCTTGAAAATACCTTAAGAGTATAATTTGCTTATCACGAGATTCCAAACTGTTAAGTGTGCTTTTAAGGCTTATATTATCAATCATTTCTTCACCTATCACGCTTTCTTCTGTCATTGAATCTACAAGCAATGCCGATTTTGAATCGTCGCTAACAGGTGTATAAATCGAAATTGGCATTTTGGAAGAATCCATAGTAAAAACCACTTCGCATTCGTCAATATCAAAATGCTTTGAAATTTCTGATAAAGTGGGTTTTTTTTGATTCTTTTTGACATAGTCATCAATATATCTTGAAATTTGGATATTCAAAGACTTTATCGCTCTTGAAACCTTGATGCTTCCATCATCACGCAAAAATCTTTTAATTTCCCCTATAATCATTGGAACGCAATACGTTGAAAATCTGACATTGAAACTTGGTTCAAAATTATTTATTGCTTTCAAAAAGCCCATTGAGCCAAGTTGATATAAATCATCATACTCCAGTCCTTTGTTTTTATATCGTTTGATAACACTTTTTATAAGTGGAGAATTTTCTTCTATCAGTCTTTGCTTTGCATCTTGGTCACCTTTTTGTGCTTTGCTTATAAGAATTAAAGTTTGTTCATGTTCAAGCATCATCCACCAACAGCCAAATTTACCGGGCAAGCGAATTTCTTTTCCATAGTAACTTTAAGACCGCCGTTTTCGTTTTTGGATAATTCAACACTATCCATAAAACTTTCCATAACAGTAAATCCAATTCCACTTCTTTCCTGTTCAGGCTTTGTTGTAAAAAAGGGTTCGGTTGCTTTTTTGAAGTCTTTTATGCCTATACCATAATCAATAACTTGAATAGTAGCACTGTTGTCATCTTTCAATTCAACCTTTATTGTAATATCACCAACTTTTTTGGGATAAGCATGAACAACACTGTTTGTAACCGCTTCGCTTATTGCTGTCTTTATATCTGTAAGCTCATCAAGCGAAGGATTTGCTTGAACACAAAACGCTGCAATACAAGCCCTTGCAAAGCCTTCATTTACCGAAAGCGCCTTGAATGTTATTTCCATTTCATTTATAACCATATTTTCAACTCCTAACTTATTTTGGGCATAATGTCATAAAGCCCTGTCATTTTGAATATTTTTTCAGCGTGTGATGAAGGATTGCATATAAAAATTGATATACCTTTGTCTTTCATCTTTTTATATCTGCCTATCAGCACGCCTATTCCTGTGCTGTCCATAAAATCAAGCTCTGATAAATCAATGATTATTTGCCTGAAATTGTTTTTGTCAAAGATGTCGTCAAGCATCGTACGTGTATAGTGAGCAGTGTGCTCATCAAGTTCACCGCTTAGAACCACATATAGGGTTGAATTGTATACCCTGCTTTTGATTTGCATAATCTCTCCTTTTATGATTGTAGTGTATCAAATTTGCAGTTTGAAAAATTGTCAACAATTGTGCTTATTTGTCTATTTTTGACAAAACACATTTGACATTTGACTTATTTTTCAATATATTTGTAAAGCGAATTATTCAATGTAAACTCATAAAAAAATAATTTAAAAATTTGGAAAAAACACTTGACATAATTTGCAATATAAGATAATATAATTAAGTCAAAATTATCGGGGTGTAGCGCAGTTGGTAGCGCACGTGGTTTGGGACCATGGGGCCGGGAGTTCGAGTCTCTTCACCCCGACCAATAAATTTTGACATGGGGGCCTTTAGCTCAGTTGGTTAGAGCAACCGGCTCATAACCGGTCGGTCCGGGGTTCGAGTCCCTGAAGGCCCACCACCCAATCAAGCTTTGGTTCGGTAGTTCAGTTGGTTAGAACGCTAGCCTGTCACGCTAGAGGTCGAGGGTTCGAATCCCTTCCGAATCGCCAAATTTTTCCTTTTGACAATTGGTCACCTATGATTTCATAGGAAGTACACTCCTTATACTGATAATACATTGGTATAAAGTTGTGCATGCCTCGGTAGCTCAGTCGGTAGAGCAAAGGACTGAAAATCCTTGTGTCGGTGGTTCGATTCCGCCCCGAGGCACCAGCCTTAAAGATTTTAAGGTCTGAAAAAACGGCACATCCCCTCTTTTCATATTATCTTCTTTGGTCAGTTCGCCGTTTGCTGACATTTCGCTGGTGTGGCTCAATGGCAGAGCAGCTGATTTGTAATCAGCAGGTTGTTGGTTCGACTCCAATCACCAGCTCCACTCGGGAGGATTGCAGAGTGGCCAAATGCAACGGACTGTAAATCCGTCGTCTCCGACTTCGATGGTTCGAATCCATCTCCTCCCACCATGTGAAAAAATAAAGCCCTTTCATAAGGACTTTTTTTTATTTACATTGCAAGTTCACTCTTCTTATATTTACAAAAAAAAATGCTTGTTTACAACATCAAATTTGTACAAGCATTTTTTGTTTTATTCTTCGTCGTCCGAATCAAGCATCAAATCGCCAGAATCCTTGATATGTTCATTGATCTGTTGTTCGATTTCTTCATAAATTTGTGGGTTTTGAGCAAGGTATTCTTTTGCATTTTCTTTACCTTGTCCAATTTTTTCACCTTGATATGAGAACCAAGCACCAGTTTTTTGAATCAAATCAAATTTGAGTGCCAAATCCAAAAGACATCCTTCTCTTGAAATACCTTTGCCAAAAATCATATCGAATTCAGCGACTTTAAAAGGTGGAGCAAGTTTATTTTTTACAACTTTTACCTTTGTTCGATTCCCAATAATTCCGTTCGCATCTTTGATTGCCTCACCTTTTCTTACGTCCAAACGAACACTTGCATAAAATTTCAATGCTTTTCCGCCAGGAGTGGTTTCGGGATTGCCAAACATTACACCAACTTTTTCACGTAATTGGTTGATAAATATAACGCAGGTCTTGCTCTTGTTTACTATACCAGTCAACTTTCTGAGTGCTTGCGACATAAGTCGTGCTTGCAAACCGATTGAACTTGCACCCATTTCACCTTCTATTTCGGCTTTTGGAGTAAGTGCTGCAACAGAGTCGACAACTACAACGTCTACGCCACCGGTGCGAACAAGAGTTTCACAAATATCCAATGCTTGTTCACCGTTGTCTGGTTGGGAAACATACAAATCTTCCAATTTTACACCCAATCTTTGAGCGTAAGTAGGATCCAATGCATGTTCTGCGTCAATAAACGCTGCAATTCCACCCATTTTTTGCGCTTGAGCCAAAATATGAAGTGATACTGTTGTTTTACCAGACGATTCTGGACCATAAATCTCAATTATCCTTCCGCGTGGCACACCGCCAATACCCAAAGCCAAGTCCAAGGTCAAACATCCAGTTGGAATAACATCAACTTGTTGAATATTGGTATCACCCAATTTCATAATCGCACCCTTTCCAAATTGTTTTTCAATTTGCAAAATAGCATTGTCAAGTAATTTCCTTTTTTCTTCCTGCTCAAGCGAATTGTAATCTATGCTTGATTTTTTTGTATCTTTTGCCATGTTTTCTCCTTATTTACAAGTATTATACATTATTTTTGTCAAAATAAAAATCATTTGAGCGAAGTTTTTTGATAAGATAAAAATTCGCCGCTTTGCAAATATTATCAATAGCATTTTCTCTTTGCATACAAAAGATATTTTTGTATACATGTATAGCATTTTTGTCACCTATTGCAATATACGATTCTCCATTTGACTCTTCTCCAGCATATCCAGTTGTGGCGACTGCAATATCACATCCTTTTTTCAAAAGTCCAAGAGCCATTTCGTATGCTGTTTCAACACTCACAGCGCCCTTATCCCTAAGTGTCATTTCGTTTACACCAAGGATGTTAATTTTTGCTTCATTGCTGTACGTTACAAAACTTTGATTCAATACGTTGCTTGCACCTTTGTTGTACTTTACAAAATTACCGACCAAGTTTCCACCTGTCACTGATTCTGCAAAACTTATTGTCAAATTGTTTGCTTGTAGTATTTTGAACGCAACAGAGTAAATATTCAAATCACTTTCAGCATAAACAAATTTTGACAATTTTTCAAAAATGTTTTTTGTGTATTCTTCAAGTTTGTCTTGCTTTTTGCCTTTTATAATTATATCAGTTTCAAGACCATTGAATGAAAAGTTTATTTTTATGCCATCTTTGTTTCTTATATATTCGCCAATCAAAGATTTTACATTTGATTCATTCAGACCAAAAGTTTTGAAAATGTTACATTTTGCGCTTGAAATCCAAACATTGTCAATTACAACATTAAACAAAGTTTCATAATTTTCAAGTGGCAAAACAACGTTATCTTCCCTTTCACATTTCAAAATATAACCTTGATAAGCCGAATTTTCGCATATGACTGCACGACCGTGTGCGGGAATCATCCATTGTTCACTTACTTGTTTTTCAATAGGAACATTTTTGAATTTGTAAAAGTTTGTGACCGCTTCTTTTATGTTTTGATTTTCTTGCAAAGTATCATTGGCAAGTTGACACATCACTTCGTTTACTCGAGCAAATTCGTTGTCTACAAGCAATATGTTTACACAATCGTTTTCATTTTTCAAAATATCATAAAGATCAGGCTGATAACTTGGAAAAATAAGTTTTTTGTTGATGTACATGCCCTTCTGTATACATTTTTGCTCAATCAAATTTGGACAAGGTCTTTTGCCCATCAAAATATTATCCGACAGTACAATAATATTAACCTTCATGCAACACCTTTCTGTTTTTTACAAGATAGTTTATTCCTGAGTAAATTGTAAGCAAGGTAGATATACCAATCAAAGAGTAACAAACAATAGCATAAGCAAGAACGAAACCTGTAAGGTTGTAGTTCAAATCTTTTTGCAAGTACGCCAAAACAAACAAAAGTGGCAAAGCAATATCAAGTATAATAGATTTTATTTTTCCCCAAAAGTCTGCTGCCAAAACAAAATTTTTGGATGCTGCAATTTGCCTGAGTCCGCTTATCAAAAAATCTCTTATTATAAAAATTATTGCTATGATTACCCCATAAGGTGCTGGTAATGTTCCATCAGCAACAAGCAAAAGCATTGCAGACATAGAAAAAGCCTTGTCAGCAACAGGATCCAACAGTTTTCCAAGGTCTGTTACCATATTGTATTTTCTTGCAATATATCCGTCAACAGCATCAGTGATACAGGCTATAATCAAAATGCCTGTTGCTATTAACTTTCCGTAAGGAACAAAATCTGCAAGATAAAAAAACAAAAAGAATGGTATCAATATCATGCGTACAAGCGTTATTTTGTTTGGTAAATTCATTTTTCTTCTCCTTTATTTACAATCGAATAAAAGCATCCTGCTTCATATTCTGTTATTTGCACATCGTAAAACTCCCCAATTTTTAAATTTTGATCATTTACAAAAGTAACAAAGTCTATACCAGGTGCATTTTGATTGTCGTGACCAAAATACATTCCCAAATTTTCGTCAAAACCATCAATCAAAACTTTAATTATTTTCCCAATTTTGTTTTTGTTCAAATCATCCGCAATTTTTGATTGGATTTTTTGAATTTTTTTCAAACGAAAGTTTTTTATAAATTTTGATTTTTGCTTTTTCATAAAGTATGCTTTTGTGTTCTCTTCTTTGAAATATGTAAAGAAACCAACATTTGAAAATTTCGCAAAATTTAAATATTCACACAGCTTTTTAAACTGTTTTCTTGTTTCACCGGGATACCCAACAATAAATGTACTGCGTACTGCTATTTCTGGATAATTCTTAAGTTTATCAGTTAATTCAAGAACTTTTTTTTCATCAACACGCCTGTTCATACTTTTCAAGATATCATTGTCAATATGTTGAAGCGGCATGTCAATATATTTGCAAACTTTTGGATTGTTTTTTATTTCATTCAAAAGTTTTTCATCAACAAGTTCGGGATAAGCATACAACAATCTTATCCAACGTATCTCTTTTATGCTAGAAATTTGTTGAATCAACTCAACCAGTTTATATTGGTCATACAAATCTATACCATATCTTGTGGTATCTTGTGCAACCAGTATAATTTCTTTTACACCCATGTTTGCCAAGATTTTTGCTTCTTTTACCAGTTCTTTCATTTCAACAGACTTGTATCTGCCACGAATTCTGGGTATAGCGCAAAAACTGCAACAGTTGTTACAGCCATCTGCAATTTTAAGATAGGCATAATGATATACATTTGTAAGTTTGCGCGAAATATCATTGTTTAATTTTGATAATGGCATTTCATACAATTTTTCTATAACGTTTACAATTTTGTTATTATCTTTGACTTGCAAAAAATAATCTACTTCGGGCAATGAGCGTTGCAATTCTTCCAAATTTCTGCTTGGCAGACATCCCATAACGACCACTTTTTCACAAATCGCACTTGTTTTTTTGCTTATTGCCAGCAAAATATTGTCTATTGCTTCTTGTTTTGCAGGCAAAATAAATGAACATGTATTTATCAAAATTATTTGTGCTTGGTCAAGGTCATCGGAAAACTCAAAGCCGTATTGTTCAAGCAAATACAAAGCATGTTCCAAATCGACTCTGTTTTTGTCACAACCCAAAGATATTGCAGCAATTTTTTTCTGTATCAAATCATTCTTTGTCATTTATTTCCAAACAACTCCTCATATTTTTCCATTGTAATATAAACCGTTCTTGGTTTGCTTCCATCTGAACCTGAAATAAAGTTTGCTCTTTCCATTTGATCAATTATACGTGCTGCCCTTGGGTAGCCCACAACCAATCTTCTTTGAATCAAACTTATTGATGCTTGTCCATTTTCAATAACAAGTTTCAAGGCTTCAGGCATCAATGAATCAAAACCATCGTCATGTCCTACCCCTTCTGCAGTTGAGCCAGATTTGTTTTGAGGCGTGTTCATATCAATTTCAATTTGCGAATCAAAATCAACTTCGTTGTTTTGTTTTACAAATTCAACGATATTTTCAACTTCTTTACCCGAAACAAAACATCCTTGAATACGACGAGGTTCAGCAGCATCGCAAGGTGCATACAACATATCACCTTTACCCAAAAGTTTTTCGGCACCGCCTTGATCCAAAATGGTTCTGCTGTCTTGAAAACTGGTAACCGAAAATGCAATTCTTGATGGGAAGTTCGCTTTGATTGTACCAGTGATAACATCGACAGAAGGTCTTTGAGTAGCCAAAATCAAGTGTATACCTGCTGCTCTTGCCTTTTGGGCCAATCTCATAATTTTTTCTTCGGCTTCTTTCTTTGCTGTCATCATCAAGTCAGCCATTTCATCGACTATGATTACTATAAATGGCAACTTTTCTTTTTCACCACTTTTTACGCCTTCAAGCATGTTATACTCGTCAAGATTTCTTACTTTGTCTTCACTGAATATATTGTACCTGCGTTCCATTTCATTAACAGCCCAACTGAAAGCATTTATTGCTTTGTCAGATTCAGTGATAACGTTTGGTATAAGCAAATGTGGAATTTGATTATACATAGAAAATTCAACGCGTTTTGGGTCAACCAAGATAAGTTTTACATCATCTGGTGATGTTTTGTAAATCAAACTGATAATTATTGCGTTCAAGCAAACGCTTTTACCAGAGTTTGTTGCACCTGCAACAATCAAGTGTGGCATTTTTTGCAAATTGCAAACTTTTACACTGCCCGCAATATCTTTTCCAAGTGCAAATGTAAGCGGAGATTTTGCATTGATAAATTCTGGAGATTCCAAAATTTCACGCATGGAAACAGTCGCAATTTGTTCATTTGGCACTTCGACGCCGACTGCACTTTTCCCCGGTATAGGTGCTTCAATACGTATATCACCTTTTGCTGCAAGCGCCAAAGCGATATCATCTGAATGTGCCAAAATTTTTTTGACAGATATACCTGGAGGCATTTCAAGTTCATATCTTGTTACACTTGGCCCAACAACAACGCCAATAACTTTTGCTGGGATATGGAACATATCCAAAGCATTTTCAAGTTGCATCCTTTTGCCAACAACGTCTTCGTTTAGCGTCGACAAATCGACAGAAACTGTTCTAAAAATGTCCAAAGGTGGCCTTGTGTAAGTTGGTGGTTTGGAATATGTCTTCTTTGTTGACTTCTCAACTGGTGGTGGGTTTACACCCTCCAGTTCCATTTGTGCAAATCCCCTTCTTCTTGAAATCTGAGGTGCGACTGGTTCTGGATTTATATCAATTTTTTTGCTCTTGTTCAGAAGATCTTTGAGTATTTCATCCGCATAGTCGTCCTCGTTTGACTGTTTTGACTGTTCTTCTTCAATGAAAGCGTTATTTGCGGGATTTGAATTGACAAAAGTTGGCATATCATCATGCACAATTTTTGATGGTTTTATTTCTTCGTTTGATGGTGTTTCAAGTTGGGTTTGCTCTTGCTTAATCTCATTTTTTATTTCATTAAGCGCATAGTTCATTTCCTTTGTTTTGTTTTCCCTGTTACGATTGTAAATTGACATATCAACCGTTTTGGGTGGCGTCATAATGTATTCATACAAATTTTCAGGTCTTTTGTTTTGTTCTTTTGGCGTTGAAATTTGTGGCAATGGTTTTGATTTGTCAAGTCCCAAAATGTAACGTGCTTGGTTTTCCTTTTCCATTTTTTCAATTTCGGCATCAAGTACAATTTTAACTTCTGGTTTTTCAACTTTTTCAATTTCTTGTTCCAAAACAGGTTTTTCTTTGATTGTCTCATTTTTCACTGTTTCGACAACTTGTGGCTGTATTGTGACGCTTTTGGTTCTTTGATATGGGGTTGGCTTGCTTAAAGATGCGTTGTTTTTTACATAGACCAAATAATCGACGACAAGTGCAACAAAAACAATAAGTCCCAAAGAAAACAAAATATATCCGCCCAGCAAGTCCAAAACAAAAATTACGGGTGCGGTTACCAGTCCAATCAATATTCCCCCAGCAGTTAATTGATTTGTATAACACAATCCCAAATATTCAAAAAATCCAACGTTTGGTTTTCCCACAATGATTAGTTGCAAAATCGCCAAAAGAAAAATCAAGCAACATGACAAATAAACAAGATATTTTGTTGTCATAACATACTTTTTGTTGTTGATAAGCGCTATACCAATCACAAACAAAGTTATAAACATTGGATACGCAAACAGTCCAAAAACACCCAAAAGAAAACTTTTGACAAAAGGCAAAAGATTTGTAAACAAAAACAAAAAACAAACACATGAAACAACAACAAGGCTTATGCCCCACTTTTTTTCAGTGTTTAGTTTTTTGTTTGTATTATTTTGTAATTGAAATAAAGCCACGCTATACTCCCAAAGCACAATTTAGCTCTATTAGTTTATCACACAAAATCAATTATTTCAACTTTAATTTGCAAGATTTTCAGAAACTGTTGTTAAATTAAATCCATTTGACAAAAAGTACTCTATTGCGCCATCAAGTGCCTCAACCGTATTCAATGTTGGATGCGCCAAAATCAAATCACCACCTTTGGCATTCTTTATAAATCTTTGATAAATTAGGTTTGTATCTTTGTCACGCCAATCAATCGTATCACGTGTCCACATAACAGTTTGATAACCCAAATTGCTTGCCACTTCCAAAGTAGTTTTTGAAAAACTGCCACTTGGTGGTGCAAACAAGTTCATTTCAACCCCACAAACCGAATTGACAAGTTTGTGAGTGAGTAAGATTTCTTCTTCGTTTTTTTCATACGAAAGATATTGATGATCTTTATGATAATAGCCATGATTGCCAATTTCGTGTCCTTCCGCAACGATTTTGTTTAACATATCACCATTTTTGCTCACCCAAATTCCACCAACAAAAAAAGTTGTCTTTACATTATGTTTCTTGAATATTGCAAGCATTTTGTCAAGATACTCGGTTCCCCAATAGACATTTATCATAATAGTAATTTTGTTGGAATTTTTGGCGCCGTTATAAAATGGCGAAATAGCCGATGATGTAAAAACATTCATAACACCACCCGCATAGGAAACAAAAAACATAATAACAAGCACAACACCTATTACTATGTTTGATATAACGTTCCTGAAACAACCAGCTGATATTTTTTTCACACAATAAATGTATGATTAAAATTTGTTTTTCATGACATATTTAATTTTTTCGCAAACAAAATGCAAGTTCTTCAAACATATAATCCAAATCTGGCAAAAACTTTTTTATGTATCCAACCGCAACAAACAATGCTTGAATTTCCGAAACTTGATTGTTTTCGAGTGCATTTTTGAGTTCACGGAGTATGACAAAAGCATTTGCTTGGTCTTGATCAAGTTTTTGTTTCATTCCAATCATTTTAAGCAAATTTTCTGCAACGGCAATAGCATTGGAATTGTCACATTTTTCCACTGTTATCACTGGAATTTCGTGCTTTTGAACAACAGCCGTAACATTGAACTCTGTTTCATTGTCTTCGGGAAGATTGAAAAGTTTTGAAATAATAAGTTTGAGTGGTTCAATTATTTGTTTTGCAAATTTGTTTTCATTTTTTTCTGACGAAAAGTATTTTGCAGTGAAATTGTCATAATCTACCACTTCATTGCAGATATCATCAATAAAAGTAAAAGCAATTGCAATAAAATCTTCCTTTTCAGTTGGCGAAGTAAAAGTCCCATTTTTTGTGGGTAATTTTACCAAACACTTTGTTTTGAAAAGTGATGCATTAAAACCATCCAAACATTCGTCTTTTAACAGCGACAAGTCCTTACTTGCACAAATATCTCCATTTATTTCTTTCAATTTTGATGTCGCAAACAAATATTTTCCGTCCAAAAAATGATTGCAGTGAGCAATAAAATTCATAATTTTTCGAGTTTCAAGTTCATCAAAATAAATTTCGTTTTCCATCGTATATCCTTATATTTTATATAATAGCATAAAGCAAAAACTATGTCCAATATTTTTGAAGAAAACAACCAACTAAAATTTCTGTTAAAACTAGACAAAAAAAATATATTATGTTAATATAGTATATAGT
>CAJKWP010000025.1 GCA_905203645.1 uncultured Christensenella sp.
CGCAGTTTATGCATTTGCAAAATACGGAGAAGATCTGAAGTTAGATGAGACGGAAGAATACAAGAGTGTAATGGAGAATGCAAGAAAAGATATTCTTGCACGCCTTGCTATGAAGCAGTTATTTGATAGTGTGAAAGTGACTGACGAGGAAGTCAAAGATTATTATGAAGCAAATAAGTCTCAGTTTAAAAAAGGGGCAACTGTTCACGCAAAGCATATCCTTACAGATTCCGAGGAAAAATGTAATCAGATTCTGGAATCTATTGTAAGCGGTGAGAAAGTATTCGAAGACGCAGCAAAAGAATTTTCTACATGCCCTTCCGGACAGAGAGGCGGAGACCTTGGAGAATTCGGCAAAGGACAGATGGTCAAGGAATTTGAGGATGCAGCATTTGCAGCAGAGATCGGGCATGTAGTCGGACCTGTGAAAACACAGTTCGGATATCACCTGATTAAAGTTGAGGAGAAAAAAGATGCGGCAGAAGCCAGCTTTGACGAGGTGAAAGAACAGATCAAGAGCCAGCTCAAACAGCAGAAACAGGGCGATGCTTACAGCAAAAAAGTAGCAGAACTGACAGAGAAATATAAAGAAAAATAAAGTGAAAAATTATGGTAGCTGCTCAACAAAGGCGGCGAAATAAAAAGTATAAGATCCAAAATAGCTGGCTTAAAATGCTGTAAGGCATTTGATTAGCAAAAGTAAAATTGCCAGGAATAGAATATTTGCAACTGTAAATAAAGTAAAATATTTTCATATAAGTATTTTCAAAAACTTTTTACAGACAATAACAATATTGCAAATAGTGTGCTCACATTTGTACACACAAAAATACAAAAAGGAGAAAAGATGAAGAAAAGGAAAAACATTATAATTTCTGCAATCACTTGTATGATGTCAATTTGCCTTATGATGTTTGGCGTTTACGCTGCGTCAAACCCAAGCGTTTCTATCAGTGGACAAGTATCATACACGGCTCGTGATGCAAAAGTGCTTGTACTTGGCAAGGTCAATGGACAAGCGGGCAATGACAGCAATGTTGATTATCCAACAGTTGCAGATGCGACAAACCCAACTGAATCGGCTGTTTCATTACCAACACAATATTTGGGCTATACAAAAGGTGAATCAGCAGGAAGCACGGCTGACAATCTTCCACAATGGAACATGGGTACAACCCCACATGCTTTTTATGAAGACAGCATAGGTATTCGTCCAATAGTCATTTCATTCAAAATGACAAATTTGTCAAACTACCCTGTTGTTGCAACAGTTGACTTTACAGGTGTAACAGATGCAGACCTTGCAAGCAAAAACTTGACAAGGACAACAACGGGACTTGAAGAAAATAAGGTGTATTTGAACAAAAATGTGACCAAAGAAATTACAATTACTTATGCAGTTGCAAACGATGCTGTGAGTGTGAATGGTGACAATCTTTTAAATATGTCAATCACATTCGAAAAAACTATAATTGCACCAACACCATCCAATGTAAAGAGTGAACAAGGCGAAACAATGCAATCTGATTGGGAATATGAATATGATGGCAATAGTTTTGTAATTACACGTTACAAAAAAACCAGACCGCTTGAAGGTGAAACTTTTGATGCTTCAGCAGTTCCAACACAAGTTGTTATACCGAGCAGTGTTGTTTGCAGTGATGGAAAAACTTATCCAGTAAAAAAACTTGGTAAAGTAACAGAAGAACAGTTCAAAGCAATAATGAGTGGAGAATTGCCTGAATCAGAAATGGGTAATGGACCATTGTTTATTGATATGTCAAGGGTAACTGATAATACTTACTTAGCAGCTTTGCCAAGTGATATAATTGTTTCAGAAGGAATAGAAGTTATAAATCCAGGGGCATTAGGTTTGGCGTTTGGTGTAAAAACTTTACCAAACAGTATCAAAGAAATTGGTAGTAGTTCTTGTTTTGGAACAAGTATAACAACTATTAACCTGCCAAATTTGATAAGGCTTGGAAACAGTGCATTTGCTTTTGGTGGATACGCTTCACCTATAACAGACTTTGCAATTTCAAGTGGATTAACAAGTTTTGATGACTCGTTTGATGGTTGTTCAACATTGGAAAATATAACTTGTGCGGAGAATTGCAAAATAACAGAAATTTCTTCTGATGCGTTTTATAACTGTCAATCATTGAAAACTATCCAAATTCCAAATTCTGTACTATCTATAGGTAAGTTGGCGTTTGAGTCTTGCAGTTCATTGGAAAGTGTAACATTTGGTGAAAACAGCAAGCTAGTAAGTATAGGTCAACAAGCATTTAATAAGTGCAGTGCATTAACGACAATAAATATTCCAAACAGTGTTACAAATATAGGCAGTAGTGCATTTTCTGGTTGCGACAATTTGAAAATTGAAAGCAATCTACATGGCAATGCTTACTATATTGGAAATGCGACAAATCCATATCATGTATTGTTGTTTGCAAAAGATGCTCAAATAACAAGTTGCCAAATAAATACAAATACAAAAATTATTTGCAGCGATGCATTTCGCGGTTGCAGCTCAATGACGTCAGTTGAAATTCCAAATAGTGTAACTTTTATAGGTTATGCTGCATTTCGTGATTGCAGTTCAATGACATCAGTTGAAATTCCGAATAGTGTAACATATATAGGTGGTTACGCTTTCTACAATTGCAGTTCAATGACGTCAGTTGAAATTCCGAACAATGTAACATATATAGGTGATTATGCTTTTAGCGATTGCGACAAATTAAAAAACGAAAGCAATCTACATGGCGATGTTTACTATATTGGGAATACGACAAATCCATATCTTGTATTGTTGTCTGCGAAAGATGCTCAAATAACAAGTTGTCAAATAAACACAAATACAAAATTTATCCATAGTCGTGCATTTTACAATTGCAGTTCGTTGACAACAGTTGAAATTCCGAACAGTGTGACAATTATAGGTGAATATGCTTTTGTAGGGTGTAAAAAATTGAAAACTGAAAGTAATTTATATGACAATGCTTACTACATTGGAAATGCATCAAATCCATATCTTGTATTGTTGTCTGCAAAAGATACTCAAATAACAAATTGCCAAATAAATAAAAACACAAAATTTATTCATAGTAATGCATTTGAAAATTGCGGTTCACTAACAACAATAAAATTGTTGGCAGAAAATCCACCAGTAGTAGCTGATTTAGCCTTTGTAAATTGTCTCAACATAGCCACAGTTTATGTTCCAGCTGCAAGTGTCGAAGCATACAAAACAGCAAATTACTGGAGTGAGTTTGCAGATAAAATTCAAGCAATGGCGTAAAAAGATATGTAAATAATTTTGTTATTTAAGATTAGAAAAAAACAAAGTGAGTCAAAAAGATTCACTTTGTTTTTTTGAAATTGTTTGAATGTAACAAATCAGCAAATTGGAACGGTGGATTTTGCGCTCAGGTCAAGGTCGGCAAGGCCTATGCCTGCACGGAGATTATAATATGCTGCGCTTGCAATCATAGCCGCATTGTCAGTGCAAAGTGACAAAACTGGGCTGTACATTTTTATGTTGTGTTCTTGACATTTTTGTGTGAGTTTTTCTTTCAATCTGCTGTTGGCAGCAACGCCGCCTGCGCAAACCAATGTTTTTGTATTTGTGTCAAGGCAAGCCTTTATTGCTTTTGAGCAAAGTTCGTCGGTCACTTCTTCTTGAAAACTGCAAACTATGTTTGCGATGTCCAATTCTTCACCACGGTCTTTGCGATTGTGAACGTTGTTTATAACCGCAGTTTTTATTCCACTGAAACTGAAATTGTAAGTATCTTTCAAACTTGAAAAGTTTGCAAAATGATAAATGTTTTGTCCTTGTGTGGCAAGTTTGTCAATTTTTGGACCACCAGGATAACCAAGACCAACAACCCTTGCAACTTTGTCATAACATTCGCCGACTGCATCGTCAACAGTCGTTCCCAACAGGTGCATATCTGTGTAATCGTCAACTTTTATTATTGCCGTGTGTCCACCGCTCACCATAAGGCAAACAAATGGGGGAACAAGGTCAGGGTGTGAAACGTAATTGCCAGCTATGTGTCCATGGATGTGGCTTGTTGCCAAAAGTGGTTTGTTAAGGGCATAGGCAAGTGCTTTTGCATAATTTACGCCAACCATAAGTGCGCCAATAAGTCCAGCGCCATAGGTCACTGCAATGGCATCAATATCTTCAAAACCAAGATCTGCATCATCCAACGCTTTTTGACATACGTGTTTTATTGCCAAAAGATGATTTCGTGAAGCAACTTCGGGCACAACTCCGCCAAAACGTGTGTGAATATCTATCTGTGTGCTTACAACGTTTGAAAGTATTTTTCTGCCGTTTTCGACAACTGCAATCGCTGTTTCATCACAACTGCTTTCGATTGCCAAAATTTTTATATTTTTTTTGGTTTTCAATATTTCAAACTGTTTTTTGCAATCTTCAAAATACATTTTTTCTCCTTTTCAAACAAAAACTTAAAATCAAAGTTTTTTCAAATAATCGTTGATAAATGGCATAACGTCACCATTCATTACGCCTTGAATGTCGCTTGTTTCAAAATTTGTGCGGTGGTCTTTGACCAAGCAATATGGTTGGAAAACATAACTGCGAATTTGGCTTCCCCATTCGATTTTTTTGATTTCGCCACGTATTTGTGAAAGTTTTTCCATTTCTTCTGCTTCTTTGAGTTCGACAAGTTTGCTTCTGAGCATTTTCATAGCGGTTTCGCGGTTTTGAATTTGACTGCGTTCGGTTTGACATGCAACCACAACGCCAGTAGGGATGTGGGTGATACGGATTGCACTTTCGGTTTTGTTTACGTGCTGTCCGCCTGCGCCACTGCTTCGATAAGTGTCAATTTTCAAATCTTCGCTTCGGATTTCGATTGCCGTGTCATCGTCAATTTCGGGCATAACTTCGACACTTGCAAAACTTGTATGTCTGCGTGCATTGCTGTCAAAAGGTGAAATACGCACCAAACGATGAACACCTTTTTCGCACTTCAAATATCCATAAGCATTTTCGCCTTCGACCAAAAATGAAACCGATTTTATACCCGCTTCGTCGCCATCCAAAAGGTCCAAAACAGAAAACTTGTAACCATTTTTTTCGGCAAACATTTGATACATTCGAAGTAACATCTGTGTCCAGTCCTGTGCTTCGGTTCCGCCGGCACCTGCGTGAAGGGTGACGATAGCGTTGTAACTGTCGTATTTTCCCGTAAGCAAAGTGTCCAGACGCAATGTTTCCAAATCTTGTTGCAAACTTGCAAGTTCGCCCACAAGTTCGTCAAACAAACTTTGGTCGTTTTCGGTTTCCAAAAGTTCAACAATTGATTGGCAGTCGTCGATTTTTGCAGAGTTCTTTTTGATATGTCCAAGTTTTGTTTGAACACTTTTGAGTTCCTGACCAATCTTTTTTACTTTTGAAGGATCTTCCCAAAAGCCAGGTTGCTCTTGGGTTTTCAAAAGTTCGCTTTCAGTAGATTTGAGTTTGTCCCAGTCAAAGACACTCCTTTATAAATTCAAATTCATTTTTCAGTTCTTTCAATTTTTCTTTTTGATTGTCAATAATCATGATAATATCCTTTTAAACTTTGTAAGTTTAAACCAATTACGATTTTGTGTCAAGCAACTTTTGCTTAGCAAAGAGCACACGGTAACTTAACCCCTTGCATTTTTTGATTGAATAAGTTATAATAAAAACAATGGAAGATGTCGCAAAGCAACAAAATGAACAAAAATATGTTTTTTGGGATACGGAGCTGACTGACAAGTCGGCAATTTCGTACTATGCCCAAGCGCATCTTATGCAAAAGTATCAAAACAAACTTTTGGGTGATTTTGACAAAACTGGCAAGTACAAAATATCCGAAGATGTTTTGAAAGAACTTGTGGCTGTCAAAAAATATGTTGACAAAAAACAAGACGACAAAACTTTTTTGTCTGCCGTGTGTGGAAAATATGTTTTGAAGTTCGTCATGCAAGTTGGACAGGTTGACAGCAAAACAAAATACGCAAGTTTGAAATTTCTGGAAGAAAACGCACTTGTTGGCTGTGGCGAAAAGGTGGCATTGACAAGTGCTGTCGCATATTACAAAGACGTTGACGACAAATATTTTGATGAAAAGGTTGGCAAGGTCTTCAACATTCAAAAAAAGCCCGAAGGGGATGGCAAAAAATTTGATAACAAAGATATTGCAAAAAAGATTTTTGACACCATGTCCACTTGCGACAAATTGTTTTCACAAATTGTCAAATTTTCAAAAGACAAAAACAAACTTTATGTAAAAGGTATGCTTCGCATATTTGAAAATTCGGGCAAATTTGGGCAGTTCGCATTGCGAAGATACAAGGTGCTTGTAAATCAATATGCCAAAAATCTTGACCCCAAATCGGATATGTTTTGGTTTACACTCAAACAAATTATTGACCAAATAATGTATGAGGAAGAAAAAAAACTTTCCAAAGAAATTGCGATTTTGCTTTCAAAAATTCGTACAAAATATGTGCCTTCGGTTGAAAAAACAATCGAAAAAGCAAAAAATCCACCAAAAAAAGTGGAAGAAAAGCCAATCAAATTGAAGGGTACAGGCGGACTTGTGTTCAAACCCCAAATTTACAAATCTGGTGGTGGGAAAAAAGCTGCAAAAAAATCTTCATCTTCGCCATATATTGAACAAGAAGAAAAAAACAAAGCTTCAATTGTACAAAAAAAAATGACAACCACAAAATTTGAGGAACAAAAAAACAAGATTAATATCGACCCATTTGAAAATATTTGGACGCAAAAAATACAAAAATGGGAAGAGGCAATATCAAAAATCGTTGTTGAAGAAAATGAAGTAACAATTTCAGATAAGGATGTAAGCAAAACATCTTCTGAATTGAATCAAAGTTTGGAAAAAAATTTGTCAAAACATCAAAGTGATTCAAATACATTTGATTTCAGTTGACAGACAAAAAAAACCACCAAAGTGGTTCCACTTGAATGGTTTTTTTATTGTTCTTGACCGTTGCCGTTGTCTTCGAGTTTTCGACCCTGTTCGGCCTTTTTGTTGTAATCAGCCAAAATTTTTGGGAATCTTTTTGCAACTTTTTCGTATCCAGCATTGATATATTCGGCATAATCACTTGGACTCATTTGAAAAAGTTTGTCCCAATCCACGTCGCAACAGCCCTTGTATGCTGCATAAAGCATAAAAATTGTCGAACCCATAGCAAGTGCAAATTGAGTTTTTGTCAAGTTTGCATCTGCTTGCAAAAAGTCTTCTACATATTGAACAGTGTATTTTTCAGTGTCTTGAATTTTTTGTGCAAACAGTTTTCGATTGTCAGTTGGCGTAAGATTTTTTTGTTTGTCAAATATTGTTATATAAGGTTGAAGCATCAATGCAGCCATAGAATCCTCCTATTTTTTTCATATTTTACCACATCGAAAGAGTATTGTCAATACTGCATATGCAAATTTTTGCAACGAAAACACACTGAACAATATTAACATTTGAATTTTTGGCTTTGGTTATTTTTAAAAGATTTTGGCAAATAGTTTTTTGTCAATACTTTGTCTTTTGAACAAATTATGTTAAACTTGCATTTGCAAGGCATATTGCGTTTATTTAGTCAAATATGTTTTGCAAACAAAGGAGAAAAAATGGCAAAGACTTGCAAAATGGTCAGTATCGACTTGGAAAAGCTCAAAAATTTTATGGAACAAAACAATTATTCAAAAAACAAGGTTTGCAAAACTTTGAAAATCAGTATGCATACACTTCTTGATTGCTTGCAAAACGGCCAAATCGGCTTTTTGAATGCGTGCAAACTTGCAAGATTTGTTGGGATAGAAGTATCTGACTTTGTACTTTGAAATATTCCGAATTTGTTATACAAAATATGAACAGTATTAAAGAAAAAATACTTGCAAAATGTTTTTGCAATGTGATATAATCAATCTCGGTTTTGAAAAAACTGAAATAGCACCCAAGACCCGATTCAATGGCGGTTGCCGAAATCTGGCAAAAAGTTTAGCATTTGCAAGAAGGTTGCTGTTGGAGCAAAGAAGGATTGGGGAAGATTAAAAACAAGGAGGATAAAAATGTCGGTTATTTCAATGAAACAATTTCTGGAAGCTGGTGTACATTTTGGACATCAAACAAGAAAGTGGAACCCTAAGATGAAACCTTATATTTTCACTTCAAGAAACGATATCCATATCATCAATCTGGAAGAAACTACTGTTTTGGTGGACAAAGCGTATGCGTTTGTACGTGACATGGCTGCGTCTGGCAAAAGTGTACTTTTTGTAGGTACAAAAAAACAAGCTCAAGAAGCGGTAAAAGAAGAAGCTGAAAGATGCGGAATGTATTATGTTAATTCAAGATGGTTGGGCGGATGCCTTACAAACTTCAAAACCATCAGAAAAAGAATTGACAGACTCAACAAATTGTGGCAAATGGAAAAGGTTGGTGAATTTGACTTGTTGCCAAAGAAAGAAGTTGCCCTTTTGAAAGCTGAAAGAGCAAAACTTGAAAACAATTTGGGCGGTATCAAGGAAATGCGCGAATTGCCAGGTGTAATTTTTGTTGTTGACCCAACAAAAGAACATATCTGCGTAAAAGAAGCAATCAACCTTCACATTCCAGTTGTTGCTTTGGTCGACACAAACTGCGATCCAACAGGTATCGATTATGTTATTCCTGGCAACGATGACGCTATAAGATCAGTAAAACTTATCGCAAGTGCAATTGCTGATGCAGTTATCGAAGCAAAAGAAGGCGTAAGTGCAGTTGTAAAACCAAAAGAAGAAGACGAAGAAGAAGTGGTTGACCTTAAAGCTGTTTTGTCCGAAGTAAAACCAAACATCGAACTTGCTGAATCTGCTGAAGAAGAAAAGAAAAACAGCAAAAAGAAAAAACCTGCAAAGAAACCTGCAAAGAAGGAAGAAGTAAAAGAAGAAAAATCTGAAGAAGCAAAAGCAGAAGAAAAAACTGAAGAAGCCGCTGAACCAGCAAAAGAAAAAAAGACAAGAAAAGCAAAGGTTGAAGAACCAGCTGAAGAACCTGTAAAAAAGACAACAAGAAAAAAAGCAGTTAAAACAGAGGAGGAAGCGTAATATGTTTACTACCGCTGATATCACAAATTTGAGAGCTATGACCGGTGCTGGCATGATGGATTGCAAAAAAGCACTTACCGAAAGTGATGGGGACATGGACAAAGCTGTTACATGGCTCAGGGAAAAGGGAATGGCTGCTGCTGCAAAAAAAGCAGGAAGAATTGCTGCAGAAGGAACCGTCGCATCATACATTCATATGGGTGGAAAAATTGGTGTTTTGGTTGAAGTAAACTGCGAAACAGACTTTGTTGCAAAATCAGATGCTTTCCAAGCATTGGTAAAGGATATCGCTATGCATATTGCTGCCGCTAAACCAGAATATGTAACAAGCGCAGAAGTTCCAGCCGAAGTTTTGGAAAAAGAAAAAGAAATTTTGATTGCACAAGCAAAAAATGAAGGCAAGCCAGACAATATCATCGAAAGAATGGTTGAAGGTCGTATCAAAAAATATTACAAAGACGTATGTCTTATGGACCAAGACTTTGTAAAAAATCCTGACCTTACTATCGCCGGACTTGTAAACGAAGCCGTATTGCAAATTGGTGAAAAAATTTCAGTTCGCAGATTTGTAAGATACGAAATGGGCGAAGGCTTGGAAAAACGTAACGACAACTTGGCTGAAGAAGTTGCAAAATTGCAAGGAAACAACTAATTGTCAAATATATCCAAACAATTATAAAACCGCAAAATACTTGCGGTCTTTTTTTGCAAAATTCAAGATTGTACAAGGTTTGCTTGGAATGTAATTTGTTTGCAAAATTGCGGTGGTGGTGATATACTTTGTCTATACAGTATATGTGCAAAATACAAGGAGAAAAATGAAAAGAGCAATAACTTTGGCTGGCGGCGGAAGTCTTGGCAGTTATGAAATCGGTGCGGTTATGGCACTCAAAGAATTGGGTGTGGATTATCAAATCGTAACAGGCACGTCAATAGGTGCTTTGAATGGTGCGTTTGTTGTTATGGACGAACTTGAAAAGGCAAAACAAATGTGGTTTGATATTACTGCGGACAAGGTTATGCGTGACGGAATAAACATCAGCAAAAAACTTGTAAGTCAATTTGACCTGTCGCAACTCGGCGATATCAACAACTGGCTGAAAATTTATCTTAAAAGCGGTTTTTGTGCAGATATCACACCTTTCAAACAACTTATAAAAGAAAATGTAGACTTGCAAAAGATCAAACAATCACCAATAAAATTTGGTGCCGTATGTTCGACTTTTCCCACCTTGAAATGCGTAGATGTTGACATTAAAAGTGTTCCCGAAAACCAAATGCTTGCATGGCTCCATGCATCAAGTGCTTGCACACCAGTGTTTCCAGTTGAAACTATCAATGGCAAAAAGTACGTAGACGGATTTTTCAACGATAACTTGCCAATAAGATTGGCATTTGCCTATGGTGCAGATGAAGTCGTTGCGATAGATATGCAACTTTTTTCACTCAAACCACAAAACAGTTTTTATCTTTCGCTTCCAAATGTAAAATACATTGCTCCATATATCGAAATGGGCAGTATGATGGACTTTTCTCAACCAGTTATTCAAAACAACTTTATTCTTGGATATTTGGATGCTTTCAAAGCGTACAAAAAGTATCGTGGTTATTGTTTTGCGTTTGAATACAACTTTGATTGCAGTGGTTTTTTGGCGGGGATGTTAAAGCATTTTTCAACCGATTCAAAATATGTTATAAAGGTTTTGCAAAAAGGCATTCGCACACCGATGGATGAAAAAGACTATTTTGTGCGTACGCTTGAAATTATCGCGGAAAAACTGAAAATCAAGTCGTATTACAAAGTTTTTTCTGTTCAAGAATTTTGTGAAATGATTGCACAAAAAAAGAATGAACAATTACTTCCACAAAAGATGCAACTTGTTCAAAAACTCACCAATTTTGCAAGCAAGATTTTGGAAAGTGACACAAAGGAAGAAAGATTGTTTGCAAAATATCTGGAATATTTTGAAGCAAAGTATTTGCAAACAGACCAAAACAAATCAAAATATTTGCAATCCAATCAAAATTGATATATACTTTCAAAGTAAACAAAAAAGGAATAAAAAATGAACAAACTTACAAGCAAGCAACTTCGCGAAACATGGATAAAATTTTATGAAGAACGCGGACACAAAAATATTGGCAGTGTGTCACTTATCGGTGACGGAAGCACGGGTGTAATGTTTAACGTTGCGGGTATGCAACCACTTATGCCTTATCTTTTGGGACAAAAACACAAAGACGGCACAAGACTTTGCAATGTGCAAGGTTGTGTGCGTACGGTCGATATTGATTCTGTTGGTGACGAATCTCACTTTACTTTTTTTGAAATGATGGGCAACTGGAGTTTGGGCGATTACTTCAAAAAAGAAAAAACAGGGTGGACTTTTGATTTTTTGACAAAAGTTTTGGGCTTTGACAAAGACAAAATTTGTTGCAGTGTTTTTGCAGGTGACCAAAATGCACCAAGGGATGAAGAAACCGCAACATTTTTGAAACAAGTTGGCATAAAACCTGAAAATATTTTCTATTTGCCCAAAAGTGACAACTGGTGGGAACTTGAAGGAACAGTTGGCACTCCATGTGGACCAGACAACGAATGGTTTTATCCAAGGTACGACACTCCTTGCAGTGACAAGTGCGACATAACCTGTGAATGTGGAAGATGGGTTGAAATTGGCAATGATGTATATATGCAATACAAAAAACTTGAAGGTGGCAAATACACCGAACTTGAAAACAAAAACGTTGATACAGGTTTTGGTTTTGAAAGATTGCTGATGTATATAAACGGTTACACCGATGGATATATGATTGATATCTTTGCACCTGTTATAAAATATTTGCAAGAACAAACTGGACTTGATTACAAATCCGACGAAAAAGCACGCAAGGCAATGCGTATTATTGCCGACCATATCAGGACATCGGTTATGCTCATCGGTGACCAAAACGGCATTGTTCCATCAAATATCGGTGCGGGTTACATTTTGCGCAGACTTTTAAGACGTGCAATAAGATACGCAAGGGCACTTGGTTTGGATTTTGCAAAACTTTGCGATGTAGCAAGTATATATATTGACCATATCTACAACACCGCTTTTCCAAATTTGACTCAAAAAAGACAATATATTTTGGATGAAATAACAAAAGAAACTGTACGCTTTGGCAAAGCATTGGAAGACGGATTCAAGGAATTTGACAAAACTTTAAACGGCATTGAACGCAAAAATCAGTTTATGAAACAATCAAATCCAAATTATGTGGAAGAAAAAACTATCAGTGGCAAATCAGCATTCAGACTTTATGACACATTTGGTTTCCCACTTGAAATGACACAGGAACTTGCAAGTGAAAAGGGCTTTGATGTTGACACCGAAGGATTTACGCAAGCGTTCAAGGAACATCAAGAAAAATCAAAACAACAGGGTGAGTTTAAAGGCGGACTTGCCGACCACAGCGAAAAAAGCACTCATTTGCACACCGCAACACATATCATGCTTGCTGGACTTAGAAAAATGTTTGGTGATGTTGTGCAAAAAGGCTCAAATATAACACCTGAAAGATTGCGTTTCGATTTCAACCTTGACCACAAAATGACACCAGAAGAAATCAAAAAACTTGAAGATTTTGTAAACGATGTGATTGCTCAAAAGATTGATGTTGTTATGGAAGAAATGCCTATCGAAAAAGCAAAACAATCTGGCGCACTTGGCGTTTTTGACAACAAGTACGGCGAAATTGTAAAAGTTTACACAATCGGTAACATTTCAAAAGAATTATGCGGTGGTCCACACGCAAAAAACACTGGCGAACTTGGAGTATTCAAAATTCAAAAAGAAGAAGCCAGCAGTGCGGGCATCCGTCGTATCAAAGCAACATTAAATTAAGTCTGCTCATGCAGGCTTTTTTGATGTAAAAAAGCAAAAAATAGTGCTAAAATACAAAAAATGTGCAAATATTATACAATATATGATATAAAATTTGATTTTTGGTTTTTTTTAGTATATTATAATAGTAACGTTGTATTATTATTGTTTGACTTTAAAAAAAGGAGAGTAAAAATGAAAGATAATCCTTTTGTAACAAACAACAAAAACAAAATAAGGCTGAGTTTTTTGATTTCTGGCTTGGCTTTGGTACTTATGCTTGCATTTTCAGGCACGTTGTTTTTGTCAAACAAAAATGCACAGGCGGCAGTAAGCTATTGGACAAATTCATCTTATCGTGCAAGCAGTTATGCAGGCGGAACAGGAACTTCTTCAAACCCTTACAAAATTACCAATGGAAAAGAATTGGCACTTATGGCATATCACGTAAACAAGATTAAAGGATATGCATCAAAATACTATTCGCTTCAAAACAATGTCAGTTTGGTTGCACCTGACAAAAACGGAAACCAACTTGTTTGGGAGCCAATCGGAACTTCAAGTATTTTTACAGGTTCTTTTTTGGGGAATGGTCACACCATAAGCGGTCTTTACATAAACCAAACAACATCTGACTATGCGGGGCTTTTTGGTCAAGTTTCAGGAAATGTTGAATCATTAAGAGTCGAAGGCACGATAACATTAAAGAAAAATATCCAATATGTTGGTGGAATTATTGCCAAAAATACGGGGACAAACACTGTTTCAAAATTGACTTCTAATGTTAATATTTTGACAAACAGCAAATATGTTGGTTGTGTTATCGGATATAATACATCTTATGTTGAACAATGCATATCACTAGGAAGCATTGTAGGTGAAGTGATAGATGGACAATGCTTTGGTGGAATTGCTGGTTATTCATCTGGGTCGATATCAGACTGCTATAATAAAGGTAATATAAGTGGTGAACTTCACGAAGATACAGAAAATGGAATTGGATATAATTATGTTGGTGGAATAGTAGGCAGAATTTCTTCCGCAAGTATAAAAAATTGTTTCAATCTTGGGTCAATTGACGAGGGGTCGGGCATTGTTGATTTCGCTGAAAATTGCAGCGGTATTTTCAATTGTTACAACAAAGGCACAATCAGCGATGGTTCCGGCATTGCTGGGTACATTAAAAACACCAGTATAACTCTGAATGTAGAAGATTGTTACAATTTTGGCGGTGTTTATTATGGAAAGGCTGGGCTTGTTGGGACAATTCACGCAACCCAATTATTTACTATAAAAAAATGTTACAATGAAGGCAATATTGTTGGCTCAGGTGGCTTGATTGGAAGTGTTGAAACGTCAGAAGTATTTTATATCCAATATTGTTATAATGCAGGAGATGTACAAAACAGTATTGAGTACGGAGATATTGGTGGAATAGTCGGTGAATTGCATCAAATAGACAGTAGCGTTACTACGAGTGGTACAGTTTCAAATTGCAAAAACACTGGCACCATCCAGTACGGAACGACTTCTTGTGGACGTGCAGGTGGAATTGTTGGCGATTTTTATGGTTGCAAAATAACCTTTATGAATTTGTTAAATCAAGGCGAAGTAAAGGGTTCATTTGCTACTGGCGGGATATTCGGAAATTTTGGAGGTGGTGGATATTCTACCTACAGTAGTGTAATAAGTTGCGTAAATTATGGCAAAATATCTAACACTCGGTATGGTGGTAGTGTTGGTGGTATAATTGGCTTGTTTTATCCAGATTTGAGTGCTGGCGTTGGCGATTTGATGAAATGTATAAACTTTGGCAATATTAGTGGAAGTAAGGATGTTGGTGGAATTGTAGGATTTTTTGGTACACCAGGTGTTAAGGATAGTCGTTTAGGCGGGGCATCTATTTCTTATTCTATAAATTATGGTTCGGTCAATGCAACTTTACAAAATGGGTGTACAGATGCTGGTGGTATAGTGGGTTATTTCGATAGTACAAACTTGGAAAACGGACAGCCCAGAAATTTTATACAAAATTGCTTAAATGTCGGTAAAGTGTACCCAAATCCATCTTCGTATAAAGAAGATCAATATGTTGGAAGTATGGTTGGAAGAAATGTAAAAAATGCGGGTTACATGAAAAATATTGGATATTATTGCAGTGATATAGGAATCAAAGCATTTGGAACAAAATCAAGGAAAAGTATTGACGATTCAAATGGAACAGCATATTCCAGAACCCTTTCTGAAATTTTGACCAGTTCTTTTGTGGGAGATTGGGCAACTTGGTGCGAATACAAAACTCGGAGTAGTCTAAAGAATGACAAACTTCAAGCTGCAATTACAAAAGTTGAAGCGGATTATGACAAAGCAATGAGCGGACTTGTACTTTTGAAAAATATTGATTATAATGGTTTGAAATTGAATTTTGACTTTATGGATCAACAAACGGGTTCAAGTGCTGTTTGGGCAAAAGATAATCCACTTATAAACAATGGGGAGCCTTATTTCAAGGATCGCTACTGGTAAAAAAGCTTACTTAAGGGCGTTTTCAGAAAAAGGTCGGCAGAGGGTGTAAGCTTACTTGAAAGTGTATTGTTCACTAAGGCTTCGGCAACGCGCAAAAATTACGGACTTTCGGGCTCGTTTTTTTGTGTTACAAAAAAAGCTTCGCCATACAAATGAAAAACTGCACGTTACTGCGTTTGCCGGTGGGGATTTCAAAACAGGCATTTAGGGAACTAGACTCCTGCTTTGAAACCC
>CAJKWP010000026.1 GCA_905203645.1 uncultured Christensenella sp.
TAATTTTAATTTATCAAAGTGTTCCTGCATTTGCACTGATTGTATATTTTACGTCATAATTTTTGAATATTTCTTTGATAAGTTTGCTTTTGGACTTGTGCTTTGAAAATATGTCAACAACTTTGTAATCATCCCAACTTGTTTCGTATGCGATAAAATCTATGCCGTTGTCAACAAGGTCTTTTTTGAATTCCGAAAGATTTTCTGTTGGCACAGTAACCGTTATTTTCCAAAGTTGTTCCTTTCGCAATTTTTCGGTTATCAAAAGTCCAACATACACACCGACCAAGTTGCAAGAAACTGTCACCAAAACTGCCACCCACAATTCTACGTCTGCGATAGATTTTATTATAACCGTGTTGAAACCATAATTGATTGCACTGAAAATACTTGCAACAATTTTTGTTCCTTTTATAGTCACAACACTTTTGATTGTTGACAAAATAACGTTTACAAGTTGACAAACCAAAAACAGCAAAATAAACCATACTGTCATATACTTCTCTCCTTTTTTTGACAAAGAACACCATTATATCCTATTCATAATCAAAAATCAAGAGTGTTATGACAAAAATTTTGAAGAACAATTAAAAACATATTACAAAAAAAGAACGCTTAAAAACAAGCATTGCTAAAAGTTACCCTATACACAGAACAATTGCAAGGCAAGGCTATACCTACAAAAAAAGAATGAATTAAAACAAGCAGGGCTAAACGATACCCTATACGCAGAACAATTAAAAACGAGCAAGACAAGGCTCGACCCCGCCAAAAAACAGGAGTTTAGTAAAGCCTAAATGACTGTTTTGTGGCGGGGTCAGTAAACACAGTATTGCGAAGTTTTTTATTGTTCTGATTCTTCTTCGACTTGTTTTATCGAAAGACTAATCCTCTTCTTCTCCAAATCCACCCCAATAACTTTTACCTTGACTTTTTGTCCGACTTTCAGGGCTTCGGATGGATGTTTGATGTAAGATTTTGAAATTTCACTGATGTGAACAAGTCCGTCTTGGTGAACACCGATATCAACAAAAGCGCCAAAGTCGATTACGTTACGTACGGTTCCGTTCAAAATCATGCCAGGTTTCAAATCTTCCATTGACAAGATGTCACTGCGGAGTTCGGGTTTTTCAAGTTCGTCCCTTATATCCCTGCCTGGTTTCAAAAGTTCACCAATCATATCCAAAAGTGTTGGAACGCCGACACCGACTTCTTTTGCAACCTTCTCTTCACCACGTTGTTTGACTTGTTGTGGAAGCAAAACAAGATTGTCGTTTGTTATGTCGTTTGGAGTATAATCAAACATTTTCAAAAGTTTGAGTGCCGCATCATAGGTTTCAGGATGCACAGCGGTGTTATCCAAAATATTTTCACCGCCAACAACACGCAAAAAGCCCGCCGCCTGTTCGTATGCTTTTGGTCCAAGTTTTGCAACCTTCAAAAGTTCTTCACGACTTTTGAATCTTTTGTTTTTGTTACGATATGCAACGATATTTTCGGCAACCGACGAATTGAGTCCCGAAACATAAGTAAGCAAACTTGGCGATGCGGTGTTAAGGTCAACCCCTACGCTGTTTACGCAATCTTCGACCGTATTGTCCAAAACTTCTTTCAAACGGTTTTGTGGCATATCGTGTTGATATTGTCCAACACCTATGCTTCGCACGTCGATTTTGATAAGTTCGGCAAGTGGGTCCGCAAGTCTTCTTGCAATACTTACGGCACTACGCAAAGCAACGTCAAAATCTGGAAATTCTTTTGCACCCAATTTTGAAGCGCTGTAAACGGATGCACCCGCTTCGTTAACCATTGCATAATCAACCTTGTGGTTGCAATGTTTGATAAGTTCGCAAACAAAAATTTCAGATTCTTTTGATGCTGTTCCGTTTCCGATAGCAATGGTTTTTACATTGTATTTTTCGATAAGTGCTTTGAGTTTTTCAATCGCTTCTTCTGTTTTTGATTGTGGTGGTGTTGGATAAACAACCGTTGTTGCCAAAACATCCGAATTTCCGTCAATAACAGCAATTTTGCATCCAGTACGATATGCTGGGTCAAATCCCATAATAACTCGGTCTTTGAGTGGAGATTGCAACAAAAGTGGTTTCAAGTTTACTTCAAACATCTTGATTGCTTGTTCATTTGCAGTATCTGTAAGGTTTGTACGACATTCACGTTCAAGTGATGGGAACAACAACCTTTCATAACTGTCTTCGATTGCCCCTTGAATGTAAGGGTTTGTGTTTTCGTTGTCTTTCAAGTATGCTTTTTCAATGATTGGCAAAGTTATTTTTTCGCTTATTTCAATGTTTACTGACAAACACTTTTCCCTTTCGCCACGATTGATTGCCAAAATTCGGTGACTTGGAAGCGATTTTACTTCCTGTTCAAAGTTGTTGTACATTTCATAAGTCTTGCTGTTTTCATTTTCAAGCAATGTACATTTGATTTTTGCGTTGTCAAAGATTGTTTGTCGAAGTTCTTTTCTTAAATTTGCGTCATCCGAAATTGTTTCGGCGATGATATCCAACGCACCTTGCAAGGCTTCTTTTTCGTCTTTTACGCCTTTGTCGGCATTGATATATTGTTTTGCAAGTTCGTTTATATCATCTTTTGTCTTTTGTGCAAGCAAAATTTGTGCAAGTGGTTCAAGTCCCTTTTCTTTTGCCACGGATGCACGAGTTTTACGTTTTGGCTTGTATGGACGATAAATATCTTCTACTTCGGTGAGTGTGCGAGCATTTTTGAGTGCCACTTCCAACTCGTCTGTCCATTTTTCTTGTTCTTTTATGGATTTTTCAACTTCGCCTTTGCGTTTTTCAAGATTACGCAAATACACAAGTCTGTCTGCAAATTCCCTTATAACTTGGTCATCGCAACTTCCATGCATTTCCTTGCGGTATCTTGCAATAAATGGCACAGTGCATCCTTCATCCAAAAGTGAGATAATGTTTTTTGCGTATTCAAGTTTCAAATCAAACTCTTGCGCCAGTTCTCTTTCAATTTCCATTTTTGTTTATCCTTTTAACCTTTTTGAAATTTCATTACATTTTTTTGTTATAACATCCAAATCTTCGCCGATGTCAAACTTTCCGTTGTCATAAAGCACTTTTCCAGCGACCATAGAAAGCAAAACGTCGCTTGCATTGCCACAATAAACAAGTGCCGATGCCCAATCACTTTGCGGCTGAAAATGAAGCGATGACGTGTTTATCAAAATCAAATCCGCTTGCCATCCAACCTTGATTTTTCCAACCTTGTCAAGCAAAAGTGCCTTTGCACCATTTATGGTTGCCATTTTTAAAACATCTTTTGCACCAACAACGTCCGCTTTGCCCATGCTGACCTTTGCAAGGGTTGATGTCAAAAACATTTCTTTGAACATATCCAAATTGTTGTTTGATGCTGGACCATCCGTGCCGATACAAACGTTTATGCCTTTGTCCAAATATGAATATATCGGTGCAATGCCACTTGCAAGTTTCAAATTGCTTGATGGGCAAGTTGCAACACTGACGTCATACTGCTTCAAAATTGCCATGTCGTCTTTGTCGCAATGCACTCCATGATAAATCAAACATGGTCTGTCAAAAAAGCCGACCGACTCCAAAAGCCCGATTGGACTTTTGCCATAATTTGCATCACATTCACCTACTTCGGTCAACGTTTCGCTTGCGTGCACCGAAAGTGGCAATTCAAGTTTGTGTGCCATGTTTGTCATTTCTTCAAGTTCGCTGTCGCTGTAAGTATAAACCGAATGTGCAAACAACATATTTGTCAAAAGTGGACTGTCTTTGCAAAGATTGTGCCATTTTTCAATACTGCGAAAGATATTTTCGCCGCCAATTTCTTTGCCAAGTCCAATCCTTGCACGCACTTTTGCTTTTTTGATTGCTTCAATGATTTTGTCTTGGAAAAAGTAACATTCTTCAAAACAAGTTATGCCACCTTTCAAGCCTTCTGCAATCGAAAGCATTTCGCCCCAATAAATATCTTCTTCGGTCATTTTTGCTTCGGTTGGCAAAATATTGTCAAAAAGCCATTCTTGCAAACAAAAGTCATCAAAACTGTTACGCAAAAGGCACATTGGATTGTGTGCATGCGCGTTTACAAATCCAGGCATCAAAATATTGCCGTTGCCCAAAATGGTTTTGTCACAAACGTCAGTTATATCTTTTTGGATTTTTGAAATTTTATCATCTTCAATCAAAACATCAGTTGTCTTGACAATTGCAAAATCGTCATCAAAGACTTTCACATTTTTGAATAATGTTTTCATAATAGTTCCAATATTTTATTGTATCAAAAATAATTTTGTATTAAAATATATCTATATTCAAACACTATTTTTGACCAAGTACATTTTACCCAATAAGGAGCAAAAAATCAAATGAAATTGAAAGAAAGAGTAATTTTACATTGTGATGCCAACAATTTTTTTGCTTCATGCGAATGCTTGGACAAACCCGAACTTTTGTCACAACCCGTTGCCGTTTCGGGCAACCCGGCAAAGCGTACCGGGATTATACTTGCCAAAAACGAATTGGCCAAAAAGGCAGGCGTATGCACCGGTGAGCCGATTTGGCAAGCCAAACAAAAGTGTCCACAACTTGTTTGTCTTCCACCCCATCACGAGTTTTATCAAACCATCAGTGACAAACTCAAAAATATATATCTTACCTACACCGACCACGTTGAAAGTTTTGGCATAGACGAATGCTGGCTTGACGTGACCGACAGTCAAAAACTTTTTGGCGACGGCATGCAAATTGCCGAAACTATCCGCAACCGTGTCAAGTCCGAAATTGGAATAACAGTTTCAATAGGCGTAAGTTTTTGCAAAATTTTTGCAAAACTTGGCAGTGACATGAAAAAACCTGACGCTATAACCCAAATTTCAAAACAAGATTACAAAAAAATGACGTACAATCTGCCGCTTACCGACGTTATCGGTTTTGGACGCCGACTTTCTGCAACGCTTTCAAAAACCGACATAAAAACCATTGGCGATTTCGTGAACACCCCAACAGAATACATCCAACGCAAAATGGGTATTGTCGGCGTGCAAATGAAGGAAAAACTTTCGGGTTATGACTTTGACCCCGTGCTTGTTTTTATGCCACTTCCAAAAAGCGTTGGCAACGGCACAACGACTATCATTGATATTCAAACAAAAGAAGAAATTTCAAATACAATAGCCTTTTTGTGCGACAAAATATCTGCAAGATTGCGAAAAAATAATTTTTCGGCAAACACTATCGGCGTTACGCTCAAAACCAGCGAATTCAAACATTTTCATCACGACACAAAAATGCCGTATTTCACAAACGATTCGTTGCAACTGCACAATCACGCACTTGCACTTGTCGACACGTTTTGGAACTATGACCAAAAAGTTCGCTCCGTAACTGTTCGCACAACAAATTTGAAACAAACGTCAGACTTTCAACAACAATCTATGTTTGAAAATCCCAAAATCAAAGGGCTTGGTTTCGGCATCGACCAACTTCGTCAAAAATACGGCAAAGGCGCTATAACTTTGGCAAGCAACCTGACCAGCACTTTCATCAACGGAGAAAAAGATTAAAGAGTGCAAACAAATTATCGTGACAAAAAAAATACCCAGCAACTGCGTTTCCATCAATATTTGAAGGTACAGTTTGGTCGTCAGTGGAGTAATCATTATAGCACTGCCGCATAAACACCAAAGCACATAAGGCATATCGAACACACGCAAGCAAATATAGATACGATAATTTTGTTACGCCTTTTCATTTTGTCCCCTTTTGAAACTATGTATTTTATCTTTTTTATTATATTCTTATATTCAATGCAAAAAAACAAAAAAAACAGGTCAAAATAACCTGTTTTTAAAAAATCTTGTCGTTACAAAAATTTCAAAATTTATTTGCACATTTCATCGGATTTGTTTTGTTTCTTTTCTTTTGTTTTGCAAAATCTTTTTTCAAGAGTCTTGGAAAGAAATTTTATCTTTTTGTCTGCTTCTGTGCAAAGACTTTCATAATTTTTTTGCATTTCTTCTTTTGTAACATCTGCTCTTATTGCTTTGAAAGCAAGTGCATTTTCAGAATACATTTGGTTCAACACACCTTCGCTTATATATCTTGCTTTGAGTGAAAAACCATAATGAAGTCTGTAATTGTTGAGCTTAATATCGGCAAGTTTGCAATGAATTGGATATGCCTTTTCAGAAGGCACTTCTTTCCCATAAGCAATACCCCTTTCAAGGACTGCGATTTTTCCTTGGTTGCAAAGGTCGCTCAATTCTTGTATTTTGTAAACTCTTTTTTCGATTTCCAACGAAGAATCATAAGCAATTCTGTAAGCGGCACGATGCCATTCATTCCAATAACCAAAATCTCTTCCGCTTCCTTCGGATACTTGCACTGAAACATAATCATCGGTTTTTACAATTGCTTGTTTTGTATCTTTTTCCTTAAGTATGCAACAAGCCAAAAGTTTGTGAAAATCCCAGTTATAAAAATATTTGAAATGTTTCAAAAATTCTTTGTCGTCCAATGTGTCAAAATGTTCAACAAGATATCCAAATCTTTCTTTTGATTTTTTCAAATTTTCAATACTTTCTGTAATCGTTTGATCATTGTACTCTGCCATAACATGTTCATTCAAGCCAAAAACATAGCTTGTATCTTCATAAGTTGAATTATCATCCTTAAATTGACATATTTTCATAAAACTCTCCTTCTTATACCCCAAAAGTATACCACGCCACCCGCCCCAAGTCAAGATTGAGTTTTTTTGACCACAAGAGCTTAAAATATATCATTCCGAGCAGTTCGTAAACTTACACCCTTTGCCATCTAGTGTCCTTATGTGGACAAAAAAAAATAAAGGGGCAAGGAACTAAATCTGAGCCTTAGTGAACGATTTCTGCAGGCGATGCAATCGCCGAAGCCTTAGTGAACAATGCACAATTTAGTAAACTTGACCCCTTTTACCCCCACTGCCCTTATGTAGACAGCAAAAACAGCAAAGGAGCAAGTGGAAACTTAAAATGTGTTGGAGAGAGCGATTCTGCAGACATCGTAGATGTCGAAGCCTAGCGGTGCGACAACACTTTTAAGTAAGACACTTGCCTCTTTGCTGTTTTTCTGAAAACACCCTTAAGCAAGTGTTATTTCATATCCATCCTTCCTATCCTTCACAACGTAACCCAATTTCAAAATTTGATCACGCAAAAGGTCGCTTGTTGCATAGTCTTTGTTTTGTTTTGCTTCCCAACGTTTTTGAGCCAGTTCTTTGACGTTTTGTGGAATTTGCGCCTCTTCGGCAAAACCAAATGACAAAACTTTGTCAAAGTCAAGCACAAGGTCATAAATATCTTTGCTTCTTGGAAGTTTGACCAATCCCCAAACAACACCCAAGGCAAGTGGGAAATTCAAATCATCATTGATTGCATCAACAAATTGTTTTTTGTAATCTTGCAATACTTGTTTATCGGTGCTTTGTTGACTGTTCTTGTGTTCTTTTACAATTTCACGCAAAGATTTGAGAGCGTTATGCGCTGCCGAAAGTGCTTCAAACGTAAAGTTTTGTTGTTTGCGATAATGTGCGTTCATAAAGAAGTATCTGAAATCAAGTGGTTCAAAGCCTTTTTGGGCAAGTTGGTCAACCGTGTAAATATTTCCCAAACTCTTGCTCATTTTTCCGCCGTCAACTTGCAAAAATTCAACATGCATCCACTTGTCAACGACTTGCTTTCCTTCCAAAGCGTTGCTTTGTGCAATTTCGTTTTCGTGATGAATAGTTTTGTGGTCAACCCCGCCGGTGTGAATATCTATGTGGTCGCCAAGATATTTTTTGCCGATTGTGGAGCATTCGATATGCCAACCAGGATATCCCATTCCCCAAGGACTTTGCCATTGCATAAGGTGTTCTTTTGGAGCCTTTACCCAAAGAGTAAAATCTGCTGGATTGTGTTTTTCTGGATCAATTTCAATTCTTGCACCAGCCTTTTTGTCTTCAACGGCGCCACCAAGTTTCCCATATCCAGGGAATTTTGCGATATCATAATAAATGCCCTTGCTTGTTTCATAAGCATATCCTTTTTGCAACAATCCTTGCACAAAAGAAATGATATCGTCAATTACGCTTGTTGCGGGAACAACATAGTCAGGGGTTTGTATATGCAATTTTTTTGTTTGATCAAAAAAGAAATCAGTATAAAATTTTGCGATTTGATAAGGGTCTTTGTTCTCCCTTTTGCTTGCAACTTCCATTTTGTCATCGCCTTCGTCGGCATCGCTTGTCAAATGTCCAACGTCAGTTATGTTCATACAAAGTTTTACATCAATACCGTTGTACATAATTGTTTTGTGCAAAACATCCATAAAAAGATAAGCACGCATATTTCCAATGTGTGCATAGTAATAGACAGTTGGTCCACAACTGTAAATTTTTACCAAGTTGTCTGTTGGCACAAGTTCTTCTTTTTTGTTTGTAAGCGAGTTAAAAAGTTTGATCATAAACAGTCCTTTTAAAGTCTTCAATTTCACTATACATTATTATACTCTACCACACCACTTTTTGCAAACGTTCTGAAAAAATTTGCACCAACAAAAAACGAGCCCCATCAACTCTGATCAATGGAGCCTTGTGAACCAAAATTCAAAAGGCAAACAATCGTAATTTTAAAGTCCGCTTTTCGTCAGTCCAAAATTTTATGATTTAATATTGATATACCAAACCAAAATAAGCATAAAAAAAGAATTACAATTCTGGCTTTTCGCCTATACCTTATAACAAGGTCAATGTAATTCTTAAAGAGCGAAGCAACTCGAGCGAAATGCATTGGTTGCAATTACGGAACACCGAAACTCAATTCGTTTTTCTTCCAACGCTCTATTATGAGTATATCTCATACATAATCAAAAGTCAAATCATTTTTAAACTAAACACAATACCTGCCATTACTTATCGCGACGACTAATTCAAGTAAGACGCGCCTTGTTTAAGTTATGTATAGAATAACATAACACTCAAACGGGTCCTTTTCACCCTGTCCCATCCTCCTGGTTTTAGTTATATATAATATATAGAATAACATAACACTCAAACTTGACAGATACATAAAACATTCAGGGTATCGTTTTAGTTATATATAGAATAACATAACACTCAAATCTCAAAAGTAAGAGTATTAACCTGGACCGATTTACTCTATATAGTTATATCGTAATAAATTATCACATTTTTTGCAAACAAATAACCGTATTTTGTCAAATTTCACACAATTGATTATCTATAATTATTTTTTATCTGATGGCAAATTATTATCCACGTTATTTATAAGTAAAACTTTTATTTCATTGTATATACATTGTTTGAAAACAAACGTTATTTTTTCAGCCGACATATAGATTGGCAAATTGTAAAAAATCAACAATTTAATACTAAAAACACTCCTGAGACTCACCTTCAAGTTGTTTTAAAAGATTGTTTGTTTTAGCGAAAAACATATCAGCATCTTCCAAAATAAGTGACAAATATTGTTACGTTCAAAATCAAACTCTTGTTCGACGTCGTTAACCGTGCGAAAACTCATCGCACGTTCTCCAAATCTTGTTGATAAATAACGTATCCCAGCACGTTCCTTTTGACCAACTTATATCCTTTCCCGGTAACGTTTTTGTTTATCCTGTAATTGGTAAGTTGGCCACTTCGACCAATTGCATCAAGCTTCCAAATCAAATTTCCGCGATTTGAAATAGTTGTCACCATACCATATAAAAATTTGCTTTGTTCAACCATTTCAAGATTGCTAAATACTTCAATTTTTTCATTCAATATTTTTGAAATTTCACCTTTTGTAATCACAGAATACATATCGGTATTCACATAATCTGCTATCTTTTTGTAGATTTGTATATTTTCTTCTTTAGTCAAACTTAATTCTTTGCCATTTTTGTTTTTTGCCGGTGAAACAACGATTTTATCGCGTGAAATATCCATTGTGACGTTTGCGTTTGACAAAGAAAAGAACTTTGACAATATCTTTATGTATTTTTGCGTTTCAAAATCAACATACCATTCGTTGAAGTTGTGCAAAAGCAGCGAACTGCCAGAAGTTCCGGAAAGCAAAAACCTGCCTTTTCCCAATGCAAGTTCAGAATAAAGCGGCAACTTGTCTTTCAAAATTACCGGGTTATTTAACCCCAGTTCCCCCGTCAAATATTCTTGCAAGGTCAGCAAGTTCGACTTTATTTTTGCGTAAGCATACGTTGTCATTCTTTCAATTGTAACGATATCTTTGCCGGATTTCAAAGATTTTACAATCATAAAATATGCAGTAGTTTGATCACCAAATCCACCGTACCTTTCAATATTTGAAAGTGTGCCTTTTCCTTTCAAATTTACCTTTGCCTCGGTATTCGGATTATTTTTTCTGCTTTTGTGGATTGTTTCCAAATAGAATGCAGCATTCGTTTGCATTTCCATTTTTTTGCTTACAGATATATCGTTACGTTTGCAAATATCCCGAATACGCGAAACGTCTTTGTATCCCTGCCAAATCAATTCTTTAGTGCTGTAATCATAGATGTACTTGTTAAAAATTTTAAGTGGATTTTCGGTTTGTTTCTCCACGTCGTCACTTGAATCTTCGGTTTCAATTGGCCGTATAAAATCCCCAAGTTCTTGTTTTTTCTTGAAATAATTTACCGGATTATCTGTAAATTTGGCACGCGTTACGTTGCCTACGACAATATTGAGATAAGCGTCTATCGCATGGTGCAGATCGTTTGCATCTCTGCATTTTGGAATACTGTGCCAACGTCTGAAATCACTTACAACTTCCGCCTTGGAAAATACTATATTTTTCTCATTTTCCACAAATCTGCGCAAAATATCGATAAGTCCTTTTACCGACTGACTCGTTTCAACCAACTGTCGGTTGATAAAGCCCGCTCTGTCTTCAGGTGTCAAATTTTCTCTTCGGGTCAATTTGTCATACTTGCTTTGTGACATCGTTCCCTGTTCCAACCATGATTTCCAAATATGTGCACAGTTTTGCACCCACTCTTGTGGCAGCGGATACAAATCACTTTTGATATTATTATATCTTTTACGCACAAGTACTCTGTTGTTCAATGAATCGTCTTTTACAAAACATCTCGGAATAATATGATCAATGTCACAATCACTCAAATCTTCGATTGTCAATGGTTCGCCAGAATACGCACATTTTCCGTTTTGCAAAAAATACAAATACAATTTATCTTCTCTCAATTCACTTTCTTGCTTGTTATTCAATTCCTTAAGCAATTCATTGTAATTCTTAGCAATTTTTGATATTTCGTCTTTTTTGCTTTTGTAAGTATCTTGCAATTTTTTCAATCTGCTTAGTTTTCTTCCCTGTTCACCCTTTTCTTCATCGCTTCGCGTCGTTTCAACAAATATTTTTTGTGGATATTCACCCAGGTGTTTTTTAAGTTCTTTTATAACCAATACAGACTGCCAAATACCACGTTTTACACTTGGTGAACAATAACAATTTTCAACCGCCTCATATTCAATCTCTTCACCAAATTGCTTTTCTATAGTTTCAATTTCTTCTTTCAAAGTATATTTTTCGTTGTGTAAAATCTGTTGCAAATTTTGATTTGTATGCCACAACGCATCGTTTACACCACAGAAAACTTCACCGGTACTCTTGTCAACAAAACGAACGTCATTCAATATTTTTTTGGACAATGTGCCAAATCCAGAATAATTCAATGCTCTTATTTTTCTCAGTTCGTCATCAGTCAAAAAAGGAAACTCTTTTTTCAATTTTTCCGTAACACGTTTTTTATCCTGCATGATTGTAAGCAGTTTTATTATTTCTTCGGTCAACGTAACGTCGTTAACTTTGTCACCCAAAATATTTTTCAGCGTAATGTATGGTGCTAAGTTTGATTTAAAATCTTTATCTATTCCACCGATTTCAATTGATCTTGGTTCAGCCCCATATTTTACACTGCGTGCCAACAGTTTCTTTATATCAAGAACAGTGACCTTTGACTTGGTCATAAACAGTTCGTCAAAAATCCTTCTTTTCAAATCTACATCTTCTTTACCGTCGTTTAAAGCAACACCGTTGACAGTTATTTTGTTGAGTTCATTCAAAACTTTATATTTGCAAAAAATAACGGAATTTTTGGGCAATACGTCTTCATTTTTAAAATACGTACACTTATTTGTCATTCTTCGTATGAAATCATTTTCAGATTGATCAAAATCAACTATTTTGTCAAGATTCCAAGGCGTATATGTCAATGAATTATTTTTGATTGTTGCCCAAACGTTTTTACTATTATTTTTAGCGGTTACCGGACCAACAAAGTAAGGCACTCTGAACTGCATAATTTTTATAATTTTTTCCGCATTAGTCAACCCTGTTTCGTCTTTTTGCTTCAAAAATTCAAATTTGGTCGCATTCGTTTCCAATATCTTTTTTAACTCTTTTACCAGCAAACTATTCGGTATGCTTGCGTTCGCTTTATTTCTCAGTTTGACCAAGAAGCTCCCATCTGTAACTTTGTCCAAAATTGCTTTCTTGCTTGTTTCGTAATTTGCATCTTGAAATTCCGGTTCACTTTCCAAAATATTTTTCAGATATTTGTGCAAAGATTCAATATTTTTTTTGTAATCATGATAAATTTCTTTATAATTATTACCATCTTTTTGTAGTTCAATGCCAAGCTTCACATTCTTGCCACCAAGTACCAATCTTTGTGTGTAAAGAGAATAGTTTATTTTTTCATTGTTTGTTGTATACGAACTTCTGAATATTTCTTTGTATCTGCTTTTATGATACTTTCGTATAAATGTTTTCAATTTTGCCAAGTCGTCTTTGTACAAATTGTATTGTTTCAACTTTGCTTCACAAACATAATTGCAATCACCAATCAACTTTTTTAACACAATTTCATCGTACGCATTTTTTATTTTTTCCAAAAGAGGAACTTGGTCGTCACTTAAACCGGTTAATTTTGATACACACGTTTCAAATTTTTCGATATCAGTTAAGTCAACGCATGCAGATTTTTCTTCGTCCAACGAGAATAAATTGTTTACGTCAATTTTGCCACTAATAAACGATTCAACGATAATTTTATCTTTGTTGTCCCCGTGTTTTTTTTGCAGCTGACAATTCATCAATTCAAGCAACGCTGTTTTTTGATCTTTTTTATATTTATTATTTTTCAATACGTTAATCAGTTCGGCGTCCGATATATCAGTTTTAAAAGTAACTTCGACATCATCCATTTGCTCACAAATACTTTTTATATTTGCAAGCAAATCAGCAAAACCAATATTTTCACTTTCACCACCACTTTCATAAAAATGTCCTCTATTTTTTATAAGATTATAAACTGCCAAATACAAATAACGTATGTCTTTTGCAGGTACTTTTAACAATTCTTCTCTCAATTTGTAAATAGTAGGATAATCAGCAAAATAATTTGCGTCTGTGTATTTTTTTCCATCTATGTCAAATCTGAATACACTATCCTTACCACCTTCCAGTCTGCAATCTTTATCATCGGCGTAATATGCGCTGTTTTTCAATCTAATAAAGAAATCTTTATCTACCTTTTCAATTTCATGCGCAAAAATTTGTTGCAACCAAAATTGCATCAATTTTTTTCTTGCTCTTCCTCGTCTTGCAGACCTTTTGGCTCGTCTTTTCTCAGCCGTATTTGCCGCTTCAAACAATCTTACACCCCAAAGATGTTTTCTATTTTTCCTAAGCACGTTAAATTTTTCATCGGTTACTGCCCAACCAACACTATTTGTTCCAATATCAAGACCCAAAAAATACTTCATAATTTCTTTGACAACCTTCCCCTTTTGTGATATACTGTAATTGTAGAATAACATAACGAGTTCAAATAAATGTATTCTAAATTTGTTGGTCTTATTGACCATAGCAGGCAGTTTGCCTGCTTTTTTTATTGAACAAATAAAAACGAGCCCGAAAGCCCGTTATTTTTTGTTATTTCATCAATGGGAACAAGACCACATCTCTTACTGACGGTTGGTCGAACAAGATGACCATAAGTCGGTCAATTCCAAATCCAAGTCCACTGATTGGTGGCATGCCATGTTCCATAGCCAAAACAAAATCTTCGTCAAGTTCCATCGCTTCATCATCACCTTGCGATTTTGCTTTTGCTTGTTCTTCCAATGCTTTTCTTTGAACGATTGGGTCAACAAGTTCGCTGTACGCCTTGCAAAGTTCGCTTCCAACAGCAATAACTTGGAACACGTCGATAAGTCTGTTGTCTTTGTCATTGCGTCTTGCAAGTGGAATAAGGCAAGTTGGATAATTGTATAACACTGTTGGTTGAACAATGTTTACCCTTATTTTACGTTTGTAGATATAATCGATTACGCCACCAACTGTTTTGATACCTTCGAAATCACTTGCTTTGAAAAGTCCTGTCTCTTCAACACGTTTTACAAGTGCATCAACTTCTGTATAGTCCAAAAAGTCAAATCCCAAGATTTCCCTTAATGTTTCGACGTAATTTATTCTTTGCCATTCGGAGCCAAAGTCCAAAGTCACGCCTTGATAAACCAAAGTTGTCGTTCCCAAAATTTCTGTCAAAAGTCCACGAACAAAATTTTGGAACAATTTTATATTATCTTCAAAATTCCAATATGAAGCGTACCATTCACACATAGTAAATTCTTGCAAGTGTTGTGGATCCATTCCTTCATTGCGGAAGACTTTTGCAATTTCAAAAACTCTGTCAAAACCGCCAGCAATAACTTGTTTCAAATATGTTTCTGGTGCGATACGAAGATTGCACATCTTGTCCAAAGCGTTGTGTTTTGTCAAAAATGGTTTTGCACTTGCACCGCAAACTGCGCTTTGCAAAATAGGTGTTTCAACTTCGATAAATCCATTTTCTTGCAAAAATTTGCGGGTAAAAGACAAAAGTTTGCTTCTGCCCAAAAATACTCTGCGTGCTTCTTCGTTTGATATCAAGTCCAAATATCTTTGACGATATTTTGCTTCGGTGTCAACAAGTCCGTGGAATTTTTCTGGCAAAGGTCTTAATGCCTTTGACAAAAGTTCAACTTTTTCCGCTTTTACAGTAAGTTCACCTGTCTGTGTATGATAAATAGTACCTTCAACACCAATAAAGTCACCTATGTCAATCATCTTTTTGTAAAAGTCATAACTTTCACCAAGTTCATTGACACTTACACTGACCTGAATTTTGTCTTCAATATCCCTTATATTTGCAAAGCCAAATTTTCCCATAACACGACGGAACATCATTCTTCCGCAAATTCTTACCCTTGCACCATCTTCCAATTTTCTGGCTTCACTTATTTTGTGAGTGCGGTCAAACTTGTCCTTATAGACAATCACACCGGCATTTTTCAAACTTTTGATTTTTTCTCTTCTTATATCAACTTCAGCCGACAAATTATTATTGTTTTCCATTTATTTCTCCTAAAAGGCATATTACACGAATTCGCCAAAAAAATCAAGTTTTTAATACAAGCAAACAAACATTTTGCAAAAAATAGGAAAGAAAAGATATAATGAAACAAAAATTATCAAAAATGCAATGTGCTAAACTCAATTTCAAATATAAAACAAAAAAAGCCTTTCGGCTTTCTGTTTTGATGGTGATCTCGA
>CAJKWP010000027.1 GCA_905203645.1 uncultured Christensenella sp.
TTATTTTTTTATATATTGTTTTTTCCACAGCAATTTTTATATTTCTTTCCGCTTCCGCATGGACAAGGATCGTTTCTTCCTGCAAGTTTTTCACTTTTTGCACTGTCCGAGCCTTCATGTACTTCGATAGGTTTGTATTGTTGTTCGCGTTTTATCGGTTGGTTGACCTTTACTTCGATATTTACGTTAAGCAAAAGTGCTGTTACGTCACGCTTGATATTGTCAATCATTTCTTCAAACATATCAAAGCCTTGACGTTTGTATTCGGTAACAGGATCCTGTTGACCATATGCCTTGAGGACAATTTCATTTCGAAGGACAATCATATCATCAATATGATCCATCCATTTTGAGTCAACGACCTTCAAAAGAACAATGCGTTCAAAGTCAGCGAAATTTGCACCAACACTTTTTGCAATTTCAAGATTTTGATTGTACTTTTTGTATATTATATCCAAAATCTTTTCTACAACATCGCTTGGTTCAGTATATTCGACAAAGTCTTTTGTAACAAGATTGGTACCTTTGGGAAACAGCCTGTCCTCCAATGCATTGTTGAGTGGTTCCAAATCCCAATCATAATAGGGTTTGTTTGTATCCAAAAAACCATATACCAAATCGTGTACGATATCTGGATACATAGCCATAACTTGGTTATGAACGTCTTCTCCGTCAAGAACTTTGTTACGCTCACCGTAAATTATTTCCCTTTGTTTGTTGATGACATTGTCATATTCCAAAACTTGACGCCTTGAAGCATAGTTTTGTGACTCAACACGTTTCTGTGCCTTTCTGATTTGATTGGAGAGCATTTTTAGTTGGAAAGGTACGTCGTCTTCGATTTTGAAAAAATTTGTAAGTGCTTGCAGTCTTTCACCACCAAAACGTTTTAACAAATCATCTTCAAGTGACAAGAAGAACACAGTTGAACCTGGATCACCTTGTCTGGCGCAACGACCACGCAACTGGTTGTCGATACGTCTTGATTCGTGTCTTTCAGTACCTACGATATGAAGACCGCCAAGTTCGATAACTTTTTTCTTTTCTTCATCAGTTTGAAGTTTGAACTGACGATAGTATTCTTGATAGGTTTTTCGTGCATTTTGCATATCTTCGCTCAAATCTTTCGCAAAAGACGTAGCAAACGAAATTTGTGCGTCGTTGTAGCCTTCATCACGCATTTTTCTTTTTGCCAAAAATTCGGGATTGCCACCAAGCATTATGTCGGTACCACGACCTGCCATATTTGTTGCGATGGTAACCGCTTTGTATCTGCCCGCTTGTGCAACGATTTCACTTTCTTGTTCGTGATTTTTTGCGTTCAAAACAACGTGTGGAATGCCTGCTTTTTTGAGTGCTTTGGATATTTCTTCACTCTTTTCGATGGTGATAGTACCAATAAGAACTGGCTGTCCAAGTTCGTATCTTTCTTTTATTTCTTCGCAAATAGCATGCAATTTACCCTTGATATTTTTGTAAACGATATCGGGTTCGTCAAATCTTTTGTTTGGCAAATTGGTTGGAATTGTAATTACATCCAAATTGTAAATACCGTTAAATTCAGCTTCTTCGGTTTTGGCTGTACCAGTCATACCTGAAAGTTTGTGATAAAGTCTGAACAAATTTTGAAAGGTCACTGTTGCCAAAGTTTTGTTTTCATCTTTGATTTTTACATTTTCTTTTGCTTCGATTGCTTGGTGCAAACCGTCACTGAAACGTCTGCCTTGCATAAGACGACCAGTAAATTCATCGACAATGATAATTTCGTCATCTTTTACGATATAGTTTTCATCACGTTTCATTATATAATTTGCTCTGAGTGCGTTCATTATATAATGGTTGAGTTCCATATTGTCAACGTCGGACAAATTGTCAACTTTGAAATATCTTTCTGCCTTTGCTGTACCATCTTCGGTAAGATGGATTGTTTTGTGTTTTGCTTCAATTTCAAAATCGGTTTCAGGCTTCAAGGTTTTTGCAAATCTTTGTGCAGCCATATAACCTTCGCTTGATTTTGTGCCTTGACCACTGATAATAAGTGGTGTACGTGCTTCATCAATCAAAATACTGTCGACTTCGTCGACAATAGCAAAGTTAAATCCCCTCTGCATGCGGTATTTCGCATCAACAACCATGTTGTCACGAAGATAATCAAATCCGACTTCATTGTTTGTACAATAAGTTATATCACAAGCATAGGCTTGCTTTTTTTGTTCAAATGACATTCTGCTTACTGAAACGCCGACTGTCAAGCCCAAAAAGTTGTGAATTTTGCCCATTTGTTCAGCATCACGTTTTGCCAAATATTCGTTGACAGTAACAACGTGAACACCCTTGCCTGTAAGAGCGTTCAAATATGATGGCAATGTTGCAACCAAAGTCTTACCTTCACCGGTTGCCATTTCGGCGATACGACCTTGGTGAAGAGCAACACCAGCCATAATTTGCACATGAAAATGACGCATATTCAAAACACGGCTCGACGCTTCCCTTACTGTTGCAAATGCTTCTGGAAGCAAATTGTTCAAAGTTTCGCCCTTTTGATATCTTTGCTTGAATTCTTCTGTTTTTGCTTTGAGTTGTTCATCGCTGAGTTTTTTGTATTCTTCTTCAAGCGCCTCAACTTTCTTTGCTGTTTTGTTAAGTTTTCTTAAACCACTGTTGCCAAATAATCCCATACAAACTCCTTAAAATCAATCAATTTTACAATAAACAAATCAAAAAAGCAAATATTTTTGGCACATACAAAAAACACCTGCAATCAAAACAAATTCCATAACTTTATTTTTGGAAATCATCTTCAAAATGCTTGCAAGTGTTTTTAAGTTTAATAGAAGTTTTTGTATGCACTGTCTTTTGATTTTTTGACAATAATAACAATTACAACCGTAATCAGTCCAGCACCACCAATCGAGCCAAGAGTAATCCAAAGCCAAGTAAGGTCAGCAATCTTATTTTGTCTTGAAACTTTCAAAACAATTATCATTTCTTCGCCATCGGTTTCACTTTTCAAAGTTGTCGAATTTCCCAAAAGATTTCCATATTGTGAATACCAACCATCAATAACATATTTTTCGTCAAGTTCGACCGACAAAGTATACTCCCCTTTTTGAACGCTGACAATATTTTCAATTTTGTTGCCGTCCTTGTCTTTCAAAACAAATCCATCTTCAAGTATTGTGTTGCCATCTTTGACTTGAATTTGGATTTTGCAAACGTTGCTTGTCCAATGTGCGACCAACTTTGCTCCACTCGTTATGTGTGCATTGAAATCAATTTCATCTGTCTGCGTTTCGCTTCCGAAAACAAATGCGTAACTTGAAGACGAAGTTGTAAGATCTGTATTTTGTTCATCATTTTCATATTCAAAGCACCATTTCAAGAATGCAAAATCATTTGATGCTGGCACTGCCAAAAATATGTATTTGTTCCCATAGGTTATGCTTTGCTCGAATTGATCAAGTGACGATGATGAAAATTGATTGCGAACATTTCCCATAAGCGAATTTTCGGTTGAAACGTTAAGGGTGTATGCGATTTTTGAAAGCGAAAAACTTACTTGACCTGATGTGGTGTCACTGCAACGATAACTTATGGTGTAAAAATCTTTTGCACCATCTTGCGACAAATCATCAGATGGTTTTTCGACTGTAAAATTTGAATTGTTGTCCAAAAATGATTTGCTGTTGTAAACAATTGTGTTTGAAACTGAAATCGTATCCAAATCAAAATATTTTTTGAATTTTTCAGCGATTTTTATGTTTATTTTGACAATTTCACCAAATTTGTATTGTTTTTGATTGGAATTGTCATTTTCAAAACTTATTGATGAAACGTTTTTGTCTGCATTGGTCAAAAGTCCAAAATCAACCATAGGGTTTGTATTTAGATCAATCGTATAAGTTTTGAAAACTTGCAAAACTGGAAAATCGTCGCCGGTTGCTGACCAAACATTGTCAAAATCCCACATCTTGTCGGTCTGCCAATAATTCGAATCCTTAAACATAGCAAAATCATTTTCGGTCAAAACTTCGGATTTGCAATTTGAAAGTGAATAATTGTTTTGTTTTCCAATTATGTTTGTTACTTGCGATGCATTGTTTTGTTTGAATTTTGCGGTAGCATAAATATAATCAATATTTTTTGCTTTTGGTGCAAAGGACAAATCAATATTTCCGGCAATTGCACCAAAATTTGTTGATGAAAATTCTTGTATACATTCCACATTTGTTTGCGCATAGCAATTTTGAATTTTGCTTTTTTCACCACACACATTTGCACAAACCCCACCAACATTTGTGGCAAGGTCGATTTTGTCATTTTCGACATCAATTTTGGCATCCAATTTTGACGTTGTGTTTGTGATTCGCGAAAAGTTGCAATCACCTGCAACTCCACCAATATTGATATTTTTGCCTTGACTTGCATCTTTAAGTACTTTGATTTTTGTTTTACTTTGGCAATTTTGAAAACTTGTGCCTTCACTTATAACACCAGCAAAGCCGCCAAATGAAATTGAATTTGTCAGCCCTGCAAATGTTGTCAGGTCTTGATCTGTTGTTTTGTTTGCAATAAAAAATTGATTTTGGATACTGTCATCTGCACAAAATTCAACATAGCAATTTTGAATTTGTGAACTTTTTATTTGTCCAGCCAATGCGCCGATATTCAAAACGGTCACATCTTCAACGTCGCTACACGCGATGCTTGATACTTCAAGTTTCAAATTTTTTATTGTTGCGTTTTCAAGTATGCCAAACAAACCAACGTTGTAACTTTTAGCGTTTTCAAGTTTTATTCCACTGATTTTAAAACCGTTTCCGTCCAATTCACCTTTGAATGATTTGTATGTTTTTGTATTTTCCTGCCAACCGATTGGTGTCCAAACATCTTGTGAAAGGTCAATATCTGACGTCAATTTGAATTTTTTTTCAAAATTATCGGGATTTGTTAATTCTGCCAATGAAGATATTTCAATGATGTTATTTTGCTCGTTTTTTGCAAAACTTTTTCCGTTTTGCAAAAACAGGCATGGCATAATGCACATCACCAGCAAAAACAAACTAACAAAAAAGTGTGACTTTTTCATATTTTCTCCATTTTTGTAAGTATATCATATTATTTGTAATTTCGACAAATAAAATTCTTGGAAAAAGATTTTCAATGCCTGTAATGAAGTAACTGTTTTGCCATTTGTGGCGAAGGAATAAAAAAGTCGTCATAAATTTGTTGCAAAGAAGTGTTTTGACTGCTTTTTCGTTCTTTCATATGCTTGTCTTTTTGATAAAGCGAATTTGCCCTTGCCAGTTTTACATCTTGTATGTCAATTTTTTGATAATCAACATAAATCTGTCCGCCGCCGTTGACGCAACCACCAGGGCACGCCATAACTTCGACAAAATCATAATGTTTTTTGCCACTTGCGATATCTTCCATCACCTTGCGAGCGTTTGCAAGTCCGTTGACTATGCAAAGGTGCAGTTTTGTATTTTTCGCAGAGATTTCTACTTCCTTTCTTCCATCGGATTTTCTTACATTTTCAAAGTCGATTTGGGTATTTTGTGGGTCAAGTTGACTCAAAACGTTGCGAAGTACCGCTTCGGTAACCCCACCAGTAGCACCAAAAATAAGACCAGCACCGCTGTAATACGAAAGTGGCGAATCAAAGGGCGAGCTTGGCAAATTGTTGTAATCAATATCAAACAATTTTATAAGTTTTGCAAGTTCCCTTGTAGTCAAAACAAAATCAACATCTTTTCCGCGTTGTTTTTCTCCTTTTTTTGCAGTACATGGCATAATGCCTACGACAACAATATCATCAGCCGAAACACCAAGTTTTTTGCTGTAATAATTTTTTATTATTGCGCCAAGCATTTCGGTTGGACTTTTGCAAGATGAAATATGATTTGCATAGTCTGGATAAAAATTCTGTACAAATTTGAACCAAGCGGGACAACACGATGAAAACAGTGGCAAATCTTTTCCAGACTTTACTCTTTCCAACAATTCCTTTGATTCTTCAATAACGGTAAAATCTGCGCCAAGATTTACGTCAAAAACATATTTGAATCCAATTTTTTTGAGTGCAGTCACCATTCTTCCTTCATCAAATGTACCGATTGGATTTGAAAATGCTTCGGCAAGTGATACCCTGACTGATGGCGCCACTTGTGCAATTACAATTTTGTCTGTTGTCAAAACTTGAGTTACATTGTCAAGTTCGGAATGCTCGACAAGTGCCCCTGTTGGACAAACCAATGTACACTGACCACATCCAACACACGTGCTGTGACGCAATTCACTGTCAAAGGCACAGCCCATAAAGGTTTTGTACCCGCGTTGTTGTTTTGTAAGTGCGTGAACCGATTGAGTATTTGCGCAGATTTTTGCACATTTGTTGCACAAAATACATTTGCTGTCGTCACGTGTTACGCATGGCGAACTGTTGTCAACTTCAACCTTGTAAAAATCATGTCTTTCGGGAAGAATGTTGTACATTTCAAACAAATTCTGCAAGTCGCAATCGTGATTTTTTTGACATTGATTGCAATTTCGATGGTGATTTTCCAAAAAAAGTTGCAAGGTGTGTTTTCGTGAATTTAGCACTTTTTCACTTTCGGTTTTGACAACCATTCCATCTTCGACAGGCAAACTGCAAACAGGTCTCAATCTGCCGTCTACTTCGCATACACAAATACGACAACTTGATTCTTCGCAAACATTTTTCAAATAACAAAGTGTGGGAATAAAAATATTGTTGCGTTTCGCCACTTCCAAAACTGTTTCACCTGCAACACATTTGCAAGGTTTGCCATTCAAAACAATTTCCATTTTTACCCCCTTTTAACAGCACCAAATCGGCACTGACTGCATTTTCCACATTTTATGCACATTCTTTGGTCGATTTCATAAGGTGTTCTTGGATGCCCAAAAATTGCGTTTACAGGGCAGTTTCTTGCACAAAGTGAACAGCCCACACATTTAGATTTGTCGATGACATAAGTAACCAAATTTTTGCATACACCAGTTCTGCAATGCCCATCGACGTGCGAAAGATATTCGTCTTTGAAATACCTTAAAGTTGACAAAATTGGGTTTGGTGAAGACTGTCCAAGTCCACAAAGTGAATTTTCTTTTACATAATGCGCCAATTCTTCAAGTTGTTTCAAATCTGCGCTGTTTGCTTTTCCATTGCAAATTTTTTCCAATATATCCAAAAGCTTTTTGTTTCCAAGTCTGCAAGGTGTACATTTTCCGCAAGATTCATCAACCGAAAAATGCAAAAAGAATTTTGCGATGTCGACCATACATGTATCTTCATCCATAACGATTACGCCACCACTGCCCATCATTGCGCCAAGATCTTTCAGACTTTCATAATCTATTGGTGTGTCAATGTATTTTTTTGGAATACAGCCACCACTTGGTCCACCCATTTGCACTGCCTTGAATTCTTTGTCATTTGGAATACCGCCACCAAAATCATAAACAAGTTGTCTTATTGTTGTACCCAAAGGTGCTTCGACAAGTCCGCTTTTGGTTATTTTGCCCGAAAGAGCAAATACTTTTGTTCCAAAGTTGTTTGGCGCCCCAACTGATTTGAACCACTCAATGCCCTTGTTTATTATTCTTGGAACATTTGCCAACGTTTCAATGTTGTTTATAACCGTTGGGCAATCATCATAGCCCTTGTTTGCGGGGTATGGCGGTTTTGTTGCAGGTTCACCACGAAAGCCTTCGCAACTTTTTATAAGTGCAGTTTCTTCACCACAAACAAACGCACCCGCTCCAAGTTTTATTTGGATATCAAAATCAAAATTTCTGGAAAAAATATTTTTCCCCAGAAGTCCATATTGTTTTGCTTGCTCGATGGCATACGTCAAATTTTCGACAGCTTTTGGATATTCGGCACGTACATAAATCATTCCTTTGTTGGCGCCTATCGCATAGCCAGCAATAGCCATAGCTTCCAAAATAGCGTGCGGATAACTTTCGGCAATTGCCCTGTCCATAAAAGCACCTGGGTCACCTTCGTCGCAGTTGCAAATAATATACTTTTGTTTTGCATCGACTTGCTTTGCAATTTGCCACTTTTTGCCAGTTGGAAAACCTGCACCGCCACGACCACGCAAACCGCTTTGCAAAATAGTTTGCACAACGTCATCTTGCGACATGGTGCAAAGTGTTTTTTCCAATGCGAAATATCCATCTGCCGAAATATAGTCATCAATTTGTTTCAAATCGCCACTTTTGCAAAGCAAAACAAAAGCATTTTTGCTTGTGTCAAGCCTGTCTTTGATGTTTTGAAAGTTTTGATTTTTTATTTTTATCAAATCGTTTTTGTTCATAAAATTCCCCAATTTATTCAAGATTTTTCAATATATCGTCAATCATTTGTGGAGTAACTTTGTTGTAGATTGTGTCGTTTATTTTTACAACTGGTGCTTCACCACAACAACCAAGACATCTTACAGTTGCCAAAAAAAATCTGTTGTCTTTTGTTGTTTGAAACAAATCAATATCAAGCCTGTTTTTCAAAACGTCAATCAATGTTTCTGCACCCAAAATAAAGCAAGCGGTTCCTGTGCAAACTTCGATTGTATATTTTGCACTTGGTTGCCTTTTGAATTGTGAATAAAATGTCAAAACCCCGTAAACGTCGGATTCGAACACACCAAGTTTTTTTGAAATATCTTTTACGGCTTGGTCACTGATGTAACCAGTTTCTTTCATTTGTCGTTGCAAAGCCTCGACAATGTTTTGTTGTGGTTTTTGTTTGCAATTACAATCCATAATCTTTCCTTTTAAAAAATATTTTTATCAAAATATTTATTTGATTTTTTTGTTTGATTATTTTTGCAGAAAATATTTATTTAATTTTAACAAAAACAAAATATTTCTCAAACAATTTTTCAAAATATTATTTTTTTAACCATTTATATTTTCAATATTTTCCCATACAATATATTTATGAACAAAACTATTGCAAAAATATTGTCAATTTTATGTCTTGTAATTTTTTTTGCAGGTTTGTTTTTGTTTGGTTTATTTTCAAGATATCCGCAAAAATTCAAAGAACAAATAAAAACAGCAAGTGCAAAATACAATCTTGACAGTGCACTTGTTGCAAGTGTTATTAACACCGAAAGTGCTTTTGACTTAAATGCAAAATCAAAAAAAGGTGCAATTGGTCTTATGCAAATTTTGCCAAGCACGGCAAGTTGGATTTGCCAATACAGTGACATAGATTATCAAAATGAACAAGACCTTTTTGACCCACAAAAAAATATTTTGATTGGTTGCAGATATTTGCAATATTTGTTTGAAAAGTTTGAAGACCAAACCTGTGCACTTTGCGCTTATAATGCAGGAGAGGGTGTTGTAAAAAATTGGCTTTCAAACAAGGAATACAGCAGTGACTTTAAAACTTTGAAATCTATTCCCTACGCCGAAACAAAAAATTATATACAAAAAATATCAAACAATTTGAAAGTGTACAAAGTTTTGTATTGAAAAACAAAAAATACAGGATACAATCTCCTGCATTTTTTTTATTTACTTTCAGTTCATTCCGACTATATTAAAGTCTTTCCAACTACACAATTAGTAAACTTGCCCCTTACCAACCGCGACACTTATGTAGACAGAAGAAAAGTGACCTGTTGGGGAATAAAAGATATTGGAGAGAGCAATTCTGCAGGAAATGGCATGAAATTGCCATTTCCGAAGCCTAGCGGCGCGACAATACTTTTAGACCCAACATGGTCATTTTTATTTCTGAAAACACCTTTAATCAAGCTTCCCAAAGAAGTTTTGGAACTCCATCCCCGTTTGCTTTGAAAGCATAATCATTGTTGTTGAGTTTTTCCAAAAGTTCGGCATAAGATGTGAACACTTCACAACCAAAACCGCTTGGTGCATTTACGATAGGTTGCAAGGTTGATGATTGAGCATAATACGAACAAGTTTGTGACTGTGTTCCTTGTGCGTTTGAATATCCAACCAAAATACCTACTGTACATTTGAGCAAACTGTCATTTTGTATTGTAATGTCGCTCTTTGCAACAAAGCAGTTGTTTATAATTGCTCCATTTGCATCGGCTATTTCTCCAACAAAACCGCCAACATAAACGGTTCTTGACAAATTGTTCATGTCAACAGTTATATTGCAATTTGTATAAGAGTTTTCAATTTTTTGTTTGCTTAAAGCAGCCAATCCACCGATTCTGTTTATGTTACTTCCGCTTTGTGAAATGAACACGTCCAAACTACCTTTGAAATAACATCCGCTTATTTTACCCAAGTTATGGCTTACTGCAATTCCACCTACGCTGATAGTGAGTGCACGAACAGTGATATTTCCATCGTTTCCACAGTTTTCAATCAAAGCTTTTGTGCTTGTTACGTTTGCGTGCACAATACCACCAACGTTAATATTTGAACGCAAAATTCCTTGTTGTTGTATATTGCCGTCAAATGTTATGTCCGCAGACGAAATACAATTTTTGATTGTTGCGCTGTTGTTTACACAGAAGCCACCAAAGTTGATTGTAATCAAATTTGAAAGTGCGCTTGTGTAATTGAATTCAAGCAAACGACAATCTTGGATTATTCCTTGGTTTTCAATCACAAATGGTGAGATAAACAATTCGGTTACGCTTGTGTAATTTTGTTGATGCAAACTTGCTCTTATGCCAAGATTTTGTATTTTTCCGTTTGCAAGCAATTTTTTGAACAAGCCAATTCGTTTTTCGGTTGTATTTGAAATACTGTAAGTAATTGTGTAATTTTGCCCATCAAAAATTCCACCAAAATCATTTATTGAAACAACGTTTTCAAATGTCAAATCTTGACCCAAAACAAATTTCCATTGTTCGCTTCCCAAATAACTTGGTCGTGTAAGTCTTTGATTTATGTTTTCAAATTGTGATTGATTTGTTATCAAATATGGATTTGCCGTTGAGCCGTCACCACTTTGGAACAAATCAAAATTGATGATTGTAAACGTGCCAAGGTCTGTTGCAAAGTTGTTATCTTTTACAAGCCCTTCAACTGCAACTGGGTAATCAAAGTGAACATAAGGCGATGCTACACTTTCACCGGTAAGCACAACACAAACGCTTATGCGGTGCAAGCCGATGCTTTCAATAACGTACTCGGTTGATTGTGAAATATAAATTTTTGAACTTTGAACAGTAATATTGTTGTCTTTGTCCAATGTTACAAGTTCATCCAAGATACGGAATTTTACATCACTTCCCGAAGTTGTGTACGTCCAACTTATACTGCGTTTTTGAGAGTTGAATGCAAATTCACTTGTTATTCCTTGTGGTGGGAATACTGTGCGTTCTTGTGAATAATCCGATGCCAAGATATTTGTTTGGCTTACAGGAATTACACTGACTTGATATTTCAAACTTGTGCTTGATGATACCAAAAGTTGACTTCCGTTAACTTCGCCATAGAACATCTTTTTGACTGAATCATAACCACGTCTTATTTGTGACGAAATATTTGAATAGATTGTGTTTTGTCCGCTTCCGTTGTCATATTTGAGTGCGTAATGATAATCTGTTATGCCCGCAACTTGTCCATCGAAATACCATCTTATAACAAAACTTTCGTCTTGTTCTTCCAAATATTCGATTGATTTGATTGTGTCAATTTTTGTGAACACTTGTTCTTCGCAATAATCGGAATTTATAAGGTCACTGTCGTTGCCAAGGACTTTTACTTTGAGTTTGTAGTTTGTTCCAACCAAAAGTTTTGCATAAATTGCTGCATCTTCGTCGGACAATTTTGTTGGGTCCCAAGTTGTTCCTTGACATTCAAATTCATATTTTTGTCCATCTTTTGTGAATGTCAACAAGTAATGATTGCTCTTTTCGTCATTACTGCCCCAAGTTGCCACACCATTTTGTGCACGTAAATTTGAAACTTGTCTTAGTTTTGCAAAATTCAAAGTTGTGCTTACGTCGATTGCACCAAGTAATTGACTGTAAGTATTTTGTTCATAGACATAATTAGAATCTGAGTATGCTTGAACGTAAACTTGATAATCACCTGGAATGAACTTTTCATCAATTTGGAATGCAATGTATTTGTCGCCGTCAATATATTCTATTGCATAATCTTCTATATAAATAGGTTCATAGAAGTTTATATCGCCAAATGACAATTTGAAGCCACGAACATCATTGTTGTTGAAGTCTTTTTGTGCAAGCCACATCAATCTTCCGTTTTTGATTGAAAGACCCGATACTTTTTCAAGCATAATTCCATAAATACCCTGTGTCATATAACTTGAAATTGCGTAACTTGTGCTGGTTTCATCCAAGTTGGATGATGTTGTTCCAACCGCTCTTATGTTGTAAAGGTTGTAACCTGCTGTTTTTGTTTCGTAATTTGTTTTGTCTTTACCGATATTTATTATTTGAGTATCTTGATTTTGTATTGTCAAAGTGTAACCTTCGTTACCTTCAATATTTTCCCATACAAAAGCGCCATGTTTTACTTGAAGTTGTGGTGTCAAAAGTTTTATAACGTTTCCAACGTTTGCAACTTTTCCTGAAATAGTTGTTGTTCCATCACCTATGCAACGAACTTGAATATTGTATGACAATCTGTTGTTAAGGTTGTCAAAACACAAAAGTTCGCTCATGTCCCAACGGTTGTCGCTTGTTTCAAATTCGTAATAATAATTTGTGTTGCCACAGTCACTTGTGATGTTGTATTTTACTGTTTGTGAAACCGAATTCCAAGTAAGGATACCACCTTCCATGGTTGCTACTGCTTCTGGCAATACTTTTATATCAAGTTTGTTTGAGATAAGTCCATTGAGATAATAACTGCTGTCACCATTTACGTAAACAAATATTTTGTATTCACCTGCCAAAAGTTTGTCAGAGTTTACAAGGTCACGAAGATCAACCGAAAGGTCATTTGTTTGATAAATTATTCTGCGATAAGTTTTATCTTCTGCCACCACCGTGTACTTTTTGGAATTGCCAAGTGGTTTTGATTCTATCAAATTTACTTCATCCCATGACAAAACAAAGTTTGAAAGTCTTATTTTTGGTGCGTGTGGAACATAAACATTTTTGCCAGCGGTATAATTTGAATTAATCCAATTTATATCGTCACCACGTTGCATAATTGACAAACTATATTCACCTGGTTGAACACCAAGCATATCTGTCACAAAAGCAAGTGAAGGGACTCCCAATGGTTCGCTGAGCCCGTATTTTTCCATAACATCAACTTGAGCTATGTCGAAAAGGATTGATGCCGAAACCATACAAGTTGTAAACTTTTTGTTTGAGTCTTCAAAGCGCAACGACACAATATAATCACTCAATTTGTGATTTGTGTCATAAACAAAAGGAGAAATACCTTCGGTTATGTTAAGTTCGCTGTCAACGTTGTAAGTTCCAATCCATTTCAGTGTACCACTTACAAGGCTGATTGAATCTGGAGTTTTAAGTTTTGTAACTGTGTTCATTACAGTTTTTTCTTTTTCAGCAGTTGCAAATGGACCAATTTGACTTGGTGCATAGAGTGTGTAATCACTTGATACGGCACGAACACCAAAGTAATAATTGCTCAACGCTTGGTTGTCACCAAAGTTGTCAGGAAGTTGCCATTCTGTTTTTGTAAATGCCGTGTCAAACATAGTGTAATTTTGAATAAATTGTTCGTAAGTTACTTCGTCGTCAGAAGTCTTTTTCATATAATACACATAATAAGCACTTGCATTTTCAACGCTGGTCCAGCACAATTTTCCGTCTTCAACTCTTACTGTTGCTTTTGAAAGTTTTGTAAAGCCTTTTGTGTTTGACATTTTGGATGAAAGATAGTAAAAGTCGCCTTGTTCCAAAGTTTCACTTCCAAGCACGCCAACCGAAACTTGATAAGTACCACTTGGGTAATAATTGCAACCAAGTGAATACATTGTTTGACTTGTTACAATTTGTGACATTTCCAATGGCAATATTGCTTGTTGAGTTGTTATTTGCAAAATATATTTTGTTGCAAGTGGATTTGATTTCCAACTTATATCATAAAAATCAATTTTTCCTTTTGAATGCATAAATTGAATATCTTGTGAATTTTGTATTGGATTTTCATGAATTTTTATTGAAATTGCAGAAGAATAATCAGAATTTAAAATATTTTGTGCGTCATTTCCGCACGCTTTGAACTGTATCGAATAAAGTGTATTTTCGATAAGTTTGTTGTTTCCAAAGTACATATCTTCGCTGAAACCAACAAAGAAATCGTCTTCGGTTATTTGACCTGTGAGTGTATATTCTGTGTCATTGACTTTTGCTTTCCAAGAATATATATTTTGATTTGTTGCCAATTTGAACTGACCAAGATAAACTTTTGTGTCAGTTGGAATTGGATTTTTATAAACTGTCAAATTGTCTTCTTGAACTTGGTCTTGCACTGATTTTGTAATATAGTTTGAATCCAAAATAATATCTTCTGTTTTGTATTCGTCTGTTATATTTCCAAGTGCTTTGATATTCAAAACAAGTTGTCCGCTATATCCAAAAAGTTCGCTTGACAAAACATCTTTTGAAAGTTTGTGCAAGTTTATGCCATCGTCATTTGAAACTTTCAAAATGTATCCAAGACATTCGCTGTCAATGCTTGCATTCCATGACATTTGACCTTTTTTTGGTGCAAAATTGGTTATTTGATTCAAGCGTTTTCCTGCGATTTTGCTTGTTACTGAGTTGAGTTTGTTTGGTGCTGAAACATAAAATTCAAACTCAAAGTTTTGTGCACCGATTGCAAACGAAAGTTCATTTTCGATTGCATACACAAGCAAATTTTGCTCGTTTGGAACAACATTTGTTATCACAAGTTGTTGTGCACTTTTCAAAACAAGATAATAACTTGCATTTTCGATTTTTTGTCCAACTTCGACAACCAAATCAATTTTGTCGCTGTCGGTTGCTTTTCTTGCAAAACCTTTGAACGTTCCACCCTGTACACGTGAAGCAGTTTTTTCAAGAGTGTTACTGTTTATGCAATCATCACTTGTTGCAACAACTTCAAAAACAAACTCGCCAATGTCGTACGCATCCCATTCTTTTGGGAAAACATAACTGTTGTTTGTGCTTGACGTGTTGCTGTTAAGACTGAAAGTTGCCAAAACGATGATATTTTCTTCACTGGTTTTGAAGCTTACCTTTATGTCAAACATTGCACTTGGGTTCAAATCACTTGGTTCAATGTTTATGCTATTGCCCAAAATATTGAGTTTTGGCATATCAAGTTTTGTAACTTGCAATGATTGATATTCACCTGAAAGATAAGTTGCACCATCACCCACGGCACAAACGTAAAATTTTATTTGTCCGCTGTAAGTTGTTTCATAAATTTTTTCAGCATAATCTTTTGACTGAGTATCTTGCACCGCTACATCAGTTGAAATGTTGTTGAATTCGATAAAACTTGCAAAATTTGTGCTGTTTTGTATTGTTGCCCAACTGAAAACGCCAGTTTTGCTTACTTTCAACGAATTTTGTTCAATTTTTGGTAATCGATATAATTGATAAATATCTGATTTGTTGCCTGCAATTTTGCCAGTAGCTTTTGCAACAACGTGTATTTTGAAATTTCCTTTTGAACCCTTTCTCTTTTGATCCCCTAC
>CAJKWP010000028.1 GCA_905203645.1 uncultured Christensenella sp.
ACAACGTTTTTTACTGACCTTGCAAACAAGGGTTATCTTACTCCAAACTATATCTTTTATATCGGTCTTGGAATCGAACTTGTGATGGTTATTTTCTTTTTGATCAAGTCATCTTTTTCGTATGAACTTCGACTTGACCGTACACTTGACAAATTGAACAGGTGGCTTTATTACAATCAATACATTGATGAAAAAAATCTTATTGATTTCAATCGTCGCATGAAAAAAGCGCCAAAACTTTTGAAATATCATTGGCAACAATTTATGCTTTATCGCGAACATGACCCAAGTTATTACATGTCAAACTACAACTGCATTGACAAACCTTTACATACCAGTTCGTTTACTTCAAATATCAAAAACTTGATGTCAATTTGCTGGACTTTGTGTATCTTGACGTTTTTGTTTAATATCATAACTTTTGCAACAACAAACACAAGTCTTACAACAATGACTTTGGCAAGCAGTTTGCTCACACCAGTTGCCATTGTGGTTCTTAACACTTTCTTTGCAATACTTCTTCGCAGTTGGCAAAATTCAAACCTTGCTGGTCTTTATCAAAACTTCCATTTGTTTGGCAGATACATCGACAAAGCATGCTCTACCCTTCCAGAATATATCGACTTTGAAATTTTGTTCACAAAAGACGAAATTCGTCGTGGTATTCCAGTTCTCAACGAATTTTTGGAAAAAAGAGCAAGACAAGAACAAAAAGAGTTGGAAGAAGCAAAACTCAATGCAGTTGAACATGAAGAATACAACTTTGACGACCTTGGATTGGACGGCTCACAAATTTTGGACCGTGCAATGAAGGAAACAGAAATTTACCTTAATCAACGCCAACGTTCTATGGCTGAAATTCAACAACTTGAAAGCGAAATCGAAAGCTTGAAACGTAACTTTGAAAACAACCAAAAAGAATATCAACGCAAAATGCAAGCATCAAAGGAAAACGTTGACAGACTCAGAAAACAACAAGAAGAATCAACCAACCGTATCGAAAGCAACTATATAAGAAAACAACAATCTGACGAAATCAAAAAGCAAGAACAACTTGAAAAAGATTATGAAGGCGTTTCGCTTCGCTTCAACCAAGAATCAAGTTCACTCAATGCCGAAATTGAAACAAGAAAGGCAGAACTTGAAGAAAGCAGACTTCATGTTGAAGATGCAATGAAAGCCGAATACAAAACATTCTCTGGGAAAATTTACAATGCTATCAACCAAGATTTGGAAGAAAAAACCCGTGACGAAAAGCAAAAAATCACAGACGAAAAAAACAATTATATGCAAGCGGCTCAAACTTACCAAACCGAACTTGAACAAAAACAACAAGAAATTGACAGACTTCACAAATTGCTCGAAGAAAAGGGTGTGTCAGACGTAGAACATGGTGATTTTTACGATGAAAAATTAAGACAAGTCGAACACAATTTGAAATATGGCGAAACAGTAACGAACGCAACACAAGAATCTTCCACTGCTCCGCAAGTTGAAGAAGAACAAATTCAACAACCTGTTGAACAACCTGCCCAAGAAACTGTTGAAGCAGAAAATCAACCAACCGTACAAGAAGAACAACAAGAACCAACCGCTCAAAGTGAAGAACCTGTATACGACGAATACGGCGGTTATTATGACAGCGAAGGTTATTACCGTTACAAAAACGGCACTTACTATGACCCAGAAGGCAATTACTTTGACGAATATGGTGGACACTTTGACAAAGACGGAAATTATTTTCCACCTGAAAATGCTCAAACAGAAACAGCACAGGTAACAAACTCAGTTGAGGAAACTCAATCCCCTGCTGAACCAAACTTGTTTGAACAATTTGCCGAAAACCAAGAAGCAGTTGAGTCTGCTCAAACAGAAAACATTGAACAACCTGCTCAACAAGAAACTTTGACAAATCAACCAACCGAAGAACAACCCGAAATTGACATTGAAGAGCCTGTTGAAGTTATTACTGAACGACAACAAGAACCGGTTGAAAAAGTTGAAGAACCAGTTGAACCTGTTTTGGATGACGAAAAACAAAAAGAACAACCTGCTTTGCAAGAGCCAGTTGAAGAAAAACCAAAAGGCAAACGTGGCAGACCAAAAAAGATTGTAAGTGAAACCGAACAACAAAACAAACCAAAAGGCAAACGCGGAAGGCCCAAAAAGATTGTAAGCGATACTGAACAGCAAGACAAACCACAAGGCAAACGTGGGAGACCAAGAAAGGAAACTGCCGAAACCGAAGAAAAACCAAAAACTACTGGCAAACGTGGCAGACCAAAAAAAGAAACAACTGAACAAGAAGTCAAAAAAACCACAGGAAAGCGCGGAAGACCAAAGAAGACAGTTGATGAAAGCGAAGCCAAAAGCATCGAAGAAAAGCCAAGGGCAAAGCGTGGAAGACCTGCCAAAAAGGTTGGACCAACTGCAAGCGAATCAAAAGCAAAACGTGGCAGACCAAAATCTGCATCCCCTGCTGCAAAAAAATCAACTGGCAAACGTGGCAGACCAAAAAAAGAAATGGTGACAAAAAACGAATTGTTTGACGAACTTGAAAAACTCAACCAACAAATTCAAGAAGAAAATGAAAAGTTGAAAACACAACAAGAAGAACTCAACCAAAAGATTGACGAAACATTGTCAAAAATTGATGAACAAGAAGCAAACAATCCAAACGACAACAATAACAATGTTGGTTAATGTGAATGCAAACAAAAAAGATATTATCAAACGATAATATCTTTTTTTTGCATCTTGCTGTGTTTTCGAAAATTAAATTTAATTTTCAATCATTTTATTTAACCAAAAAATATCCAGCAAGACCAACCAAATCAACACCCAACAAAAAGTATACAAATGTTGAAATCTTTGCGCTGTCGCCAAGGGTTATTGTTCCCAATGAACCTAAGTCCAAAGTTGTAACATTTCCTTTCCAAATAAAGAAGCAAATGATATAACCAATCAAGGCTGCAGCGATAACCAAAAGTGCAATTACAGCAAGCATATCTGATTTTTTGTTCAAAACGCCCAAAAGCATCAATACGCTCAAAACAACTGTAAGGCCTGCAAAAATAAGTGTAATCAAATCAAACACGCCCATAAGCACAAGTTCGGTCGCAGCATCTTCTGCAAAAGCTTTTCCAATCAATGTGTAAAAATTGTATACTGATTCAGATTTGCCAAGCACGCCCAAATCAACAACAACTTTTGTTGCTGGAATGAAAGCCAAGCCAAAAATTGCAAGACCAACTACGATAGCAATGATCGCTTTGATATTCAATTTTGCACTTTTACTTTTCTTCTTTGCCATTTTGTTCCTCCTTGGATATATGATACAAAATCTTGCTTTTTTTTGCAACAAAAAATGTTTGAAAAAACAAAAACTTTAGGCATTTTATTCAAATTTGTACATTTTTGGATGTCGCTTTTAAAAAGTTTCTTTGCAATTTTTTTGTGCTATTTTTTTGTAAATCTGTAATAATTTATTGATAAACGGAATAAATGTATAGTATAATATGTTCGGAGGTAAAAATATCATGGCAAAAAAAGGTGATGGTGGACTTGTATTGTTCCTTATCTGCTTCTTTTTGGGCTGGTTTGGAATCGACAAACTTTACAAAGGCAGTGTAAAATTGTTTGTTATCAAACTTTTGCTTAACCTTTGCATCGTAGGCGAAATTTGGAATATCTATGATATCATTTGTTCAATCATTGGATGTTACAAATTGAACCCACTCAAATAAGAATAATTTTTGTTGAATATTATTATTCTCAAAAAAAAATCAGTTGAAAAACTGATTTTTTTATTTTATTTTTTTGTTTTTGAAATCTTCAAAATCTTGCAAAGTGCTCAGGTCGACCGAAGGTGGCACTGCCTGCAACGCTTTTGCAAAGTCTTGGTTTGTAAGTTCGACAATTTTGTCGGTTTTGATTGATTTCAAAAGTGGGTCTTCCTTTGCCCTGTCGCACACTTCTTCAATGTCTGCGCCAGAATAATTTTGCGACAATTTTACAAGGTTGTCAATGTCCACATCTTTTGCCAAAGGTACGTTTTTCAAAAATTTGCAAAACAAAAACTTTCTTGCTGGTGCATCTGGCAAAGGAACATAAATTTTTTGTGAAAATCTGCCCGAACGCATTGCTGCACTGTCAATATCCCAAGGGCGGTTTGTTGCACCCAAAAGCAAAAGGTTGCTTGTCTTTGATGCAAAACCGTCGATATTTTGCAAAAATTCGTTGACACGTTTGTCATTGTGCGAATCACCATTTTTGCCACGTTTTGCAAGCAAACTGTCCATTTCATCAATGAAAATTATTGCAAGGTCGTCGTTTTGCGCCTGAGCAAAAAGTGAACTGATATTTTTTTCGGATTCACCAACCCATTTGCTTACGATGTCACTGCCTTTGATTGCATAAAACTTTGCGTTTACTTCGTTTGCTATTGCCTTTGCAATCATTGTTTTTCCTGTTCCAGGTGGACCATACAAAAGCACGCCACCACCTGTTTTTTTGTTGTATGCTTTGTATTTGTCAGGATATTTGATTGGGTTTATCATTCGGGTTGTGATTGCCTTTTTGACATCTTCCAATCCAGCGATGTCCGAAAACTTTATATCGGGTACAACTGCGCTGTCCCAAGTTTTTTGTGCTTCTTTTTGGTTTTGCGAACTGTTTTTTGTCAAAGTGTCGCCTTGCTGTGGCAAATTTTCGGCAAGGTCAATCATCTTTTTTGCCCTTTCATATCTTGATTTTTTCAACGTTTCCGAACTTATTTTTGCAAGTTTCATAAGCGTTTCGCCGGCAAGCAAATAATTGCGTCTTGCCATGGTCAAATCACCTTTTTGTTGATATTTTTTTGCTCTTTCAAGATAAGTATTAAAGTTGTCGTTTAACAAACTTGCGTCTAAATTTGTCATAATTTATCCTTTTTATTTGTTATCCATTGATTCCAATTTTTTGCGCATTTGTTCAATTTCTTTGTCGATCTCATCGTCGGAAATATCGCTTTGAGCGATTTCTTCGTTTATAAGATTTTCGATTTCGGCATCATCAACTTGGTTGTTTGAAGTTGCGTGGGAAGCAAAAGTAGATTGGTTCATATCCAAAAATACGTCCATTTTTTCGGTTTGCAGTTCAACGCCTTCCATGGCTATTTCAAATTGTTTTTGTACTTTTTCAAATTCTTTGTTGTTGGTAAGTCTTGCCATTTCCTTGCTCAAAACGCCCATTCCCTTCAAAAATTCGGTTGTCATAAGTGACATATCTTTCATTTGTGAAGTGATTTGGAAGTTCAAAAGCATTTCGTATGCTTTTTTTTCTTGCGCCAAGGTCATTTTCAATCCGCTGATAGCAAGGTTGTATTGTGTTGGCAAGTTTTTCTGTTTTGCCATTTTTGCGGCGTCAATGTAAACTTGTTTTTGTTCTTTAAGACCGTTTATGTGCTTGTTCATCGAATTGATTGTTTTGCGCACAAGCATCTTTTTTTCGATTTGTTTTGTTTGATTTGATTTGAATAATCCCATATTCTTCTCCTTTAATCTTGATCGGCGTCGTCAAGTTGCCCTTCTTGAAAATTTTGCGACTGTTTTTGTTCGACTTTTTCAAAACTGTCGTCATCTTCAAACACTGCCAAAAGTTGGTCGTCTGTTTGAGTTTGTCCATAAATTTGTTTGCTTGGTTCATAAGAACTTTCTATATCACAAAAAGTTTCGTCAGCGGATGTAAGCACGTCTTCGGCGGCAATCTTGGTGTTGAGTGCTTGGTTCAAAAATTGTGCAAGTCCTTTTTGGTCTTTGAGCAAATTTCCCAGAGACATTTGTGCTGTCGAAACAAAAAATTCCTTGTCTTCGATTGCATCTTTGAGTTTGTTCAAAAGTCTTGCGTTGTACAAAAGGTACATTCCACGTTGGATATCTTGTTGACTTTGTTGCTTCAAGTGGTTGATTTTTTTTGCGTAGAAAAGTCTGAGTTCATAGGACTTTTCTTTTTTGCCACGTTCAAGCAAACTTTGAATTTCTTCTTGTTTGTCCAAAAGTCCGTCTTCAATAATTTGTTCTTGCTTTTCAAGTTTGTAAATTGCGTCGGTTACTTCTTCCTTCTTCAATTTTTTAAACTTGTTTTTTGTAAAAGGCCACATATTTTCCCCTTTTATTTGTCGTCATCAGTTTTGTTGCCAACGTCAGATTTGTTATCAACTTGTTTTTCACTTGGCAAATTGTTTTGCTGATTTTCCAAATCGTTTTGATTTGCATCATCGTTTTCACTTAAATTATGTTCATTTTGCGTATTTTTGTCAACATTTTGGTTGTCATTTTGCAAATTTTGCTGTGGATAAAGCACTTGATACAGGATATTGTTTTGTTTTTTGAACTGTTCAAAATCAAAATCGGCTTTGTCTTTTTGGATTTGATTGTCAATGATATCAATATATTTTTGATTTTCTTTCAAATAAATATCCGATTTCTTTTCAAACTTTTGATAATTTTCGTTGTAAAATTTTGGTGACGATGCTATTTGATAATCTATTTTTTTCATATTATTTTCCAAAAGCGTATCACTTTCTTGTTCAAGTTCTTGTATGTTTTGACAAAGTGTTGACATCGCCTGTTCACTTTGGGTGTTTTGACTTTCCAACTTTTGTTGCATATATTCTTTCAAATAATCAAACTGTGCAAGTTCATTCAAGCGATTTTCAGATATTTTTATGCTGTTTTCAATTTTTTCAATTTGTCCAACATCCTGATTTTGCAAAGTGTTTTGTTCGGGCATGAGTTGAGATTGATACTCGTACCTTTGCTTTTCAAGCGTTTGTAAAAGTTTTTGGTCTTGATCAATTACACCTTGCATTTTTTTGATACGTTTTCCACGTTCGTATCTGTGTGCAACAAAGTATGGCAAAAAGCCCAAACACAAAAGTATCACACCGCCAATCAAATCTTTGACAATATTTTTTGCGGAAATTTGTGCATCAATGATAGTTTGGATTGTTGTGTACAAAATCGCAAACATAATTAGCATAACTGCGATAGTTTTGAAAAATTTTACAAAGCCATTGTTTTGTTTTGGCAAGTTTTTTATGTAATAATTTTTGTTTGAAAGTTGTTTTTTGAGTTTTGCAATCTTTTTGTCAGCCATTACAATGTTTTGTTGCAACGTTTTTTGTTTTTTTGAATTTGTGTTGTCAAGTTGTGAGTATTGTTGTTTGGCTTGATAAAGCGAAACCAAGTCTTGTTGATAGGATGCGCAAATTTGGTCTACTTTTTCAAAGTTTTCAAGTTTGGAAAAAAAGTCTGCGGATTTTTTTTGAAAGGTCTGTTGTTCTTTTGCGGTTGCAAATCTTTTTGCGTTTTCAAAATTATATCTTAATTTTTGTTCCAATTCGGTGCCGTGAACAGTCTTTGGGTCAATGGAAAAATAGTCGGTCAAAAAGTTTGTCATAACCCACCAGCCTTGACTTTTGCGTGGATACATATCTATTGTCTGATCCAAAATGTCAATGGCTTTTTGTTTTTCACCGATATCAAAATAGCCAGTTGCTCTGTCCAAGCGATCTTTGAAAGTTTCTCTTGAACCTTGCAATTTTTTTTCGACTATATCAAAAATTTGTTCTTGGCTGAAAGGTACAAATTCTTTTTGAGAAAAGTTGTCTGATTGGTGTTCAAGTTTCAACTTGATTGCATCGGCTATTTCGATTTCATATCCTCCCGCTGGATATTTTTGCAAGTTTACACCCTGTTTGCGGAATATTGGTGGCAAGTCGATTTCTTTCAAATTTTCAAATACTGCAATAGTGCGATCTTCAAGTCCTTCTTCATTTGCCCTGTCACGGAATCTTGTCCATTCGTTGCGAACCCAAGGTGCTTGCAAAAATTCTGGGTCAGTCAAAACCAAAACAAAATATTTGCAGGTGTAAAGTGCTTTGTAAATAATAGGCTCATAATCTTGCCCCAAACGATTTTTGAGCGTTACTTCAGAAAAGAACGTTTTGATTTGACGTCCTTCAAGTTCGTCATAAATTTTACGTGCTACTGTTCGGTCTTTTGTTGGCGAGCCGTCTTCGTTTGAAGATTTGAAACAAACAAAAACATCAAAATCGCTTTCGCTGTTGATTTTTTGTTTTATGCTCTGTTGCAAAAGGTCAATTTTTTGCGCTTGTTGTTCAAACTGTTTTGCCTGTTCTTCATCGGCAAATTTGATTGCTTTTTTGTAAAATTCATCATCGAAAATACTGTGTCTGATTGTGCGTCTGCAAGTGGGAACAAGTTCGCCGTTTTTGTCTTCGACATAATCAATTCCAAATGTACTGAGCACCACACCCCAGTACGCATCTGCATCGGTTTCATCTTCTTTTATTGCAATTTGATAAGCCAAAATTGCACTGTCATAATCGCCCTTTAACCTTGAAACGTTTGCTTGGTTCAAAAGCGAAATAAGTCTTTCAGATTTTTGTTGTTTGAAATGATAAGTTGCACCACAAAACTTGCAACGACCGGACAGACCATCTTCGCTTAAAATCAAGTCACCTTTGCATTGTGTGCACCTTAAAAGTTCCATATTTTTCCTTTATTTTTAATTTTTTTTATTCATTACTTTCAAATTGTGAACGTTCTACAATCAAAAGTTCAAGTTCTCCGATGCGTTTTGAAACCAAATGAAACACACCTTTTGAAACTGCTCTTGAAACGTCCACTTTCAAATCGTCAATGCGTTCTGTTATTCGTTTGTCTTGTTCAAGTGCATTTTTTGATGGTTCAAAATATTTTATTTTTTCTTGGATGCCTTCAAGTCTTTCTTTTATTTCAACATACATTCCGCAAAGGACAATCAAGTAATCAAGTTTGCCTTGCATTGATTGCAAAAGTCTTTCGTCTTGTTCAAAAAATTTTTGATTGTTTTTTTGCTTGGAGTTTGTCAAAAAAATTATTACGCACACCAACAAGCAACCTGCGATGACAATCAAAAGCCATCCCCACCACTGCATAAGTTCTCCTTTTATTCCAAAAGCATTTCGCCTTCATTTTCAAAATCTGCTTTATTTTGATTGTTTTGTACATGTTCTTTTTTGTTTTGAGTCAAATTGTCATATTGGTCAAAATTTTTGTTTTGATAATCTTTCATTTTTTGTGTTTCTTTTTGCAAATCTTTTTGTTGTTTTTTTGCAAAATTTTCCATTTGATTGGCAAGCAATATTTGCATGTTTTTTTGCTTTATTTTTTCAAGTTCAAGTTCATCAACAAGTACACGTAAAGTCATAAAGTTTGAGCATCCAATTCCAAACATATTTTCAAGTTTTTGCCCAAGTTCAATCCTGAACACACGTGACATTTCGGATTTGAAAGTTTCGATTTTTGTGGGGTCAAGGTCGTTTTGATTTATGTATTTTTTCAAAAATATATCCAGTTGATTGGCTGTTATTGGGACAAGCAAATCATGCAAATCGTCTTCGTCAAATTTTTGTTTTCCGTTCAATACATCACAAAAAAACTTTTTGAAATTTTTTATTTGCACTTGCATTTCGCCACTCAGTCCCACGTGCAACAAATCGTCGTTTACGTCAAAAACGATTTTTTCCCTTGTTCCCCAAAATACGTCGAACTTTGCATTTTTGACAAATATAATTTGCACACCTGCGGGATAGGTTTTTTCCTTGTCAAGTTCATGAATTTTTTGATCAAAAAATACAAGCGTTTCGTACCCCTGTTTTGGCTGTATTTTTGACTTTTTTTGTTGTGTTTGAATTTCAAATATTTCTTGCATTTTTCTCTTTTATTTTGTGCCACTCAGATATGTTTTTATTCGGCAACAACTTCCAAATTTATTGTTGCGGTTACTTCGGGATAAAGGCGCAATGCGATTTTATAGTTCCCGATTTCTTTTATTGGTTGGTCAAGCAAGATTTTGCGTTTGTCGATATCTTTGCCCATTTTTTCAAAAACGCTTGCAATTTCTTTGGATGTAATGCTTCCAAATATTTTGCCGTTGTCACCAACCTTGATTGACATTTTGATGTTTGTGCCGTCAAGATTTTCTTTTTGCTTCAAGGCTTGTTGACGTTCTTGTTCCTTGTGATATTCCTTTGATTGTTTTTGAGATTGACTTATTGTTATCTGAGTTTTGTCGGCAATTTTGGCAAGATTGTTTTTCAGCAAAAAGTTGCGACCGTATCCATCGGCAACTTCCTTGATCTCGCCTGCCTTTCCTGTTCCTTTTACATCTTTTAACAATACTACTTTCATACATACTCCCTTCAAAGAAATTTTACACAAAAAAGGATAATTTTGCAAATAAAAAGCAATACTATTAACAGAATAAAAAAAATTGGGAGATTGACATGGATATTCGTTGCAGAAAAACAAATTGTGAATACAACAACAAATTCACGTGCAGAGCCAAAGAAATTTTGGTAAATCAACAAATAGTTTGCTCGACTTACAAAAAATGTGACAAAGATGAGCCCGACACAACAAAAACGATGTTTGAGCGTGCACCAGAGTACGCCCCACAACGTGACAGCAAAGCAATGAAGATAGGATGCAAGGCAAAATGCATTTTTAACAAAGACGGAATTTGCATTGCAAATGGAATAACAGTAAACGACATCAAAGAACATCCCTACTGCATGACCTACCTTTCAAAATAAAGTATTCGTCGTTTCTGAAAACACCCTTAAGAAGGCATGTACCCATTTGTCTGTGGTGCCTGCATGATATTTCCAAGACCTGTTGTTGTGTCTATGTCCAAAATCGTGCCACCACGTTGTTCTGTTTGATATTTTATGCCAACGTAAGCGGTGTAATCAATGCTCATTCCGTAAGTTAATCTTACACCCTTGTATTCAATTGAAAAATTGTTGGTGTGGTCATGCCCGCAAAAAACGCCTTTTGTACTGCCCATTTCCACCAAAGCGTCAAACATTTTTCCTGGAATCTCGGGGTCACAAATACGCCACCTATCTTTTGTACCAAAAAAGAATTTGATTTGGTCACTGCCCTGTTTGTACAAATTCCACGCAGTTTCATATTCGTTGAGTGGAATGTGGATAAACATATAACTTGGGACAATGTTGCCATTTTTATCTTTGAGCGTTGCAATGGTTTGTTTGTAATATTCGACTTGGTCGTCGTGGATATTGTCGTATTTGAGTGGAGCGATTGTGCTGTTGCTGTCAAAAAGTGCAAGCGCCGACACCAAATCGCCGTTTTGCGACAAAATTTTGATAAAATAATTTCCCTGACCTGTGATATTTTCTGGTCCACGTTGGAACATACAATATTTTTGATTTGAGAAAAATTCTGAAAGTTGTGACTTGTTCCAATTTGCAAAACTTTCGGCATCATGGTTGCCATAAACAAGTGCCCAAGGAATTTTGAATCCTTCAAATACTTTTGCCAAAGTTTGTGCCATAAGTTTGTTGTTTGTGCAAAATGACCTTCCGATTGAAGGATAGATGTTGTCCCCAGTAAGAACGATAAGATCGGGTTTTGTCGCTTCAACCAAATTTTTGACTGCTGTGATAGCAAGCCTGTCACGACTAGCAACTATTCCACTGCAAGAAAGGTGCATATCTGCAATTTGCAATACTCTTATTGGATTTGTATCATCGTCGTTTTTTATGTATCCAAATCCTTGTTCGTCAACACCAAACTCCAACTGACGTTTTGAGATTGGGTCAATAATATCCGCAAATTCATATATTTGTTTGTTGCCAACAATTTCCATTTGAGCGAGAGTTGTAAAACACACAAGAAGTATACAAAAGATTGTTGAAACAATTTTGCCAATAGTTTCTGGCGACAATTTTTGTTTTTGTCTTTTCATCAAAGTCCCCTTTTGTTGATAGAATAGCACAAATCAAAAAAAATTCAAATTATTTTGTTACGTGAAAAATTGTTTGCAAGAAAACCCCAAAAATTCGGTGCAAGATTTTTGCAATTTTCGTATGTATTTGGGCAATTTTTTTTGCAAAATATTTTGTAATTCAAAAAAAAAGCATTACAATGTTTTGTTGATTAAGTTTGGCTTTTAGAGGCAAAAAAATGTAATCAAAAAATATAAAAGGAGAAAAGACATGATTGAAATAGAGAATATCACCAAAAAGTACATAACTGGCGATACTGTTGTTGATGCACTCAAAGGTGTAAGTTTGCGGTTTCGAAAGAGCGAATTTGTTTCGATTTTGGGTCCAAGTGGCTGCGGAAAAACAACTCTTTTGAACATTCTTGGCGGACTTGACAGGTACACAAGTGGCGATTTGAAAATTGATGAAAAATCCACAAAAATGTACAATGATGGCGACTGGGATACTTACAGAAATCATTACGTTGGGTTTATTTTCCAATCTTACAATTTGATTGGACACTTGACTGTCATTGAAAATGTGGAACTTGCTCTTTCGATTGCGGGATACAACAAAGCTGAAAAGCGTGAAAAAGCAATCAAGGCTTTGGAAAAAGTGGGTTTGAGTGGACAAATAAACAAACGACCAAATCAACTTTCGGGTGGACAGATGCAAAGGGTTGCCATTGCACGTGCGATTGTAAATGAACCAAAAATAATTTTGGCTGACGAACCAACTGGGGCACTTGACACCGAAACAAGCGTGCAAGTTATGGATATTTTGAAAGAACTTTCAAAAGACAGGCTTGTTATTATGGTCACCCACAACGAGCGACTTGCCGACCTGTATTCTTCAAGAATAATCAAGATTTTGGACGGCGTTATTATTGATGATTCGATGCCAATAAAACAAGATGAAGTTTTGGAAAAATTTGACGAAATTGCAAAAGACGAATACATCGAGCAAGAAAACGTTTTGCAAGAACAAAATGGGCAAAAGCAAATTGATGCAAAAAAAGCAAAAGGTCGCAAAAGCAAACTGAAAAAGCATTCATCAATGGGATTTTGGACAGCATTCAAACTCAGTCTTCGCAATCTTGGCACCAAAAAAACAAGAACAATTTTGACATCGTTTGCGGGAAGCATCGGTATCATTGGGATTGCACTTGTGCTTGCCTTGTCAAACGGGTTTCAAGCGTACGTTGACAAAACCGAACGTGACACAATGAGCACCTACCCTATCACAATTCAGCAAACATCCATAAATCTTACATCGGTTTTGGAAAATCTTTATCAAAACACGGGAAAAACCGAGTATCCTGATGCAGACAATATTTATGTAAACAACGTGTTGGAAGATTTTATGCGAAATTATGCAACCAAGGCACACACGAACGATTTGAAAAAATTCAAAAAGTATTTGGAAGAAAATTTGGACAAATCAAAAGTAAATGGCATCCAGTGTGTTTATGATATAAATATGAACATATATAAATCTGACTATACAGACACAAAAAACACACAAATAAATCCTTTTGAAATTCCTGCCAGTATTACAGCCTCCATGCCAATGATGACTATGCTTTCAAATCAAATGGATGTATGGACAGAAATGCTTGATAACCAATCTATGCTTGAAGGTCAATACGAACTTTTGGGCAACAGCAAATGGCCAACAAATTATGACGAAGTTGTGTTGGTTGTTGACAAATACAATCAAATAAATGATTTTATGCTTTATGCACTTGGCATGCGTGATTACAGCGAAATTGAAGCCATAATGAACAGCATTGCAACAAACACTCCACTGCCCGAACAAACTTCACCAAACAGTTATTCTTATGACGACATTTTGGCAACAAGGTTCAAAATAGTGGTCCAAGGTGATTATTATCAAAAAAATGGAGATATTTTTGAAAACAAAAGCCAAGACGCTGGATACATGAAAACCGTTTTGGACAATTCCACAACACTCAAAGTTGTTGGCATTCTTCGTCCAAAGCAAGGTGTAAATATAAGTTCTGTAAATGGTGCGATTGGTTACACAAAAGATTTGACAGAATATCTTGTAAACAAAAACAATCAAACACAAGTTGTTACGGCTCAAAAGCAAAATCCAAACTTGAACGTTTTCACAAACGCAGAATTTGCAAGTGATGAAAGTTTGCAAAGCAACCTTTCGATTTTGGACGTAGCGGACATTGACAGTCCAAAATCAATATATATTTACCCAGCCGAATTTGAAGCAAAAGATTATATCAGCGACTTTATAAAAGATTACAACAGCAAACAACCTTCAAAAGAAAGCACAATCGAGTACACAGACTTTATCGGAGTTATGCTTTCTTCGGTTACAACAATAATAAACGCAATAACGTATATTTTGGTCGCATTTGTTTCGATTTCGCTTGTTGTGTCTTCGATTATGATTGGAATAATAACATACATTTCAGTTTTGGAACGCACAAAAGAAATTGGCATTTTGCGTAGTGTTGGTGCAAGGAAAAAAGATGTAAAACGTGTATTCAATGCCGAAACACTTATCATTGGTTTTATTTCTGGTGCATTTGGAATTTTTGTAACTTATATTTTGACAATTCCTGCCAATTTGATACTTGTAAGCCTTATACAAATTCCACATATTGCTTCGCTCAATATTTTGCACGCCATATTGCTTGTGGCAATAAGCATGACACTTACGCTTATTTCGGGACTTATCCCCGCAAGCATTGCATCCAAAAAAGACCCCGTTACCGCCTTGCGTAGCGAATAACATTTTCAAACAAAAAACTGTTACAACTGACCTTTCGGTCATGCATAACAGTTTTTTTTGTTTTGGATGAATTTGTTACTTTTGAATGATCACATCCCCGCTTATCACGTCAAAATATGAAAAGGTTTGCAAATTTTCTTTTTCGGTTCCAAGTTGTTTTATTGTAAAAACACTCGGATATACATTGTCTATTGTTGCGACAAGGTCTTCAAATCTTTTTCTTCCGCGATTTATACTCATTTGAAGCGTTACACCTTTAAGGCTGGCAATACGTTGTTTGACTTCGTTGAGTGCGTTCAAATTTCTTTTCATTGTGGCTCCTTGACAAAAAAAATAATGCTTTTTTGTGCAAAAGCATTATTGACATATTTTTTTGTTTTTAAACATTTTTATTCATCATCATCTTCGTCGTCGTCATCGTCATCATCAATGTCATCAGAGTCGTCAAAGTCGTCAAAATCATCGTCGTCATTTTCTTCTTCAGATTCTTCGTCATCATCTTCAAATTCACCATCGTCAACCAACGACAAATCATCTTCGTCAAGATCATCCATATCCGCAATAGTCAAATCTCCAGTTTCTTCATTTGGCATAATAAAACTGTTTTCGTCTTGCTCTACATAATTGTCCCATTCGTCACTTTGTGTCTTTGCCACTTCATCATCTTCATCAATGCCACGTTCTTTCAAACAACTTGGACACATTACTTCGTCACTTTGAATATAATTGGTTTTGCAAATTGGGCACAAATCAAGATCCAAATCGTCGATAAAATCTTCCTTTTTGGCTGACATTTCTGCCTTGCAAACTGCACAGTATTTATCTTTTTTTTGAATATAATTAAGTTCACATCTTGGACATCTTATATATTGTGTTGGTTTCATAGTCCCTTCCTTTTTTTTGCTTTTTGTAACTGCGGATATTATATGTAATAAATATAAATTTGTCTAGTATTTTTTTGTAATTTTTTTATTTTTTTTTACATTTTTTTTTACGTTTTTTACAAATTATTTTTAACT